>CAZJZC010000018.1:3746-23713 GCA_964550365.1 uncultured Gemmatimonadales bacterium | reverse complement strand
AGAAGCGGCTGGCCGGCGAGGGGAAGCCGCAGGACGTCAGCACCCCGGTCTAGGCGGCGCCGGTCCGGCGGTCCCGCCGGGCCATTTGACGAATCCGGGCCGGCGACCGTGCATGGAGGACCCCGTCCGACGGAGCCGTCCCATGCGCCGCGTCCTGCTGGTCCCCGCGCTCGCCCTGTCGTTCGCCGTCGCCGCACCGGCCCAGGAGGCTCCGCCGCCGGCCTTCGACTGGATCTCGATCCTCAACATGCGGTTCTATCCGGCCATGGGCGGCTTCATGGTCAGCGACGTCCAGGCCCTGCTGCTGCCGGCCGGCACGACCGAGGGCCTGCTGCTGGTCCAGCGGGGGGGCGCGACCATCGCGCGCGACCAGCTGAGCGTCCGCCCCGCCGCCGACGTGCCCGCCGTCTCCATCGCCGAGCGGACCAGTCCCGGCGGGTTCGCGATCGCGCAGGCCGGCGATCTGACGCTGGCCTTCCAGGTCGGCGGACGGACCCTGACCGAGGTGCCGGTGACGCTGAGCCAGGTCGCCGGCGGCGACGCCTACAATCCCACGCGGACCTGGGTGCGCGAGGGACCCTGGCGTCTCGCTGGCGTTCATCGCGGTCCCCGTCGCCGACGCCGCCGTGCCGCTGCGCTTCTGCTGGTGGCCGAGCACCCGCGAGATGCCGAACCGGGCCCGCGGCCCGCTCACGGCCCGCCTGCTGCGCGGCGCGACCGAGGTCGCCAGGGTGCGCGGCCCGGTGATCGTCTCGTCGGATGACTGGCAGTATCTGTGCGTGGACATGTCGGTCATGCCCGCCGCCCGGACGATGCTGAACCTGGCCGGCCTGACGGACGGGAGCTACCTGCTGTCGCTCGACGGGGATGGCGGCGCGGTGGTGAAGCGGTTCCCCGTCACGGTCAGCGGCGGGCAGATCGCGCCGCACCCGCGCTCGGCGCCCGGGTTCGCGCCGGGCACGGCCCACCTGCCGCCGCGGGCCATCCTGCGGAGCGGCAACCGCGACGGGTTCTTCGCCATCAGCTGGCTCGAGGCGGCCCGCTAGCGACCGGTCCGCGCGGCCTCACGCCGGCGCCGTCGGACCCTTCCGCAGACCGGCGCCGATCATGACGCCGACCGCGCCGATCAGCGGGTTGAGCAGGGCCATCCACGGGGGCGACTGGGCCTTCGTCATCGCCTCCATCATGGACATGGTCTCGGGCCGCGGGCCGAGATCGGCGACGTTCACCGAGCTCGTCATCACCGGGATCGCGAGGGCCAGGCCGAGGAGCACGACGAAACCGGCGAGCGCCTTCGGACCGCGGCCGTCCTTCGCGATGGCCGCGCACGCCAGGCCGCCCAGCACCGCCGCGACCAGCCCGACCGCGACGCTGACGGCCGCCCAGGTGGTCGAGATGTCCCACCGGCCGGGCCGGAACGAACCGCCCGCCCCGAGCGCCGCCCAGGCCGCCGACATGCCCACGAACACGGCGATGAACATCACGATGTATCCGGCGACGACACTGCCGATGATGCGTCCCATGCGAGGCGCCTCGGAACAGAAGGGTGATCGGCAAGGTACCGGCGCGGCGCGGTGATGGCCAGCCGACAGCGGCGCGCGGCCGCCTCGCAGCTCAGCGCCGCGTGGCGGGCCGCAGGCCCAGGGCCGCGTTGAGCCAGCGGACCAGCGGCAGGATGGCCTTGAACTCGGCCTCGAGCAGGGCGGGCAGGCGCGCGCCGGTGACCTGCGCGTCGCTGAGCCCGCGGTGGAGGGTGAAGGACTGGTAGCGCAGCCACGCCGCCGCGGGATGGTCGTCGGCGAACCCGCGCGGCATCCGCGTCAGCATCGCCTCCTCGCTCAGGCCGCCGAACCGGCGCCGCACGGCGGGCGACGCCGCGGCGCGCCGGAATCCAGCGGGGTCGGCGGCGATGGCGTCGCGCAGCCGGTTCAGCGCCGGCCGCGGCGGCATCCACAGGCCGCCGGCCGCGAAGCACGCACCCGGCTGGAGGTGGAAGTAGAACCCCGCTCCGCCGCCCTCGCGTTCCCTGCCGACGTGGCTGGCGCCGTCGCGGTGGTAGAACCAGCAGCCGGCGTTGGTCTTGTACGGCGACTTGTCCTTCGAGAACCGGATGTCGCGGTGGATGCGGAACATGGAGCGCTTCGGGTCGCCGATGATCTCGGGCGCCAGGCGCGCCAGCCGCACGTCCATCTCCTCGATGAGCGCGCGCATCGGCCCCTTCACCGACGCCTCGTAGTCGGCCCGGTGCGCCTCGAACCACGCCCGGGCGTTGTTGCGCGCCAGGCCGCGGAGGAAGCGGATGCTCGCCGCGGTGAAGAACGTCATCCGGCCCCCGGCCGCATGGCGGCCGGCATGCGCACGGCCACCACGTCGCCCCGCGCCGTCTCCACGCCGGCGGCGCGGACGCTGACGGCGATCCGCGCCTTGCGGTCGCTCCGCTCGACGATGCGCGCCCGCAGTTCGAGCTCGGGGCCGAGCGGGGTGGGCTTGAGGTAGTCCACGTGCAGGGCGGCCGTGACGAAGCGGGGCGAGGGCGCCTCGCCGATGTCGCGCCCGGCCGCCCGCTCGGCGGCCGCCGAGGCCGTGCCCATGGCGTGGCAGTCGACCAGCGACGCGATCAGGCCGCCGTAGACGAAGCCGGGCATCGCCATGTGCTCGGGGCGCGGCGCGAAGCGGGCCACCGTCTCCTCGCCGTCCCAGAACGTGCGGACGTGCAGACCGCTCTCGTTGCGCCGGCCGCAGCCGTAGCACCAGGCGAAGTCGTCGGGGTAGAAATCCTGCAGGGCGTTCCTCGTCGGAGCCATGCGGCGCAAGATGGCCGTCATGGCGGCGGGCCGCCAGTCGCGGTCCGGCCGCTGTAGATTGGCCCGGGGCCGCCGCGCGGCCCGGTGTTTGCAGGAAGGACCGGCGTGCACCCTGCACCGTCCACCGACGTGACCGATCCCGGGCCGCTCGCCGAGCGCGGCGCGGAGGTCGTCGCGCGCGGGTTCGAGCGCTACCACAGGGCCTTCCTCGCCATCACCCGGCGCGCCAGGAGCCGCTTCGAGCAGCGCGACTGGCACGGCGCGATGGCCGACGGCCGTGAACGGCTGGCGCTCTACGGCGAGGCCCTGCGCGCCGTGCTCGACGAGCTGGTGCCGCTGCTCGGCCCGCGCGCCGGCGACTCGGCGCTGTGGAGCGCCGTGCGCGCCGCCCACGCGCGCGCGGTGCTGGGGCATCCCTCCGGCGAGATCGCCGAGACCTTCTTCAACTCGGTCACCCGGCGGGTCCTGCGCACCGTGGGGACCAATCCCGGCGTCGAGTACCTCGACTTCCGCTTCGAGCGGGTGCCCGGGCCGATCCGGACGGTCTCGTTCCGGAACTACGCCACCGAGCCCGACGCGGCGTCCGCGGTCCGCGCCATGCTCGGCCAGTACGCCTTCGCCGTGCCGTGGGCCGACGCCGAGGGCGACGCCCGGCTGGCCGGCGAGCGCATCGCGGCCGCGTGGGCGGCGGGCGAGGCGCCGCACGCGCTCGAAGCCCTCGAGGTGCTCGAACCGGTGTTCTACCGGCGCAAGGGCGCCTACCTCGTGGGGCGCGCGCGCGGCGGCAACCGGGTGATGCCGCTGGTGCTGGCCCTGGTGCACGACGACCGGGGCGTCCGGGTCGACGCGGCGCTGTTCACCGAGGCCGAGGTCAGCGTGGTGTTCAGCTTCACGCGATCGTACTTCCGGGCCGACGTCGCCAGCCCGGCCGACACCATCGCGTTCCTCGGCACCCTCATGCCGCTCAAGCCGGTGGCGGAGCTGTACACCGCGCTGGGGCACCACAAGCACGGCAAGACCGAGTTCTACCGCAGCCTCCAGCGGCACCTGATGCGCGGCGGCGAGAAGTTCGAGCGCGCCCCGGGCGCCCGCGGCATGGTGATGGAGGTCTTCGCGATGCCCGGGTTCGACGTGGTGTTCAAGGTCATCCGCGACGAGTTCCCGCCGCCCAAGCGCACCACGCCGGCCGAGGTGCGCCGCCGCTATACCATGGTCTTCGCCCACGACCGCGCCGGACGGCTGGTCGAGGCCCAGGAGTACGAGGGCCTGACCTTCCCGCGCGAGCGCTTCGCCCCGGCCCTCCTGGCCGACCTGCTGGCGAACGCGGGTCAGACCGTGCGCGTCGTCGGTGACGACGTGGTCGTCGCCCACCTGTACGCCGAGCGGCAGGTGCGGCCGCTCGATCTGTACATGGCCGAGGCGCCGGCCCCGGCCGCCGAGGCGGCCGCCCTCGACTACGGCCGGGCGGTCCGTGAACTCGCGGCCACCGGTATCTTCCCCGGCGACCTGCTGCTCAAGAACTTCGGTGTCACGCGGCACGGCCGTGTGGTATTCTATGATTACGACGAGCTGCGCCTGCTGGAGGAGTGCCGCTTCCGGGACCTGCCCGAGCCGCGCACGCCGGAGGACGAGCTGGCCGACGAGCCCTGGTACCACGTCGGCGCCGACGACGTCTTCCCGGAGGACCTGGCGCGCTTCGTGCCGTTCAGCGGCGCCATCCGGGAGCGCTTCCTCGCCGCCCACGGCTGCCTGTACGACCCCGCGTGGTGGCGCGGCCTCCAGCAGCGCGAGGCGGCCGGCGACGTGGTGGACATCTTCCCGTACGACGAGGAGCGCCGACTGCGCCGATGAGCGTCCGCCGCCTGCTGCTGCTCGCCGCGCTGGCCTGCGCGGCCGTGCCGCCCGCGGCGGCGCAGGAGACCGGGTTCGCGCGGCTGGTGGCGCGGCTGTCGGAGCCCGGCGGCTACTTCGACTCCGACAACCTGGTGTCCAACGAGACCTCCTACCTGCACGTGCTCGGCGGCCTGCGGGACCTGGGCGTGCGGGGCGGCGCCTACGTGGGGGTGGGGCCGGAGCAGGGCTTCAGCTACATCGCCGAGATCCGCCCGGCGGTCGCGGTGATCATCGACATCCGGCGCGACAACCTGCTGCTGCACCTGCTGCTCAAGGCGATGTTCGAGTCGGCCCGCAACCGCGCGGAGTACCTCGGCATGCTGTACGGCCGCCCGGCGCCCGAGCGCGCCGGCGACTGGACCGGCCGGCCGCTCGACTCGCTGATCGCCTGGCTCGACCGCACGCCGGCCGACAGCGGCGTGCACGCCCGCACGCACCTCCAGCTGATGCGGCGGGTCGAGCGCTACGGCGTGCCGCTCAGCGACACCGACCGCGCCACCATGCGGCGGTTCCACGACGAGTTCGCCGCGGCCGGCCTCGACCTGCGCTACCGCAGCAGCAACCGGTCCGGCCGGCGCAACTACCCCACGGTGCGGCGGCTCTACCTCGAGGGCGACCGCGACGGCGGGCGCGGGAGCTACCTGGCGAGCGAGGAGCGCTGGCGGGTGGTGCGCGACCTCCAGCGGCGCGACCGCGTCGTGCCGGTGGTGGGCGACCTCGCCGGGCCGCACGCCATGCGCGCCATCGGCGCGTGGCTGCGGGAGTCGGATCTGACCCTGTCGGTGTTCTACGCCTCGAACGTGGAGCAGTACCTGTTCCGCTACGGCACCTTCGACGCCTTCGCGGCCAACATGCGGAGCCTGCCCACCGGGCCGACCAGCGTCATCATCCGCAGCTGGTTCGACCGGGGCTGGATGTCACCCAACGCCCTGCCCGGGCACTTCAGCGCCCAGCTGCTGCAGACCCTGCCCCGGTTCCTGGCGCTGACGGCCCAGCCGGGCGCGCTCGACTACTGGGCCCTGGTCAACGATGGGGCGGAGGTGCCCGCGGGCGTACCCTGAGCCGCCGGACGCCGCGCCAGGCCGGCCGGCCGCGGGCACGCCGCCCGTGCCTGGTCCGGCCGGCCTCGACCGGTGAGGGCGCTCGGCGGCGCCGAGCTGCGGCCCTTGCGCCGGACGCCCGGGATTCCCATTTTGGCTACCCCCGCAACTGCTTGGGCGAGTGAGCCTTAACGCGTACGCGTCGTTCTACCTGATGGCGGTCACCACCGTGCCGTCGGAGGATGTCGCCGGAAAACTGGTCCGCGCGCTGCTCGAGCGGCGGATCATCGCCTGCGGGACGGTGTTGCCCGGCGCCACATCCATCTACCGGTGGAAGGGCGCGATCGAGGAAGCCGGCGAAACGGTCATACTGCTGAAGACCACCGTCGACCGCTGGGACGCGCTGAAGCAGGCGCTGCCCGGACTGCATCCCTACGAGGTGCCGGAACTGATCGCCCTGCCCATCGCGGGCGGACTGAAGCCTTACCTGGACTGGCTGAGCGCGGAGACACGAGATGGGTCGGTCGAGACGACGTAACCGGCAGTTGACCGCACAGAGCCCCGACCCCGACCGCCGGCCCGGCGCCGAGCGCCTCACGCCGGCCTACGCGCCCGTCGCGGCCGCGCCCTGGCGGGCGGAATCCGACACGCCGGTGCTTCCCATCGAGGGGCTGAGCCCGTGGGACGTCATCGAGGCGCCGGCCCTGCTGCTCGACGAGGACGAGGCGCCCGCGGAAGAGTACCTGGCGGACTCGACGGACCCCCGCCAGCTCGACCTGAGCGTCGAGATGCCGCGGGACGCCCGCGCGGCCGCCGTGCAGACCGAGCTGGCCATCGACCCCGGGCCGGCCGCGCGCCGCGACGGGCTGTCGGACACGTCCGAGGAGCCGGTGGCCGCCCCCGCGCCGGCGATCGACCCGGTCGAGGCGCTGTATGCCGAGGCGCGCGAGGCCACCGACGCGGGCCGCCTGCTCGACGCCCGGAAGCTGTATCGTGAACTGCTCGGCCGGGCGCCCGGGCACATCCGGGCGCGCAACAACCTCGCCCTCCTGCTGGAGAACGCCCGCGACCAGGCGGGCGCCCTGGTCGAATACGACCGCGCCCTCGACGTCGAGCCCGAGCACGTCACCCTGCTCACCAACCGCGGGGCCCTGCTCGGCAGCATGGGCCGGTACGCGGCCGCCGAACGCGACCTCAAGCGGGCGCTGCGCGCCGAACCCAATCACCCCGAGGCGCTGTTCAACCTCGGCGTGGTGATGACCAAGAAGGGCCTGTGGGCCGAGGCGGTCGAACACCTGCGGCGGGCCGTGGAGCTCGACCCCCAGCGCGGGCCGGCCCACTTCTACCTCGGCGAGGCCCTGAACCACGTCGACGATCTGGCGGGCGCCATGGCCGCCTACCAGCGCGCGGCCGAGCTGATGCCCGACAATCCCCGGGCGCTCTACGGCCTCGGCATCGTCTACGACCGGCTCGGCCGCCCGGACGACGCGGCCCGCATGTACCGCAAATCGCGCGAGGTCGGCCGGCGTTGATCCACGGCGTCGCGGGCGACCTGGCCTCCGTCATCGCGGACGCCGTGGTCCGGCCCGCGACGACACGGCTCGAACCCCTGACCGCGGCCCTGCGGCGCCTCGATGCGGCCGCGGGGCCGTCGTTCATCTCCCAGATCCGCGTCAACCGCGAACTCGCCGTCGGCTCGGCCGTCGTCACCGGCGCCGGCGACCTGCCGCACGAGTTCGCCGTCCACCTGGTCCTCGGCACCGCCGAGGACACCGTCACCACCGACAGCGTGCGGCGGGCCACCGAGGCCGCGCTGTGGCAGTGCACCCAGTGGCAGCTCCAGAGCCTGGCCGTGCCGGTGCCGGCCGCGGGGAACCTCGCCCCGGAGGCCGCGCTGGACGCGTTCCTCGCCGTCCTGCGCGCCCACATGCAGAATGCCGATCATCCGGCTACTGTACTACTCGTCGCCGCCAACGAGTCCGAAGCCGCCATGATCGCCGCCCGCACCGGGCAGGGTGGGACCTGAAGCGTTCCGTCGTCGCCGCCACCATCGTGTTCGCCTGGCTCGGAGGCCTCGGTCTCCTGGTCAAGCGCGAGTACTTCAAGACCCGCGGCCAGCTGATGGCCGAGGGCGCCACGCTCGTGGGGCCCGGCGCCAGCTACTACGCGCTGACGATGGGCGGCTCGGCGGTGGGCTACGCGGCCAGCACCGTGGACACCACGCCGACCTCGATCACCATCCAGAACAACACCAACCTCGACATCGAGGCGCTCGGCGCCGTGCAGAAGGTCGGCATCGTCACGATGATCGACCTGACACGGCAGATGCGGCTGGTCTCGTTCGACGCCCAGCTCAACAGCGACGCGGCACGCTTCCGCGCCCAGGGCCGGGTCGAGGGCGACACCGTGCTCACCGTCGAGGTGGATGCCGGCGGCACGTCCCCCTCGCGCCAGCGCATCCGGCTCGACCGGCCGCTGGTGCTCCCGGAACTGGTGAACATGCGCCTGGCCGTGGGCGGGGAGCTCCGGGCCGGCCGCACCTACACGGTGCGGACCTTCGACCCCATGCTGATGCAGACGCGCGAGGTCGCCATCACGGTGCTGGCCGAGAGCACGTTCGTGGTCCCCGACAGCGCCGTGTTCGACAGCACGGCGAGGCGCTGGGTGCCGGCCAGTCACGCCACGATCCCGGCCTTCAAGGTGTCACAGACGTACGGCGGCATCACCATGGAGTCGTGGATCGACGGCCAGGGCAGCATCGTGCGGGCCACCTCGCCGGTCGGCTTCACCATGGAGCGCACCGCGTTCGAGATCGCGGTCCAGAACTACCGGCTGGACCGTGATCGGGGCGTGACGCGTCCCGCCGGCACCGGGACCGACCTGATCAACACCACCGCCATCGCGGCCAACGCCACCCTCCGGCCCGAGGCGCTGAGCGTCCTGCGCGTGCGGCTCGGCAACGTGAGCCTGGGCGGCTTCGACCTCGGCGGCGGCCGCCAGCGGCTCGCCGGCGACACCCTGATCGTGACCCGCGAGGCCGGCGTGGGCGCGATCCCCGGTCCCCGGCCCCGGCTCTACGACGCGCGGCTGCCCCTGGTGGGCAGCGGCGACTCCGCCGTCGCCGCCGCGCTCCAGAGCGAGCCCCTGGTCCAGAGCGACGACCCGCGCATCCAGGCGCAGGCGCGCCGCATCCTCGGCCGCGAGCGGCGTGCCGGGAGGGCCGCGGAGCTGCTCACCGGCTGGGTGTACGACAACCTGGAGAAGAAGATCACCATCAGCGTGCCCAGCGCCTCGCAGGTGCTCGCGTCGCTGAGCGGCGACTGCAACGAGCACACGGTGCTGTACGTGGCGCTGGCCCGCGCCGCCGGCCTGCCCGCGCGCACGGCGGCGGGCGTGGTGTACCTGCGCGGCCGCTTCTACTACCACGCCTGGCCCGAGGTGTGGCTGGGCGAGTGGGTGGCCGTGGACCCGACCTTCGGCCAGTTCCCGGCCGACGCGGCGCACCTCCGCTTCGTCATCGGCGGACTGGCCCGCCAGGTCGAACTCGTCCGGCTCATCGGCCGGCTCCAACTCACCGTCGTCCCGGGCGCATGATCGACCTCGAGAACCTGACCAAGCTCTACGGCAGCTTCCGCGCCGTGGACGACGTCTCGCTCCACGTGCCGCGCGGCACCCTGCACGGGTTCCTGGGGCCCAACGGCGCCGGGAAGACCACCACCCTGCGCATGATCGCCGGCATCCTGCGCCCCACCGCCGGCACGGTGCGCATCGGGGGCCACGACATCGCCCGCGAGCCCATGGCGGCCAAGGCGAAGCTCGGCTTCATCCCCGACCGCCCGTTCGTGTACGACAAGCTGACCGGCGCCGAGTTCCTGCGGTTCGTCGCGGGGCTCTACGGGCAGGACGGCCAGATCGTCGAGCGCCGCATCGACGAGCTGCTCGACATCTTCGAGCTGGCGGCCTGGAAGAACGAACTGGTCGAGTCGTACTCGCACGGCATGCGGCAGAAGCTCATCATCTCGAGCGCGCTGATCCACCGGCCCGAGCTGATCGTGGTGGACGAGCCCATGGTCGGCCTCGACCCGCGGGGCGCGCGCCTGCTGAAGGACCTGTTCCGCGAGTTCTGCGACCGCGGCGGCACCGTGCTCATGAGCACCCACACGCTCGAGATCGCCGAAGCGCTGTGCGACCGCATCGCCATCATCCAGGGCGGCCGCATCGTGGCCCACGGCTCGATGGACGAACTGCGCCGCCAGCACGAGGTCGGCGCCCTGGAGGACCTGTTCCTCCGGCTCACCGGCGGCGCGGCGGCGCGGGAGCTCAAGGCGGTGCTCGAGGCATGACCGCGGCCGCCGACCGGGCCGTCACGGTCCAGCCGTCGCTGCGCCATGTGCTGATCCCCAAGTGGCGCACGGCACTGACGCGCCTGCGCCAGGAGCGCGACGAGGGCGGCCGCGGCAAGGCCATCGTGCTGGGGACCGTGGGCGTCTTCTTCTGGCTGGCCGTCTTCGGCGTGCTGTTCCGGGTGCTGCGCTACTTCCGCAACACCGAGGAGATCGGCATCCTGCTGGCCGGCAAGCTCCTGGGCATCGTGCTGCTCGCGTTCGCGAGCATCCTGCTGCTGTCGAACGTCATCACGGCGCTGTCGGCGTACTTCCTCTCCAAGGACCTCGACCTCCTGGTCAGCTCGCCGGTCGATACCCTGCGCATCTACCTGGCCAAACTGCTGGAGACGCTGGTCGGCAGTTCGTGGATGGTGGCGCTGATGGCCGTGCCGATCCTGGCGGCCTACGGCGTGGTGTACGGCGGCGGCCTGCTGTTCCCGCTGGTGGCCGTGGCGGCGGTCCTGCCCTACCTGGTCCTGCCGGCCGTGATCGGCGCCGCGACAACGACCATCCTGGTCAACGTGTTCCCGGCGCGGCGCACCCGCGACCTCCTCTCGATCGTCGCCCTGGGCGCGGCGGCCGGGCTCATCCTGGTCTTCCGCATCATCCGGCCCGAGCAGCTGGCCCGGCCCGAGGGGTTCCAGAGCCTGCTCGACTTCATCGCCGTCCTGCGGACGCCCACGTCCCCGTTCCTGCCGAGCGAGTGGTCCCAGCGCGCGATCATGGGCTACCTCACCGGCCGGATGGACTGGCTGTCGCTCTACCTGCTGTGGACCACGGCCGCGGTGTTCGTGACGGCCGGCGCCTGGGTGCACGACCGGCTGTACCACGCGGGCTACACCAAGGCGCAGGAAGGCGCCGAGCGGTTCGTGAAGGGCGGGTTCATCAGCTTCACGCTGGGCAGCCTGCTGACCCCGTTCGGGCCGGCCCGGCGCGAGTTCATCCTCAAGGACCTGCGGCTGTTCTTCCGCGACACCACCCAGTGGAGCCAGCTCATCCTGCTGGCGGCCCTGCTGGCGGTGTACCTGTTCAACATCAAGGCCCTGCCGCTGTTCCGCGGCGAGCAGGTGCCGTTCTTCCTGGTGTCGGTCGTCAGCTTCCTCAACCTTGGATTGGCGGGATTCGTCCTGGCATCGATCGCCGCCCGGTTCATCTTCCCGGCCGTCAGCCTCGAGGGCCGCCAGATGTGGCTGCTGCGCAGCTCACCGCTCGACCTCAGGGCCCTGCTGTGGAGCAAGTACTGGGTGGGGACCCTGCCCCTGCTGGTGCTGGCGCTGGCGATCACGGTGCTGACCAACGTGCTGCTGCGCGCCACGCCCTTCATGATGGTGGTGGGGGTCGGGACCATCCTGCTGCTGACGTTCGCCATCAGCGCCATGGCGCTGGCCTTCGGGACGCTGTACCCGCAGTTCGACACCGAGAACGCCGCGCAGATCCCCACCAGCTTCGGCGGGCTGGTGTTCATGATGGCCACGGTGGGTCTGCTGACGCTGGTGATCGTGATCGAGTCGGTGCCGGTCTACCGCTACCTGCGGGCGGCCTTCAACGAGGAGCCGCTGACGGTGACGCCGCTCATGGTGGGGGCCTTCGTCCTGGCGGCGGCGGTCTGCATCGCGGCGACGGTGGTGCCGCTGAGGATCGCCCTGCGGCGCATGGAGGCGTTCGAGTTCTAGCCCGCCTCAGCGGGCCAGCGCCACCGCGGCCCGCAGGTCGGTCGCCGGCGCCGGCTGGCGCAGGGCGGTCATCAGCACCCGGGCCGGGGTCGCCACGCCCCGCCGGTCCCAGGCCGTGGCCCGCAGGCTCGCCGCCAGCCGCACCGCCACCCCCGCGTCCACGTCCCAGACCAGTTCACCCGTCAGCGTCGCCGACACCCGGCCGCCGTCGGCGGTGGGCCGCTCGCCGGTCGAGGCATCCACGGTGATGAACGCCGTGCGCACCCCGCCGATGAGCGCCACGCGCCGCAGGGTGTAGGTCGCGGCGATCCGGGCGCCGTCGTCCAACAGGCCGCCCGGCACGTAGACGCTGAGCGAGTCGGTCCAGGCGGCCCCGACGCCCACCGCCGCAGCCGGGAACGGCACGGCCGCGCCCAGGGGGCCGAAGCCCGCGGCGCCGAGCAGTGCGCGCTCGAGTTCGGCCGGCAGGGCCGCGCGGCCGGACACCGACCGGCGCAGGACGCGCCCGCGCTCATCGGCTTCGGTCACCGCGCGCAGGCCGGCCAGCGCGCCGAGCGACTCGCGCAGCAGCGACAGCCGGATGTCGCCGGCGTTGCCGAGGGCCGGGAGCGCCAGCGCGGTCGAATCGTACGTCTGGCGGTAGGTGATGACGCCGCCGGCCGAGCGCGTGGCACGCTCCGTGGCCAGCAGGGTGAGCCGCGCCGCCACCAGCGGCCGGTCCCAGTCGGGCTGGAACGGCAGGCGCATCCACGCGACCGCGTCGTAGCGGTAGCGCTCGGAGAACCCGGTCTGGCTGGCGCGCAGGAACACCGGCAGCGACGGCGTCACCGCCGCGGCGCCCGCGCCCAGCGCCGCGCGCACGGCGCCCACCGCTTCGCGCACGGCCGGGTCGCCGCCGTCCCACAGTTCGTCCACGCGACGCCAGGCGCGCGCCGCGTCGGCCGGCCGGCCCGCGGCCGCTTCGAGGTCGCCCAGCAGGCGCCAGGCGCGGCCCAGCGTCCAGGCGTTGCCGACCATGCCCCACATGACGCCGCGGTCCATCGCCGACCACTCGCGGTCGAAGGCGCGCAGGCGGCGCAGGGCGGCCGCGCTGTCGCCGAGGAACAGCTCGGCCTCGGCCAGCAGCAGCGGCGCCGGCACGTTGCGGCGCGACAGCCCGCGCCAGGCGGCGTCGGCCGCCGCCAGCTGCTCGCGCACGCCGGCCGTATCCCGCGCCGCCTGGTAGACCAGCAGCAGGGTGGACGGGTCCTCGGCCGTGGCCACCAGGCCCGGGCCGGTGCCGCGCAGGTGGAAACCGAGTTCGGTCAGGGCGCGCAGGGCGCTGCCGCGGCCCGAGCGCAGGCGCCAGTCGGTCGGCGCGCCGCCCAGCAGGCGGGCTTCGAGGTCGTCGAGATCCGCGGGCACCACGCCCGCGGCGAGCTGGAGCAGGGCCAGGGTGGTGCCCGGCACGGGGTCCAGACCGCCGAAGGCGAGGGCCGCGGCGTCGAACCGGCCGAACAGGGCGGCCACGTGGCCCAGCCGGGCGGGTTCGGCCATCCCCGAGCGGAGCAGCGAGTCGGCGAGCCGGGCGGCGGCCGGGAGCGAGTCCCGGGCCAGCAGGCTGTCGATGCGGGCCAGCGCGCTCGCGGCCGGACGGGAGTCGTCGCAGCGCGCGGCACGGCCGGCGCAGTCGTCGGCCGGGACGGCCGCGAGAAGTCCGAACGACGTCAGGAGCGTGAGCACGGGACCATTCTAGGCCTGGCACCGCGGGGCCGGCGTCACCGCGGACGGCGCCGCGGTGCGGGGACTGTGGACGGCGGCGTGTAGGGGTTGTCCTACTGCCCGGAAAGCCTGCTCCCGGGCGGGTTCAGGGCCGGTCGAGCAGCTCGCGGACCTTGATCGCCAGGGCCTCGGCGGTGAACGGCTTGTGGAGGAAGTCCTCGACCGCGACGCCCGCGCTGCGGGCCGACTCGTCCACATAGCCCGACATGAGCAGGACCCTGGTCCCGGGCCGCCGGGCCAGCATCGCCTCCCGGAGTTCCCGCGCCGACATCCGTGGCATCACCACGTCGGCCAGCAGGAGGTGGATGGGCCCCGGATGCCGGTCGGCGTAGCCCACGGCGTCCTCGCCGCAGGTCGCCGGGAGGACCTGATACCCCCGGGCCGCGAGCATGGCCGTCACGCCCCGGCGGACCAGGTCGTTGTCCTCGGCGACGATGATGGTCTCGGTGCCGCCCGGCAGGGAGCCCGACGGCCGGCGGGAGGCGAGGTGCGTGGCGGCGTCCACCATGGGCAGGTCGATGATGAACTTCGACCCCTTGCCGGGCGCGCTCGTCACCGAGATCTGTCCGCCGCTCTGGCGCACGATGCCGTAGGCCGACGCCAGCCCCAGGCCGGTGCCCTTGCCGGGTTCCTTGGTGGTGAAGAAGGGCTCGAATACATGCTGGAGCACGTCGTCCGTCATGCCGCAACCGGTGTCGGACACCGTGATGCGCACGCTGTCGCCGACATTCTGCGTCTGGATGGTCAGCACGCCGCCCTCGGGCATCGCGTCGCGCGCGTTGATGGCCATGTTGACGATGGCGCTCTCGATCTGACCCGGGTCGACCTCGACCGCGCCGAGCTCCTCGCCGAACAGGGTCGCCAGCTCGACGTCGGACCCGATCAGCCGGCGGAGCATGCGGTCGAGGCCGGCGATCAGCTCGTTCAGGTCGCAGACCTCGGGGGAGAACACCTGCCGGCGGCTGAAGGCGAGCAGCTGGCGTGTCAGGCCGGTCGCGCGCAGGGCCGCCTCACGGATGGTCTCCACGTCCGGCCGGCGCGGGTCGTCCGGGGCGCTGTCCATCAGCACCAGGTCGGAGAACGACAGCACCGCCGCCAGCACGTTGTTGAAGTCGTGCGCCACGCCCCCCGCCAGCCGGCCGATGCTCTCCAGCTTCTGGGCGTGGACCAGCTGGGCCTCCATCTGGCGCCGCTCCGTGACGTCGAGCCCGGTCAGCAGCATCCGCGGCGCGCCGTCGATCTCGACCCGGCGCGCCTTGAGGTAGAACTGCACGGCCGAGCCGTCCTTGCGCCGGAGCGAAAGCTCCTGGCTCGATTCGCCGCGGTGGAACACCTCCGCCATGCGCTCGGCGGCGAGCGCCCGGTCGCTCGGGCGCACGAAGTCGAGGACCGTGATCGCGGCGATCTCCTCGGCCGTGTACCCGAGGATCCGCTCCACGTTCTGGTTCCAGCGCAGGACCCTGCCCGACGGGTCCACCAGGGCGAAGATGCCCGGCATCGAGCGGATCAGGTCCGCGGCGAGATTGC
This sequence comes from uncultured Gemmatimonadales bacterium, assembly GCA_964550365.1. Classification (GTDB taxonomy): domain Bacteria; phylum Gemmatimonadota; class Gemmatimonadetes; order Gemmatimonadales; family JACORV01; genus DASXPG01. The sequence continues at coordinate 8,630 of CAZJZC010000018.1, read as the reverse complement.
TGGCCGCCAGCGACCGGGCCTCGGACCGGCGCAGTTCCGTCACGTCGCGGACGAACGCGGTGTACAGGCCGGCGGCGTCCTGGCTGGTCGCCGAGACGGCGACCTCGACCGGGATGTCGGTGCCATCGCGGCGGCGGGCCGTGGTCAGGCGCACCTCGCCCACGGCCGGCACGGTCGAGACGCGGATCCAGAAGCTGGGGTCGCCGGGCCCGATCCGGCCCGGCGCGGCGGGGAAGACGGTCTGGTACAGCAGGCGCCCGAGCGCCTCGGCGCGCGGCCAGCCGAACATCGCTTCGGCCCGCGCGTTCCAGTCGATGATGCGGCCCTCGCTGTCCGTGGTGATGACGGCGTCGAGGGCGCCCTCGATGATGCGGCGGTACCGCTCCTCCGACGCGCGCAGCGCCTCGCGCCGGCCGCGCGCGTACCGCAGGACCCGGCGCAGGGAGGCTCCGGTCAGCCCTTCCTTGACGAGGAAGTCCTGCGCGCCGGCCGCCACGGCCGTCTCACCGAGCTGGTCGTCGGTCTCGCCGGTCAGCACCACGACGGCGGCATCCGGCGCGCGGTCCAGGAAGGCGCGGAGTCCGTCGAGATCGGCGGCATCGGGCAGTGACAGGTCGAGCAGGACCACGTCGGGCCGCAGGCGCTCGTAGCTCGCGAGGGCCTCGGCCAGGGAACCCGCCTGGGTCAGGACGGCGGGCTGGGCGGCGCCGGCTTCCTTCAGCATCGCCGAGACGACCAGCACGTCCACGGCGTTGTCCTCGACCAGCAGGACCCGCAGGACGTTCGACGTCCGCCGGGACTCGCCGCTGGACCGAGGCGCCGGCGCGACGCGGCGACTCACCGGCCGCCTCGGCGGTGGGCGATGCGCCACGCGGGAGCGGACCGCGACGCGGCCGACCGGTGCACGGCCGGCACGGTCGTCGCCGGGTGGGCGACCCACTTCCTTGTGGTGGCCGCGCCACAGGCGCGGGCTCGGCCTGTCGACACAGGCGGGCCTCCTGAACGGAACGGACGACTCGATGAATGATGGGCTGGCGCGGTGACTTCCGGCATCAGGGAATACCCTGAGGTGCCCGGGCTGCAGGACGGTACGGGCCGTGTCAGCTGTCGGCGGAGACCAGCCCTTCGCGCACGGCCAGCCGGACCAGGCCCGCGAGGTCGTGCACATCGAGACGGCGCATCACCTCGGTCCGGTGCGATTCGACGGTCTTGACGCTGAGCCCGAGGCGTCCGGCCACGTCCTTGCTGGACGCTCCTTCGGCCACGAGCTGGAGGATCTCGCGCTGGCGGGGGGTCAGGCGGTCGAGCGGACCGGCGTCGCGCGATTCACGGTCGATCGCGGCCACGACCGCCGGCGGCACCGCCGGGCTGAGGTAGCGCTCGCCGCGTTCCAGCGCGCGCAGGGCCATGACCAGGTCCTCCGGGTCACCCTGCTTGATGAGGTAGCCGACCGCGCCGGCCCGGAACGCGTGGCGGACGTACTCCTCGCTCTGGTGCATCGAGAGGATGAGGACCCGGGTCGCCGGGTGCTCCCGGCTCACCCGGGCGCAGACATCGAGACCGTTGAGGCCGGGCATGGTGATGTCGAGCAGCAGGACGTCGGGGCGGAGGGCGGCCACCAGCCGGAGCGTCTCCTGGCCGTCGCTCGCCTCGCCGGTGACCGCGACGCCGGGGATGGCATCGAGCAGGGATCGCAGGCCGGCCCGGACGAGGGCATGGTCTTCGGCCAGCACAACGCGGATCGGCGCCATCGTCTCCGATGTTACGCCGATCCGCGCGTCGTCGTCAATCGTGGACGGGTCCGGCGGACCCGCGTCCGGCCCGAGCGCGTCGCTCAGGTGAGCTGGCCCACCCAGGCGCCGGCCATGGCCGAGACCGCCAGCATCATCGCCGTGATCACCAGCTTCATGACCAGCAGCATGCCGGGCCGGTTCATGTCGTCCTCGCGGACGTCGATCACCGCGACCGGCCGCCCCGCCGCGCTGATCCACCCCTGACCGCCGTGCCACGCGGGGGCCGGCATGCCGCGTCCGGCCACCTCCACGTCCACGCGGGCGCCGCGGTTCCAGCCGTCGTGGCCGCGCACCGTCATCAGGCTCTGGTTGGTCGTCGACATTGCCGCTCTCCCGTTCGTCGCGCCGCCGGCGCGGGTTCGTTCATGGGGTACTGCCGTGCCCGTGATCAAGTTGCCGCCGGCGCCACGGCGCCGACATCGGACGGCGCCGTGCGGGCCTGTGCGGGCACGCCCGGCGTCCGTAGGGCTATCCCTACGCCGCCAGGCCGCCCTGCATGACCGTGGCGACCGCGTTGACGAGCTCGCGGGCCTCGAATGGCTTCTCGATCGTCCACTCGGCCCCGGCCCGCCGTGCCTCGTCCAGCAGGTCACCGGGCCCGCGCGCGACGCCCCCGCCCGTCATGGCGATGACGTGCTTGCACCGGTCGCGGTCGAGCACCTGGATGAGATCCAGGCCGTTCATGCCCGGCATGTACAGGTCGGTGATCATGATGTCCACCGGCACCTGCGCCAGCATGTGCAGGGCGACCTTGGGTCCCGAGGTCTCCCAGACCTCGTGTCCCGCCCGCTCGAGGATCCGGTGGACGCTCTTGCGGAGCAGTCCGTCATCCTCAACCAACAGTACGCGCGCCATCGCACTCCTCCATGACCATAGACGTGAACGCCGCAAACACCATGGGATCCCACCAGCCGCGCCGCACCTCGTCCTCCATGACGCTGAGCGCCAGCCGGGGCGTCAGCTTCTTCTTGTAGGGCCGGTTCATCGTGAGCGCGTCGTACACGTCCACGATCTGGAGCACCCGGGCCGTGATGGGGATGGCATCGCCGGCCAGTCCGTCCGGATAGCCGCTGCCGTCCATCCGCTCGTGGTGGTGCCGGATGATCGGCAGCACCGCGTCGAAGGTCTTCAGGGGAGCGCAGATCCGCTCGCCCGCCGCGGCATGTTCCCGCATGACCCGCCACTCGTCGTCCGTCAGCGGGCCGGCCTTCAGCAGCACGGCGTCGGGCACGACCACCTTGCCGATGTCGTGCACGACGCCGGCGCGTCGCAGCGCCAGGCAGTCGGCGGCCGACAACCCGATCCGCCTGCCCAGGCGTTCGCCCAGGTCGGACAGCCGCGAGCAGTGGCCCTGCGTGTCCGCATCGCGTGCCTCGATGATGCGGGCCATGGTGTAGAGCACCGACTCGACCTCCTCGAGGCCGTCGGTGATGTGCTTCTGGTGCAGGCCGTGACGCACCCGCGCCATCAGTTCGGCCGCCTCGAACGGCTTCGTGAAGAAGTCGTCGGCACCGGCCTCGGCGCCCTTCACGCGGTCCTCGATCGTGTCGTAGCCGGAGACCATCACCACGGGGGTCAGCGCCGAGGCGGCGTCGCACTTCATTTGGCGACACACCTCGTAGCCGTCGCAACCGGGCATGTCCACGTCCAGCAGGACCAGGTCGGGCGCCAGCGCCCGGCCGGCAGCGAGGGCCGAAGGACCATCGTGCGCCTCGATCACATGGACACCCTGAGCCTCGAGGATCCGGGCAATCGCCCGACGGGCCACGGGGTTGTCGTCCACCACCAGCACTCGCTGAGTCCCGGCTGCGACGGGGGGATTCACGCGTGTCGCGGGCCCGCCGTCGATCCGGCCTTGCCGGACCGTCGCCTTCCGTCGGGAGGCCGGCCGGCCGGTCACCGGCATCTCGGCCACGGCGAGTGCGCTGGACATCGAATCGAGCATCTGGCCCCCCTCGTGTGAGCATGCCGGGCTACCCGGCGCCATCGAACGGTGGGCAATATCGGCCCCCACCGTGCGCTGGCCCATCGGCGTGCACCGTGTCCGCGCGAGGGAGTACGACCGGTGTCCTGTGGGGCCGTGCAACGACGGCGTAGGGCAAGCCTTACAAAACCGGAGGGCAAAGACCAGATTGTAGGGGATTCCCGCGGTGCCCATTTTGGCGGCCAGAGGCAGTGCCGCCCCGGGAGGACAACCGTGATACGAGTGCTGATTGCCGACGACCACCCGATCTTCCGTGAAGGCGTGCGCAGGATCCTGGAGCGCACACCGGAAATCAAAGTGGTATCAGAGCTTGACAGGGGCGAAGGGGTCGTCGGGGCGGCCCGGGAGAACCAGGTCGACGTCGTCCTGCTGGACATCACCATGCCGGGGCCAGGGCACCTGGCCATCCTCAAGGCGCTCAAGGACGAACTGCCCCGGACCAGGATCCTGATGTTCAGCGCCCACGACGAAGCCGAGTACGCCGTTCCTGCCTTGCGCAACGGCGCGTCGGGTTACATGCAGAAGAGCTTCTCCGCCAGCGAGCTGGTCGAAGCGGTCCGACGGGTCTACGCGGGGCGCCGTTTCGTCTCGGCCAGCCTGGCCGAGCAGCTGGCAGCCGGCCTGGACGACGACAGCGGAATGGCTCCACACCTGAAGCTGTCGGCCCGCGAGCTGGAGGTACTCACGATGATGGCCCGGGGGCTGAGCCTCAAGGAGATCGCCGCCCAACTGGACATCAATCCCAAGACGGTGTCGTCGTACCGGGCGCGGATCCTCGAGAAGCTCGGGGTGGCGACCAACGCCGATCTCGTGCGATATGCCCTGGAGCATGATCTTGCCGACGGGTAGGAACGACCCGGGGTAGGGGTGGGGGTGGGTGAGAGGGGAAGGGATACGTGAGGGGTGAGAAGTGAGGGGTGAGAGGGCCGGGTAGGTCATCTCGCCTCTCTCGCGCCCTGGCGATGGCGGCGTGGACCCTATCACCCATCACCCCTCACCTCTCGCCTACCCCTACCCTCCTCACCTACCCCTACCGCCATCACCTCAGTAGGAACGACCCGGGGTAGGGGTGGGGGTACGTGAGAGGGGATGGGGTACGTGAGGGGT
>CAZJZC010000018.1:0-3646 GCA_964550365.1 uncultured Gemmatimonadales bacterium | reverse complement strand
AACGACCCGGGGTAGGGGTGGGGGTACGTGAGAGGGGATGGGGTACGTGAGGGGTGAGAAGTGAGGGGTGAGAGGGCCGGGTAGGCCGTCTCACCCCTCTCGAATCCTGGCGATGGTGGCGCGGGACCTATCACCCATCACCCCTATCACCCATCACCCCTCACTTCTCGCCTACCCCTACCCTCCTCACCTACCCCTACCGCCATCACCTCAGCGCGGATTCAGCACCCGGTCGATGCGGGCCCGCAGGTCGGCGTAGTGGGCGCGCGTGGCGCGGTCCGTGGTGCGCAGGGCCGCGGTCCGCAGCTGCGTATCGAGGTCCACCAGCTCGGCGCGCGCGAAGGCGCGGGCGTCGGCCGGGCGGGGCGCCGGCGCGAACTGCGGGTTGAAGCCCGCCGGCAGCTGCGGCGCCAGCGGGGTGGTGATGATGCGCTCCATCTGGTCCACGAAGGCCCGCTGGATGTTGCGGCGGTACTCGTCGGTGGCGCGGCCCGCGGCCGCCTCGCTGAAGAGCCCGCGGCGCACGTCGCCGAACAGCTCGCCGATGGTGTAGGCGGGGCTGGCCGCGGTGGCGAACGCCGACTGTTCCGCCAGGCGGGAGAGCCGGGCGTCCTGGAACATGGTGTTCAGCAGGGCCGTCTGCCGCTGGCGGATGCGGTCCACCGAGCCGCTCGGCTCGAGGCGCCGCAGGATCTCCGGGTCGAGGAAGTAGGTCGGCGTCGTGAAGGCGCTGTCGAGCAGGAACCGCACGGCCTGCCGCTGGCGCTCGCGCGGCACCGGCGTGTACTGCACGCCCTGCTGGGACGCGTACTTGGTCTGCTGGTACATGCCGCCGACGACCACCGCGACATGCCCCATCTCGCGGGCCCACTGCGCGATGAGATTGCCGTACATGTCGTTGAGCCGCTCGAAGTTGTCGAGCCGGTTCATGGTGGTGGCCGGGATCAGCATCGGCACCAGCCGCTTGATGTTCTGGAGGCCGAGGCCGGTGGCGCGCACCGGGTCGTCGCCGAGGGCCTCGGTCACGATGCGCGGATCCACCGGGTCGCCGTCGCCGATCCAGCGCAGTTCCGGATTGGCGTCCTGCTGGCGGGCGAGCGAGTCGAGCACGTGGCGTTCGGCGTCGGGCGTCAGCATGCCCGGGATGCGCCGGTAGCCCCAGTCGATGGCGAAGTAGTCGTAGGCGCCGAAGCCCTGCATGAGGCAGGCGCCGTCACCCGGCTGGGCCACGTAGTTGTACCGCGCGTAGTCCATGATCGACGGGCTGGTGTTGCCGCGCGAGCAGGTGAAGCTCGGGCTGCGCAGCGAGTCCACCGGGTACGCCGCCGAGCTGAACATGGCGTGCCGCAGGCCGATCGAGTGGCCCACCTCGTGCGCGGCCACGTAGGCCACCATCAGGCCCATCAGCGAGTCGGGGAACGGCAGGGTGCGGGCCCTGGGGTCCGCGGCGCCCGCCTGGGTCCAGTACCAGGCCTCCACCAGCGTGGTGATGTTGTGGTAGAAGCCGATGTTGGCGTTCAGGATCTCGCCGCTGCGCGGGTCGCTGATGCGGGGGCCGTAGGCGTTGGCCACGGTCGACGGCAGCCAGCGGATGACGCTGAGCCGCGCGTCGTCGAGGTCGAAGTCGGGATCGTCGGTCGGCGCCACCCGGGCGCGGATGGCGTTGCTGAAGCCGGCCGCGCGGAACACGGGCTCCCACATCTCCACGCCGCGGATCAGCCAGGGCACCCACTTGGTCGGCGTGGCCGGGTCGATCCACCAGGTGATCGGCTCCACGGGGTCCGAGACGCGCGCGCCGGGGTTCTGCGGCACCAGCCGGTAGCGCTGGATGTAGCAGCGGTCGGCGCGCGGCACCCGGTCCTCGTCGTAGTTCTCGAAGCTGAAGTTGAAGTACCCGACCCGGTCGTCGCACAGCCGCGGCATCATCGGCACGTCGGGCAGCAGGACCATCGAGTAGTTCATCAGCATGGTCAGCGAGTTCAGGTTGCGCCCGCCGCCCGGCACCGAGTCCACGTCGAAGGTCTGCAGGGCGCTGACCTCGATGTTGCGCGGGAAACTGCGGGCCCGCTCGATGAGCGAGCGCGCCGTGTCCATGCGGCGCACCCGCACGCCCGACTGGCGGATGTTCAGCTCCTGGACGTCGGTGGTGAACAGCCGGGTCACCTCGATGACGGCGTTGCTGTCGGTGGGGCTCCAGGCCTCGACGTCGAAGCTCATGACGATGGGCGCCAGGTTCGACAGGTCCACGGCGCGCGCGACCGGGTTGGTCGAGTCGGCCCGCATGGCGTAGGACACGATGCGGAACAGCACCCGGTTGCCGACCCGGTCCCAGCGCACGATGCGGTTGCTGACCTCCTCGCCGGCGAACCGCACGCCGCGGATCGTGCCGCGCTGGTCGGCGATGAACAGGAACTCGCGCCCGAACATGCGGCGCGGGATCTCGTAGTAGTACTTGTCGCCGATCCGGTGGACGTGGAACACGCCCGAGTCGCTCACGGCCTGCGCGGTGATGACGTCGCGGTACGGCTTGGGCCCGGTCTGCGCCGCCTGCGGGCGCGCGGCCGGCGCCTGGGCGCCGGCGGCCGCGGGCGGCGTCGGTGCGGGCTGCTGCGCGGGAGCGGCGGCGCCGCAGGTGAGCAGGCCGGCGGCGAGGGCGAAGGAGCGGCTCAGGCGATTCGTCATCGAAGCGTCTCGTGGATGAAGGGCGGGGGTCGCGATCAGGGACATACCGGTACGGACGAACGGCCGGGAATGTTGCCGTGGCCCACGAAAAAGCGCCAGACCCAGGGGGTCCGGCGCCGGCGGACGGGATCCCGGGGCGTCAGGCCGGGACCGCCACGCCGCAGGCGACGCAGAAGCGTCCGCTGCCCTCGAGGGCCGCGCCGCACTCCTCGCAGAACCTGGCGCCGGCACGCCGCGCCGACGAGCGGGCCTCGGCGATGAGCTGCTCGACGGCATCGACCCCCGCCCCGGCCCCGCCGGCCGGCGGCCCCCCGGCCGCGTCCTCGGCGCGCAGAGCCGCGACCGCTTCGACGGAATACCGGGCGTACAGCCGCTGGTAGTCGTCGTCGGACAGCTTGCCGGTCGCCTGGTCGAACTCGATCTCCCTCAGCGCGGCCAGCGCCTGGTCGCGGCGCCGCGCCAGCGGGTCCACCTCGGCGTCGCTGTCGTCGAACAGCGGTTCCGGGGCCCGCATGACCTGGCCGCTCGCGGCGCGGATGATCGGTTCCAGCACCAGCAGGACGGCGAGCACGGCGATGAGCAGGCTGGCGACGACGACCACGTCAGGCCTCGAACCGTTCGAGTTCGCGCTTGAGGCGCTCCAGCTCCTCGTTCGAGGCGTCCGGCACGGCCGCGCCGTCGGCCGGGGCCGGCGCGCCGGCCTGCCGCGCGGCGGCCGCCGACCGCACCCACTTGCGCATGAACGCGCCCACCAGGCCGAGACCGGCCGCGAGACCCACGAACGGCATGAGGTACGCGGCCCAGTTGAAGCCCTGCTTGGGCGGCTGCATCAGGATCGACTGGCCGTACTGCGCCACGAACGAGGCGATCACCTGCTCGGCGTCCTGGCTCTCGAGCCGCGACAGGACGTCGCGGTGCATCGCCGGCGAGGTCTGGCAGGTGAAGTCGGTGGTGCGGCAGGTGA
>CAZJZC010000017.1:0-24097 GCA_964550365.1 uncultured Gemmatimonadales bacterium | reverse complement strand
GAGCTGGCCCAGCTCTAGGGCGGCGGAGGCCTGACGATGACGAAGCCCCGCGACCTCGGGTCGCGGGGCTTCTTTTCTCGTCCGGCCGGGCTCGCGCGGGGCTGACGGTCCCATCCGCTCCGTGTCGCGCTCAGGTCCGCGGGCTGGTGAGGTGACCGCGGTAGGCGGCGGGGTCGGCGAGGAAGTGACAGGTCGTGCATTCCGTTCCCGGCTGGTGGTCCCGCTGCGCGGCGTGGCAGGTGAGGCACAACGGGCGGTCCGGCGTCAGCCGTGCGACGGTGCGTGCGGCATGGCAGGCGTCACATCGCTCGTGTGCCGCGGCCGGCGGCGCGTGGGGCGGGAACGCGGCGCCCTGATTGTGGCAGTCGCCGCAGGAGCGCCCGGCGGCGTGGTGGTCGTCGTGGCAGGCGGCGCACGTCGCGACGGAGTCCGCGATCTCGAGGGTCACGGACCGCGTGTGGCACGTGACGCACGCTCGCGCGGTGTGGCTCTCGTGGCGGAACCCCACCGTGCGCGGCCGCGGCATGCGGTCGGGCACGGCGACCGTCACCGTCCGCGCGCGAGGCGTCGCGGTTTCGTCCGGTGTGTGACACGTCGAGCACCGGTTCTCGGCAGGCGACTGGTGGTGACAGATCTGGCAGCCGCGCGGCGGCTCGAAGGTGAGGCGCCGCGCCGAGTGCACGTCGTGGCACGTCAGGCAGGCCAGGGAGGTGTGCCGGCGATGCTGGAAGGAGTCCGCCACGGCCTTCGCGGGCGTCGTCATCTTCGCGAGCGGGACGTGCGGGTCGCGATCCAGGGCCGCCCGAATGGCCCGGGTGGTGTCGAAGCCCTGCTGCAGCCGTCGCAGCCGCGGGAACCGCCGCGCGGCCTCCGCGTGACAGCCCTGGCAGTCGCTGGCGTCCACGCGCGCGGCATGCGGCGTGTGGCAGGTGGCGCACTGCTCCCCGGCCCGACGGTGCGTGGCACCCACGTGGAACGGGACGGTGCGCCAGTCGGTGTGGCAGCCGGCGCTGGTACACGCCTTCATGGCCTCGCCGGGCCGGTCCTGGGTATGCGGGTTGTGGCACACGCCGCAGCGGCCGCCGTGCGGGTCGCGCGCCGGTACGAAGTCCGCGAGCCGCTCGCGCATGGCGTGACAGGAGAAGCACTGGCGGCTTCCCGGGAGCAGGCCGCCGCGCGCGGAATCGCGCGGCACGTTCTGCGGCAGCTCCGCCGTGTACTGATGGCAGGTGATGCAGTGCAGGGCCGTCTGATTGGCCATCGGGCCGATGCGGATGCGCGTGTGCTCGGGCTCGTGGCACCCCGACTGGCCGCACGTCCGGTCGGCCGGGACGAAGCGGTGCACCTCCTCGGCGTGACAGGTCGTGCAGGCCACGTCCCGCAGGGCGCTCGAGTCGGACTCGAGGTGCACACGGTGCCCGGCGGTGCGGGCCACGCGCTGCCAGCGCTCGTCGTCGCCGCTGTGACAGCGGGTACAGGTGCCGTTCGGGACGACGGCGTGCTTCTCGACCTTGTCCGGGCGGTCCTTCAGCCAGACATAGAGCTGCCACGACGACGCGAAGATGGACTGGGTGTGGCAGTCGTGACACTGGAGCGTGTCGTGGACAGTGCTGGTGCGCATCGCATTGAACGCCGGGGTCATCACGTGGCAGCTCACGCAGAAGCGGTTGTCGTGCTGCATGAAGGTCCACGTGCCCACGCCGGCGCCGGCGCTGCCGAGGACCACCGCCGTCAGCGCCGCCACGAGCGCGATGGTGACGCCGCGCGAGCGCGTACGCAGCCACGTGAGGATCGCCGCCCGATCGCGCCAGCCCCGCCAGGCGATGGCGCCGGCCGCCGCGGCGAGCGTCGCCACGATCAGCAGCCAGAGCCACGTGGGAGCGCCGAACATGGCCCGCAGCACGGTCGAGACGCCGCCCGGCAGGGGCGGCGCGCCGAGCGTGTCGGGACGTACCGATACCGTGTCCGCCAGCTGCGCGGCGGCCAGGGAGTCGGCAACGGCCTGGAACACGGTCATCGTCTCTCCTCGAGGGAAACCGCCGGCGGCACCCGGACGCCCGGGATCTCGCCCGCCCTCCGGTGCCGGCGGCCGGGACTAAACGTACTGCGGACGCCACCGGCCCGGAACCGCCGGCGGGCTACATGAGGGGATTCAGGCCGTGGCTTCACGATCCCTTCAGCATTCGTCGGCGACCTTTTTCATGAAAGGTTCACGTTGGTCCCGCGCCCACATACGCCGACCGGCGTGCCCGTCGGGAAGGAGTCGCCGTTGCCCATCTGCAGCTATCTCGTCGTGCCCGCCGACGGGACCGCCGAGCGGGTCAGGGGGCGGCTGGCGGCGATCGCCGGCTGCGAGGTCGCGTGCGCCCGCAACCGTGATCTCCTGATCCTCGTGACCGACACGGCCGGCGACGCGGAGGAGCGCGCGCTTCAGTCGGCTCTCGCGGGGATCGAGGACATCCGCGCGATGGGTCTCGCGTTCGGAGCCCTCGACGCATGAGCGGGCCGGACCGGCGTTCGTTCGTCCGCCGCGCGGCGCTCGCCTCGGCCGCCGCCGCCGCCGCCGCGTACATGCCGGGCGTCGTGTTCGGCGCCGATGTCCCTCCCGCGGGGGAGCAGGATGCCCCGGACGTCCAGTGGAAGCGAACGCCGTGCCGCTTCTGCGGCGTCGGCTGCGGGCTGCTGGTCGGCCTCCGGCGCGGCCGGGCGGTCGCGGTGCGGGGCGACCCCGACGCCCCGGCGAACCGGGGCCTGGCGTGCGTGAAGGGCTACCACGCGGTCCAGGCGCTGTACGGCCGCGACCGCCTCCGGCGGGCCCTGGTGCGGCGTGGCGGCCGGCTGGTCGAGGTGCCGATGCGGGAGGCGCTGGATCTCGTCGCCCGCCGCATGCGCGAGACCATCGATGCGCATGGCAAGGACAGCGTGGCCATGTACGGCTCGGGTCAGTGGACCATCCCGGCCGGTTACGTGGCGGCCAAGCTGTTCAAGGGGGCGATCGGCACCAACAACGTGGACGCCAATGCCCGGCTGTGCATGTCCAGCGCCGTGACCGGGTTCGCCGCGAGCTTCGGCCTCGACGAGCCGATGGGGTGCTACGAGGACATCGAACACGCCGACGTGTTCGTGCTGTGGGGCAACAACATGGCCGAGATGCACCCGGTCCTGTTCTCGCGCCTGCTGGCGCAACGCCAGCAGCGGCACGCGCAGATCGTCGACGTGGCGACCCGGACCACCCGGACCAGCTACGCCGCGGACCGTTCGTTGATCTTCGCCCCGCAGTCCGACCTGGCGATCGCCAATGCGATCTGCCAGGAGATCGTGGCGCGCGGCTGGGTGAACCGCGACTTCGTGGCCCGCTACGTGGCGTTCAAGCGCGGCCGCATCGGCATCGGCTACGGCCTCTCGGACGACCGCCTGGCGGTCGACGAACCGGCTGACGCCACCTGGGAGGATTATCACCGCTTCCTGGCGGACTACACGCCCGAGCGGGCCGAGGCTATCTCCGGCGTGCCGGCCGCCGACATCCGCTGGCTGGCATCGCTCTACGGCGATCCCTCGCGGAAGGTGATGTCGCTGTGGTGCATGGGGTTCAACCAGCACACGCGGGGCACCTGGATCAACAACCTCGTCTACAACATCCATCTCCTGACGGGGAAGATCGCCACGCCGGGCAACAGCCCGTTCTCGCTGACCGGGCAGCCGAGCGCCTGCGGCACGGTCCGGGAGGTCGGGACCCTGGCCCACAAGCTGCCGCACGGCGTCGTGACGAATCCGGAGGACCGGAGGCGCGCGGCGGGGATCTGGGGCGTGCCGGTCGAGCGCATCGATCCCCGGCCCGGTCGCCATACCATGGCGATGTTCCGGGGCCTGGACCGCGGCGACGTACGGTTCCTGTGGATCCAGGTCTCGAACCCCATGGTCACGCTGCCGGACCTCAACCGCTATCGGGCGGCGGCCGGCAAGGACGGGCGTTTCATCGTGGTGTCGGACGTCTACCCGACGGCCACCACCGACGTGGCGGATGTGGTCCTGCCCTCGGCGCTCTGGATCGAGCAGGAGGGGATGTTCGGCAACTCCGAGCGCCGCACCCAGCACTTCGCGCAGATGGTCGAGCCGCCCGGCGAGGCCATGAGCGACACCTGGCAGCTGATCGAGGTGGCGCGGCGCCTCGGGTTCCGGGACCTGTTCCCCTGGAGCCGTCCCACCCACGTCGAGGACATCTGGAACGAGTACATCCGGTTCCACGACACGCCGCGCCACCGGATGGCGCCGATCGCAGAACTGCGGGCCCGGCCCGGCGTGATGTGGCCCTTCGTGGACGGCCGGGAGACCCGCTGGCGGTACAACACCGCCCACGATCCGGCCGCGGACCCGGCGCGCGGCGCTTTCGATTTCTATGGCAAGCCGGACCATCGCGCGTGGGTCTGGCTGCGTCCATACGAGCCGCCGCCCGAATCGCCGGACCGGGACTACCCGTTCTGGCTGTGCACCGGCCGGGTGCTCGAGCACTGGCACACCGGCACGCTGACGCGCCGGATCCCGGTACTGCACCGCGCCGTCCCGCGGGCCTACGCCGAGATGCACCCCGCCGACGCGGACGCGCTCGGCATCCGGAACGGTGAGACCGTCCGGCTGGTGAGCCGTCGAGGGTCGCTGGCCATCCCGGTGCGGATCGACTACCGGGCCCGGCCGGCGCGCGGCCAGATCTTCGTGCCGTTCTTCGATGAATCGCTGCCCGTGAACGACCTGACCCTGGACGCGTACTGTCCCATCTCGGGTCAGCCGGACTACAAGAAGTGCGCCGTGCGGGTGCAGCGCGGGGCGTGAACCTCGCGGATCGGCCCCGAGCCGCGGGCCCCGACCCCTCGCGCCTGATCGCGATCGCGACCGCCGTGGTCACCATGCTGCTGGCCCTGTTCGTCCTGGCGCCCCGGCGCCCGGCGGAGCGGGCCGTTCCGGGCCGAGCCGACACGGCGGCGAGCCGCAGCCAGCCCATCGCCGCCGAGGCCGACGTGTTCCGCGCGAACTGGGGCGTGGTCGCGGCGGCGCCCGACGAGGCCGCGCGCCGCGATGCGCGCCCGCGCTCGCTGGCCTTCTACCGGCGGCAGCGCGCCTATCCCGGGGCGCCACCCCGCGTCCCGCATGGCCTCACGGCGGAGGAGTTCCGCGCCACGCGCTGCCTGGTCTGCCACGAGCGCGGCGGCTACGTGGCGCGGTTCGGTGCGTACGCCCCGGTGACCCCGCACCCCGAGTATGCGGGCTGTCTGCAGTGCCACGTAAGCGACGCGATGTCGGTCGGCGTCCGGCTGCCGGGCGAACCCGGCCAGGTGGTCTGCCGCCAGTGTCACGTGGATCCCGACCGCCCGCCGCCCAGCCTGGTCTCGCTGGACTGGGTGCCGCTCCCGTGGCCGGCGATGGGAGGTGCGGCTCTGCCCGGGGCCCCGCCGCCGATCCCGCATGCCCTGCAATTGCGGGGCAACTGCCTCGCCTGCCACGGCGGGCCGGGGGCGGTGCGGGAGCTGCGGACCCGGCACCCCGAACGGGCGAACTGCCGTCAGTGCCACGTCGTCGGAGAGCCCGACGGGCCGATGGCCGCGGCCGCGGATCCGGCCGGAGTGTCGCCGTGACCCGCCGCCTCGGCCGGTGCGTGTCGACCGCGGTCCTGGTCCTCGGCGTGGCGGCGTGCACGACCGGAGCGCCCGACACGGCCGCGGCGCATGGCGCGGCGGACGCGCACGGCACCGACGCGGCGATCGCCACGCCGACGGATCCGCCGTCGCCGCCGGGCCTCGGCGCGCTCGTGGCCGTCCCGGTGGCCGGGTTCACCGGACCGGGCGGTGAGCCCTTCGAGGTCACCAGTCGGACGGCGGGGTCCGACGCGGTGCTCTACCGGCAGATCGGCATGCGGACCTTCGCCCTGCCGCTGCGTCCTCCCGCTCCACTGCGCCAGTATCCGTGCGCGACGTGTCACCAGGGGACGCGCGCGTCGGCGCGGCCGGGCGAGTCACGGCACGAGAACATCCGGCCCGAGCACCCGCGTCTGGCCGAGGGCGCGTGCCCGACCTGCCACGTGCTCGGCGCGGTCGAACGACTCAGCCTGGCTGGTGGCGCCGCGACAACGCTCGACCACGCCTACCGCCTGTGCGCCCAGTGTCACGCGTTCCAGGTCAGGGACTGGGCGGCGGGTGCCCACGGCAAGCGCCTGATGGCCTGGGGCGGCCGCCGCGTCGTCATGAGCTGCGCCGACTGCCACGATCCGCACCGGCCGGGGCTCGAGCCGCGGCTGCCGTTCCCCGGTCCACGCATCCGGCGCACGGCCGGCGGCGGTCCATGAGCGCCGACCACGAGCCGACCCTCGCGACGTTCCTGACGAGCCGGGGCGGCGAGTCCGTGCCGGGGGCGCCGGCGTGCCCGGTTCCGCGCCGCCGGGTGCTCCCTGTGGCGGCGAGCGGGTCCGCCGCCGGTCCTGCGGTCGGTCCGGACGTTGCGGAGGGGTCGTGCCGGGACCGTGCGGGCGGCGGGCGGCTGGTGGACAAGCCGCTGGACCGGCGGCAGGCCCTTGGCTGGATGGCGGGCACGGTGGCGGCGGCGTCGCAGTTCGTGAGTGCGTGCAAGCCTGTCAGCCTGCTCAGTGAGGAACAGCGGGAGACGCGGCTGCTGGAGTGGGAGGAGCGCCTCAAGGGGCACTTCCGCCTCATGACGCCGCGGGAGCGCGCGGAGACCATCGAACGACTCGAACGGCTCGCGAAGCTGCGCTCCGGCGTGGACGTGACGATCGCCGGCACGGGCGCGCAGCCCGGCGTCATGTTCGGGTACGCCTTCAACATCTCCAAGTGCCAGGGGTTCCGGAACTGCGTCGCGGCCTGCATCAGCGAGAACAACCTCGACCGCGGGGCGGGCACCCAGTACATCCGCATCTTCGAACTGGAGGACGGCGGCGGCATCGACCTGGATCACGCCGATGCCACGTTCCAGCACCAGGTCCCGGCCGAAGGCCACTTCTATCTCGGCACCCAGTGCTTCCAGTGCGGCAACCCGCCGTGCGTCGAGGTGTGCCCCGTGGGTGCGACCTGGCAGGAGCCGGACGGCATCGTCGTCATCGACTACGACTGGTGCATCGGCTGCCGCTATTGCATGGCGGCCTGCCCCTACTGGGCGCGGCGGTTCAACTGGGGCGCCCCGCAGGTGCCGGCCGAGGAGGTCAACCCGGTCCAGCACTATCTGGGGAACCGGGCGCGCAAGACGGGCGTGGTCGAGAAGTGCACGTTCTGCATCCAGCGCACGCGGGCCGGGCGGCTGCCGGCCTGCGCCGAGGCGTGCCCGACCGGCGCGCGGGTCTTCGGCAACGTACTGGATCCCGACTCGGAGATCCGCTGGGTGCTCGAGCACAAGCAGGTGTTCCGGCTCAAGGAGGAGCTGAACACCGAGCCCCGCTTCTGGTACTTCACGGACTGAGTGCATGCACCTCAAGGCCTTCCTGCTGTCCGCGCTGGATGCCGCCACGAGCGGCGGCCGCCGGTACCACGTGTGGATGGGGTCGCTCACGCTCGTCATGCTGGTCGGGGCGTACGCCTACTCGGTGCAGATGCGCGAGGGACTGATCGTCACCGGCATGACGGATCACGTCAGCTGGGGCCTGTACATCTCGAACTTCACGTTCCTGGTCGGCCTCGCCGCGGCCGCCATGATGCTGGTCCTCCCGGCGTACGTGATGGGCGACGTGGACTTCGGCAAGGCCGTGCTCCTTGCCGAGGGTGTCGCCGTGTCGGCGCTGGTGATGTGCCTGTCGTTCGTGATGGTGGACCTCGGCAACCCGCTGGCCTCGTGGCACCTCATGCCGGTGATCGGCCACCTGAACTGGCCGCGGTCGCTGCTGGCCTGGGACGTGATCGTGCTGAACGGGTACCTGGCGATCAACCTGGCGATCCCGTTCTACCTGCTGTACAGCCACTACGCCGGCCGGCGCCCCGAGAAACGCACCTACCTGCCGTTCATGTACATCGCCGTCATGTGGGCGGTGAGCATCCACCTGGTGACCGCCTTCCTCCTCGCCGGCCTGCCGGCGCGACCCTTCTGGAACTCGGCGCTGCTCGGGCCGCGGTTCCTCGCGTCGGCGTTCACCGCCGGGCCGGCGTTCATGATCCTCATGCTCTGGTTCGTCCGGACCAGCACGACCTACGAGATCGCCGAGGGTGCCTTCACCAAGCTGGCGCTGATCACCACGGTGGCGGCGCAGATCAACCTCGTCATGCTGATCTCGGAGCTCTTCTACAAGTTCTACTGGCCCACGCACCACAGCCTCAACGCCATGTACCTGTTCTTCGGCGTGCGGGGGTATCACGCCCTGGTGCCGTGGGTCTGGGCGGCGATCGCGCTCAACGTGCTGGCGACCGTGGTCCTGACCATCCACCCGCTCCGCCGCGATCCGCGCTGGCTGATGCCGGCGTGCCTGACCCTCTTCGTGGCGATCTGGATCGAGAAGGGGCTGGGCCTGGTGGTCCCCGGCTTCATTCCCACGCCGCTGGGCGAGATCGTCGAGTACGTCCCCAGCTGGGTCGAGGTGGCGGTCACCGCCGGGATCTGGGCGCTGGGCCTCTTCGTGATGACCGTCCTGATCAAGGTCGCGCTGCCGATCGAGCTTGGCCAGTCGAGGAGCCCGTTCGCGCCGGCCGAGCCCGAGGACCGGGGGCGGCGCCGGCCGCGCGCCAGCGGTCTGGAACAGGTGCGGGCCTCCCGGTGGGAGCGCCGCACGCCATGAGAGCCGTCCGACCGCACCAATTCCATCGTGGAGCCTGCCCATGACATCGCATTCGCCGAATGACACGCGCTACACCACCTTGGCGTTCGTGGTCGGGGTGTTCACCGGCGGGGTCGTATTCCTCGCGATCTCCCTGATCGGCCTCGACCCGCGCCTGGCGGCGGCCGCCGCCCTCGCTGCCGCCGTGACGGTCGGTGCGAGCATCAAGTACGCCGATCAGTGGGAACGGGCGGTGATCCTGCGCCTCGGCCGCTTCCACGGCTTGCGCGGCCCCGGGTTCTACCTGGTGATCCCTGTGGTCGACCGCGTGGGCTACAACGTCGACCAGCGTATCCGGACGTCCGCCTTCAACGCCGAGTCGTGCCTGACGCGCGACACCGTGCCGGTCAACGTGGACGCGATCGCCTTCTGGATCGTGGGCGACGTCGCCAAGGCGGCCCTCGAGGTCCAGGACTTCGAGCACTCGGTGATCGTCGCGGCGCAGACCGCGCTGCGCGACGCCATCGGCAAGCACGACCTCGCCGAGCTGATCCAGACCCGGATGGAGATGGGTGAGGGGCTCAAGCGGGCCTTGGACGACAAGATGCACCAGTGGGGCGTGCAGGTGCAGTCGGTCGAGATCCGGGACGTGATCATCCCGCAGGCGCTGGAAGATGCCATGTCCCGCGAAGCGCAGGCCGAGCGGGAGCGCCGGTCCCGCATCATCCTCGGCACCGCCGAGACGGAGATCGCCTCCAAGTTCGTCGAGGCCGCCGAGAAGTACCGCGCCAATCCGATGGCCATGAACCTGCGGGCCATGAACATGCTCTACGAGAGCATCGCCAAGCGCGGCTCGCTGATGGTGGTGCCCTCGGGGCTCGCCGATTCCCTCAACGTCCCCGGCGTGATGGGCATGGCGGGCACCGCCGGCCTGCGGCCCGCCGACGTCGGTCGCCCGGCCGCCTCCGCCGGTCCCGACCCGAGCGCCTAGACCGGCGGCCGGCCTCCACGCCGGCGCACCCTCCACAACACGCATGGGCGGCGCTCGACGCGCCGCCCATGCGATTCCTGCCCCGGCAACGAGCCGGCCCGGAGCCGGGCGCTACCGGCGCGCCGCCGTGGGCGGGCGCATGCCCAGCGCCCGCATGCGGGCCTCGGTGCGCGCCGCGACGGCGGGCGGCGGGGCGGGCAGGTAGGGGTACTGCGCCCGCAGCGCCGCGGTGCTGCCGAGCAGGAGGGCTTCGGCGAAGATCGGGTTATGCACGCCGAAGGAGCCGTCGCCGCGCTGGATCATGTCCACGTTGAACCAGGCGCCCTCGCCGATGGTCACGATGGTCGCGCCCGGGGGCAGGCCCGCGCAGGGCCCGCTCGTGGCCACCGTGGTCGTCACGCTGAAGTCGCAGGGCGAGTTCTGTCGCGCGATCGCCAGCAGGCCCGAATCGGTCGGCAGCGGGTCGAGGACGCCGTTGCCGTTCTTGTCCTTCCACAGCTGGTCGATCTGCCCCTGGAGCCGGCCCCGCAGGGTCCGCCGCAGGTCCGCCGCCACCGTCGTGCCGGTGTGGCACCCGCTGGCCACGCAGGCGCTGAACCGACGCGTGCTGTCGGGGCAGGTCGCCGCGCCCGACGGCGCGCCGTTGGCGTCGAGGCACGGCACGGCCCGGAAGTTGTGGCCGGTCGAGTGCAGGACGAACGCGCCGGTGGCGGCGTCGGTGACGTCGAACGTCTCCATGTGGCAGGTGGCGCACAGCCTCGGGTTGGCAGCCGTGCCGTGCGAGGTGGCCGCCCGCGCGGCGTCATATTGGAAGTTCGGCGGGATGTAGCCGGCCTCGCCCAGCACCATGGGACCCTGCGGCGAGTGCGGGCCGCGCGAGCTGGTGGGGTCGGGGATCGAGCGCCGCTGGTGGCATTGCATGCACAGGTTCTCTTCGAGCACCGGCGTACCGACCGGGAACCGCAGCTGGTGCTCGTTGGCACTGCCGTGCGGGTCGTGACAGACCGCGCAGGTGATCGGCAGCCAGTTCGAGCTGTTCTTCTCGAGGTAGTTGGCCCCGTTGTCGAAGCGCGCCAGCGCTCCCTGGCCCGAGTGACAGCCGGCGCACGCGGCGTTGCCGTTGGCGCCGGCCACGACGGCGCCGTGCCCCGAGGCGCGCCACTGCTCCACGAACGGCGTGTGCGTGCCGGAGTGGCAGGTGGCGCAGCCGAACGCGGCCGCCGTGTCGGCGGCGAGCGTGCTCAGCGGCTGGGCGTCATCGGGCGCGGAGATGTGGCCGGAGCCGGGCCCGTGACATGACTCGCACTGCACGTCCTGGAAGAACCGTCGGGCGCCCGGGGCCGCGGAGAAGTACCCGGCGGAGTCGGGCGCCAGATTGCTGAAGCCGTTGACGGTGTGGCAGCGCTCGCATGAGGGCTGCGCCTGCCCGCTGTTCTGGAGGTCGTCCCAGGCGCGCGCGTGCTTCGTCTGGACCCAGGAGCGCTGGCGCGAGACGTGGCAGTTGCCGCAGACCGTCTGTTTCGTCGCCGGACTGGAGTAGCCGACGAACGTCGCGTCGGGGCCGGGGATCGGCGCGGTGCTGTCCTTGGTGCACCCCGCGAGCACGCCGCCGGCGATCACGGCGAGTGCGCCCGCGAACGGGCGCCAGTGCCAGGTGGTGGACATGGGACGCATGGGTCCGGCCTCCGTTCGTGATCGGGCCTGCCCTGCCGTCGCTGCGTTACCGCGCCGGCGGGCCCGTGACATGACACACGCGGCACATGGCCGCATTGCGGTTCCCGATGTCCGGATCGAACCCCGGACCGTGCGGGTTGACCTTCCACCCCGACGATGCCGAGTGGCACCGCAGGCAGAAGTTCTGCTGGTGGCAGGTGGCGCAGGCCTCCAGGGAGCGCCGGGCGGCGCCGCTGTGGCCGAACGTCCAGTTGGCCTGTGCGTTGTGGAACCGGCCGGCGGGCCCGCCCGGGGCCGCGGCACCGGCGCCGGCCTGCCGGTGGCAGTCGCGGCAGAAGACCTGGACCTGGTGGCAGCTCGCGCACTCGTTCGTCGCGCCGAGCGCGGCCGGCGCGTGCCGGGCCACGAAGTTCGCGGCGTGGAAGACCGGCCGGCGGGCCGCGTCGTGGCAGTCCGCGCAGAACGTCTGGCGGTGACAGCGCGAGCAGCTGGCGTCGCCGCCGGCCGCCACCACGCGATGGTTGTCGCGGAAGCCGACGAGGTGGCCGGGGGGGCGCAGCGCGCTCAGGTCCACGCCGGGGGCGCCATTGGGCCGCCGGGACGGCAGCGACCCGACGACGGGCACCATCGGCGCCCCGGTGTGGCACACTTGGCATGATTCGCGGGCGTGGCAGTTGGCGCAGGTGACGGCGCCCCGGCGCGCCTGCAGTCCGTGGCTCCGGGTGAAGCCGGCGGCGGCGTGGCTGACCGGCGCGCGATAAGTCACCGCCCGCCCGTGGACCAGCCGCTCCACGCGCGCGTCGCGCCCCAGCTCCTGGATCGGCCCCACCTGCGCGGCGTTGACGTGGCAGGTCGAGCAGGACTCGCGGCTGTGGCAGACCTGGCAACGGCCCGGCTCTTCGGCGTTCCGGGCGTGCGCATAGGTGAACACGCTGTCGTGCGACGGAGGCTTCGGGAAGCGCGCGATCACATCCGCGGCCAGCCGGACGGCCTCGACCAGCGGGCGGTGACACGTCGCACAGCGGTTGGACTGGGCGAGATGCTCGTCGGCCCGATGCGCGTGACAGCTGATGCAGGACTCGGGCCGGGCGCGGGACACGGCCATGAAACCGGCGCCGGCAGCGCTCGCATGGCACCCCTGACACGAGGCGGCGTCGGCCGTGCTGTCGGGGGCGTCGGCGAAGTGACGGCGATGGTCGAACCGCAGGTTGCTCGGCCGCGCCTCCCTGGGGGCCCAGTCCACCGTGCGCTCGATGCGGCCGTCGTGGCAGGAGGCGCAGGCACCGGGGGCGGGCCGGCTCCGCGTGGAGTCTCCCGTCACGATGCCGGCGTGGCACAGACGGCACGAGACGAACAGGCGGCGGTGCGCCTCGTGCGGGAACGAGTCCGACGGCTGGGCCGAAGGCGCCGTGGCCGCGGCCAGGGCGAGGAGCACGGCGATCACCGGTACCCCGCCACCCGGTCCGGGTCGGCGCCCGTGATCCAGTCCACCTGGATCTGGGCCCGCGTCTGCGACCAGTTGGGGCCGGCCATCCCGCTCGTCCCCGTGTGCACGAACCGCATGAGCGAGCCCGACACCGACAGCCGGTCCGTCAGGCTGGTGCGGGCATCGGCACCGAAGCCGACCACCGTGCCGCGCGCCACCCGGAAGTACTCCGTGTTCTGGAAGGCCGTCGCGTTCAGCCCGAGGCGCCAGCGCTCGCCGTGGTCGAGCGCGACGCGCACGTCGGCGGCGCTCTCCTCGCCGCCGTACCCCGTGGTGAAGCGATAGTCGCCGGTCACCGCGAGCGTCCCGTGCACCCAGGCGGCGCCGACCGCCCAGCTGTGGGTCGTGGTCCCGACGTCCACCAGGAACGGCGTGACGTCGGTGGCGGGTTCGTAGGCCCGCATGGTCCAGCCGGCGGTGAGCGCCACAGGGCCGACGCGCTGCAGCGAGGCGGTGACGGACGAGCCGTGGCTGGCCTGCGGCGCGAAGGCGCCCCAGATCGTGGTGAGGTCGAACGTCGGCCGGTAGCGGAACACCGCCACCGTGACACTCGACGCGTGCGGCAGCCGCGCCGTGGCGGCCAGGCGCGCCCGCCCCAGCGCGCCGGCGCCCAGGTCCACCGTGCCTGAGCCGCTCACGGTCAGGCGGTGCGCGATCGTCGTCTGCCCGTCGAGCGCGACACGCTCCGAGACGACGCCGCTCAGGTCGGCCAGCACCTCGCGCTGGTAGGTCGCACTGACGAACGTCCCGGCCGACGGGGCGGCCCAGGCCGACGCCCCCACGAGCAGGGTGCCGTGGTCGGGGATGAGCGGGTCGAGAGACCGGATGGCGCCGCTGGTGACGGGATCGCTGGTGCCTCGGGCGAGGCCGCGTCCGCCGTACACGTCGAGCCGCAGGTCGGCCCTGGGACGCCAGGTGACGTCGCCGCCGTCGAAGCCGTACAGGCCCAGACCCGAGGCGCGCTGTTGCCGGCCAAGCCGGAGGCGGAACGTCGGGCGCTCCAGTTCCAGGAAGGCGGCGAGCGCGTCGAAGTGGTCCCCGTAACGCGGCCAGACCAGCTCCGATCCGAGGGCGCCCCGCAGCCGGAGCAGGCCGTACCCGCGCAGTCCGGGCATGCCCAGCCCCCAGGCGCTGATCTCGACGTCCTGGGTGAGAGGCAGGGCGGAGTTGACGTCGCCCGCGACCCACGCGCCACCGCTGTCCAGCGCCAGCGAACGGACCTGGACGAACCGGCCGGTCGTGGTGGAGTGGATGCGGACCTGCTGCGCCGCCAGGGCGGCCGGCCCGGCGGTCAGTGCGAGCAGGATGATGGCGAGCCGTGGCACGTGAGTCCGGCGTGTCACATCGCGGCCCGGCACCGTCGTGGAGCACCCGCAGCGGCGATCGCGCATGCCGGGGAGCGCATCAGGCGGCTGGAGACAGCATGGTGCCTTCATGGTAAGTGGCCGGGGGGGGCGCCCGGAAGGGCTCGGCGGGTCGGGCAGGGCGCCGGGGGGCCATCAGGGCGCGACGGGCCGGCCCCAACTGGTCGGGACCGGCCCGCCGAGTCCATCCTCGTGCAGCGTCAGCGGGTCATGCCGAGGGCCCGCATCCGGGCCTCGATCCGCACCCGCTCGTCGGCCGGGGGAGCCGGGAGGTATGTGTACCGGGCCCGCAGCGCCTGGGTGCTCGAGATCATGAGCGCCTCGGCGTAGAACGGGTTGTGGACGCCCCACGAGCCGTCGGCCCGCTTGATCATGTCGGTGTTGAAGAACACGCCCTCGCCAACGGTCACGATGGTGGCGCCGGTGCCGCTGGTCGAGAAGTCGCCGGGCGTCGTGGCCTTCACCCTGGCCAGCAGGCCGGAGTCGGTCGGGAACGCGTCCAGGTTGCCGTTGTTGTTCATGTCCTTCCAGAGCGCATCCACGTAGAGCTGCATGCGGCCCTGGAGCACCTGCCGCGCGGCCCGGGCGACGTTGCCGCTGCTGTGGCAGCCCGAGGAGACGCAGGCGTTGTACCGGCGGCCCGTGTCGGCGCAGTTGTTGTCGACGGTCGGCGCACCGTTGGCGTCCACGCAGGGGATCGCGCGGAACAGGTGGCCCGTATTCTGGATCAGGAACGCCCCGGTGGCCGCATCGTTGGCCGCGAACCGCTCCATGTGGCAGCCTGCGCACAGGCGCGGGTTGCCGGTGCCGCCGTGCGAGCTCATCGCGCGGGCGGCGTCATAGGCGAAGTCCTGCGGCACCCAGCCGGCCTCGCCCAGGAGCATCGGGCCCTGCGGCGTGTGCGGGCCGCGTGAGCTGGTCGGATCGGGCACCGAGCGCCGGTTGTGGCACTGCATGCACAGGTTGGTCTCGAGCGACGGCGTGTTGATCGGGAGTCGCAGCTGCGCCGTGTTCGGGCTGCCGTGCGGATCGTGACAGACCGCGCAGGTCTGGGCGAACAGCGTACTCGACCCCTGCTCGATGAACCGCGCGTTGGGGTCGAAGCGGATCGTGGCCGCCTTGCCCTCGTGACAGCTCGGGCAACCGTCGCTCGCCGGGCGGCCCGCCGCATAGGTGATGGCGGTGCCGTGCCCGCCGACGCGCCACTGCTCCACGAACGGCGTATGAGCGCCGGTGTGGCAGGTGCCGCAGCCGTAGGTGGCCGCCGTGTCGGCGAAGATGGACGACAGCGGCTGGACGTCGCCGGGCGCGGCCTGGTGAGAACTGCCGGGACCATGGCAGGATTCGCATTGCACGTCACGGTAGAGCGGCCTGGCGTCGGCGGCCACGGCGAAGTACCCGGCCGAGTCGCTGGCCAGGTTGCTGAAGCCGTTGGTCGTGTGGCACTTCTCGCACGACGGCGCGGCGTGACCGGAGTTCTGGAGGTCGGCCCAGGCGCTGGCGTGCCGCGTCCGCACCCAGTCACGCTGCTTGTCCACGTGACAGGTGCCGCAGGTGGTCTGCTGGGTGGCGACGTTGGCGTAGCCGAGGAAGGCCGCGTCCGGCGTCGGCGGGGTCACCGTGGTGGGTCCGTCGTCGGCGCAGGCCGAAAGGGCCAGCACGACCACCGCGAGCGCGGGCACGACGGACCGCTTCAGAGCGAAGTTGCGCATGCGTACCTCCCCGTACGTACGTAACCATACCGAGGGGCCCGGAGAGGCCGGATGAATCCGCCTGTAAGAGACCTTCATGATTCGGCGGCGGGTCCGGAAGGCGCGCCCCGACAACGCCCGACGGGTCGCCGGCACGCCGACGACCCGTCGTGGAGACGTTCGCCCGCGGAGGGCGCTACGGCTGGAACCGGAACTGGAAGACGGCCCGGGACCAGCTGTGCTCGATCTGGGCGTTGTCGAATACCGCCACGCCGAAGTAGTAGGTCTGCCCGGGAACGAACTGCACGTCGACCGGCACCGCGGTGGCGACGCCAGGCAGCACCATCCCGGCCGATGGCGTCGTCAGGGATCGACTGATCTCGATCGTCCACCGCCCGCCGGTCCAGACGCCGTAGGCCTCGACATCCGACCGGTCCACGTTGGGCTTGAGCGTGGTGATGGCATAGGCCAGCCGGTCCCCGATGGCGAAGTTGTCGGCCGTGTTGCGCCGCGCGATGTCGTTCGGGTCGATGGTCCAGCCGGGGGCGGTGGCCGCCCAGGCGGCCGCGGTCGCCGAATCCACCATGTAGTACGGCGCGGCCGGCTGGTTGGGCGACGCGAAACGCGGGATCACGGCACCGCTGGGCAGCGTGTCCAGCACGCTGTTGCCGGTGTACTCGCCGCCGCCCGGATCACCGCGACGGCCCGCCCCGGAATTCAGCGTCACGTCGCGGTTCCAGTAGACGAACTGGTCGTCGAGCCGATGCACCACGTTGGTCCGCACCAGCTTCCAGTGCCACATGTCGCCGGTCTCCCCGGGCGCGTTGGTGTACTTCAGCGGCCGCGGGTTGCCGGACACGCCCACGTGGCAGAGCACGGCGCATCCCGTCCGGTTGAAGCCCGCGATGGCGCTGGCGCCGGTGGTGTTCCAGATGATGGACAGCTTGTCCTCGTACAGGTAGCCGGCCGGCTGCTGGAACCAGTTCGAGAGCAAACCGTTGCTGTAGCCGCGCGGAGCGACCGGCAGGTGCGTCCAGCCGGTCTCCGTCTTGACCCAGGGATCCCGCTCGACGGACTCGGTCGGGTCGTCCCACTGGAGCAGGAAGTAGACGCGCTGGCCTGGTACGTACATCGCCCGCATGGTGACCCCGATGGTGCCGGCGAACCCGCCGCTGATCGGGATGGTGAGCGCCGGCGCCGATGCCCAGGCGGCGTCCACGACCCCGTCGACCGTCGGCGGCGCCGTCACCTTCTGCGCCGTCAGCACCCGGGAGCGGCCCGCGGTCGCGAGGTTGTTGGCGTAGGTCACGAAGACCTGCGCCAGGCTGTCGCCGGCCGAGTTCCACAGGCGGATGGGATGCGCCAGCGTCGAGCCCGTCAGCAGCCGCTGAAGAAGCGGCGAGTTGGGCACGTCATCGAACAGGATGAAGTTCTCGACCTCGGCGGAGTCGAGGGCGCGGTCGCCGGCGAGATTGAAGCCCCCGTGGAAGACGGTGGTGGTGGTGTTGTGGCAGGCGCGGCAGTCCTGTGCGGCCATGACCGCCTGGAGCTGGCCGAACGGGCTGGTGTCCGGGGTGGTGCCGGCCGGGTCGTCGCTGCAGCCGACGGCCGCCAGGGCGATGCCGGCGGCCACGAGGGCCGGGCGGCGAGGGAATCGAAGGGTGGACATGGCGTCGCTTCCTGAAGCTGAGGGGTGCAAGGCAATACCGGTGTGATCGGATGAGGCGCCGATGAATCCCCGATGAGAAGTGCTTCAGCCCGACTGCAGGTGCGGCGAGCGCTCGTTCGGGAGGGCGCCCAGCCGGGATCATGTGATGCGGGTCAACAGAGATCCGATCGCTCCCCGGCGGCGTACCGGACAAGAACGACCACCCTCGCGAGGAGCGACGAGATGCAGCGAAGCACAGCCATTCTGGTCCTGGCCGGACGACCGCGGGCACGCTGGCGGTCAGCACGCTGATGGGCTCGGACCAATCCGTCGTCAGCCGCCTTCGGGCCCCACCGCGTGCGCGTGGACCAGGCCGGCCAGCTCGGCCATGAGTCGGGCACTGGCGGCGCGTTCCGTGAGGCCCTGGGTCAGGATGACGAGCACGTAGCGCGGGCGCCCCTGGACGTAGACGACCGCGGCATCGTGATGCGCACCGGTGATCTCGCCGGTCTTGTGGGCCACTTGCGTGCCGCGCGGCAGTCCGGCGGGGATCCCGTCGTTGAAGCGCTGGCGCAGGAGGACGTCGAGCATCCGGCCGCTGGCGCTGGCGCTGGCGGCGTAGCCGTGGGCGATGGCGGCCAGCAGGACCCCGAGCCCCCGCGCCGTGGCGGTGTTGTTCATCCCGGCCCGGAAGGCCGGCCCGTCCTCCACCCCGCGCAGGACCCGCACCGAGTCGGCGCCCAGCAGGCCCATCGTGGCCTGCACCCGCCAGGCGCCGACCCGCTCGATGAGAACGTTGGTGGCCAGGTTGCTCGAGACCGTGATCATCAGGTCCACCAGGTCCCGGACCCGCACGCCCTCACCCACCCGCCGGTAGAGCGTGGAATCGCTGTCATCGGCGGCCGACAGGCCGTAGCGGGTCGAGTCGGCGAGCGAGCGGAAGCTGTCCCGCACTACCAGCCGCTCATCGAGCCGGAGCCGGCCCGCGTCGGCATCGCGATAGACCTGCACCATCACCGGCACCTTCATGGTGCTCGCGGCGTGGAATCGGCGGTCGGCACCCAGGGCCAGCGAGTCGAGGCGCGTCAGGTCCCGGAAATAGAGACCGACAACGGCGCCGCTCGCGGCGATGCGCCGCTCGAGGGCCGGGCGGAGGGTGTCGGCGGGGGTCTGCGCGGCAAGGGGAGCCGCCAGCAGCGGGAGCAGCGACAGCAGCGGACGGGCCGGGCGCATGGGGGCGGAATCTACCCGCCACGCGCTCGCGCGGCGAAGGCCGTCAGTACCGGAACGACCGCGATCGCGCCTCGAACCGCTGGCGCGGCAGGCCCGACAGCCGGATCATGGCGAGCCGGGCGCCCCGGCTCAGCGCGCTCCCCACGTCGCGCTGCGAGATGGCCGGGCCGAGGTCGCCGCGCAGCCAGCGCTCGACCTCGTCCAGCTCGGAGATCGACAGCGATTCGATCTCCAGCAGGGCGACGTAATACCAGGTCTGGCCGCGTCCGGCCGGGTCCCGGGGCGGCAGCAGGTCCACCGTGAACGGCGTGGCGAGCGCGCGCTCCAGCGCCGCCGGGTCCTGGAAGGTCTCGGCCGAGCCCCCGGTGCGCAGCAGCTCGAAGGCGCCGGTCAGCGGGTCGAGCACCACCACGGCGTCCCAGGTCTCTTCGCGCTCCAGCCGGTCGAACAGCCGGGCGTCACGCCACAACTGGAGACGGAACGCGAAACGTACCGGGAAGCCGTTGCGCAGGGCGCCGAGGAACGGGCCGCCCAGCCGGCCGCCGGCCCGGACCACGGGCGCGCGCGCGCCGGCGCTGTCGGGCAGGTCGATCGCGAAGCGGGGCTGACCCGCTCGCACGCTGTCGGGAGGGGTCTGCGCCCGGGCCGCGGTCGCGGCGCCGAGCGCCAGGAGCAGAGCGGCGGCCCCGCGCACTCCTAGAAGCGGCGGCCCAGACGCACGCTGAACGTGGCGCTCCGGTCGAGCGCCCCGACCGACTTGGCCAGGTACACGCCGGCCGGCCCGAGGTCGAGCCCGATCCCGACATCGGTGTTGAAGGACGACAGCGTCGGGAAGCGGTCGGAAGGTATCTCGCCCGGCGCGTTCCCGGTGTTCCACGAGCGGCCGGCGTCGGCGAACACCACGATGTCCGGACCCGAGATGCGGAACGGCTTCCAGCGCTCGTCGCCCTCGTCCGGGTCGCCCCAGTCGTTGGCCCACCCGGGGCCGACGTCGAAGCCCAGGTGGGTCCGGAACTCGACCTGCGCCACGATGGCGCGGTCGCACAGCGCGCGATGGCCGGGGTACGCCTGTCCGCCGCACGAGAACTGCCGGAACCCGTAGCCCGGCAGGGGGTCGGGGAACCCGAGCGACATGCGGTACTGGGCCGGGAGGTCCTCCCCGCCGAGCTTCCCGCCGCCGGCGAGCCGCAGGTGCAGCCGGGCCGCCGGGGTCAGGCGGACGTAGCTGCGGGCGTCGAGGAACAGGCGCGAGAACGACAGCGTCCCGTCGTCGAGCGACGGCGGACCGCACGGGGTCGTGATGCAGGCCGTCCCCGGGATGACCGCCGACACGCCGGCGCCGCGCGTGGCCTCGATGTCGGCGCTCACCAGCATGCCGGAGGAGGGCGTCGACCGGTCGTTGCGGGTGTCGTAGCGCAGTCCGCCCGCCAGCGTGCGGTAGACGCCGTCGCTGATGGCGGGGTTCTCGCGCCAGGCGCTGGCATTGTCGAACACCGTCCAGGGGTCGTTGGCGGCGATCGAGAAATGCCGCTCCTCGCGCCCCTCGATCGAAACGGTCAGCTGCGGTGAGGCGCGGAGCGTGGAGTAGGCCCCCCAGCCGCGCCGCCGGTACCAGTCGCGGTAGTCGTCATGGAGCAGGAAGGCCGCCCAGCCCGCTTCGAAGTTCTTGAGCGGCCACGGCTCGGTCGACGTCACCTGGTCGTAGGCCCGCAGGCCCACGCCGAGGTTGCGGGTGCGCGACCCGGCCACCATCTCGGCGCGCATCCGGTACCCGAAGCGGCCCGTCGTCAGCGACAGGTTCTCCGCGGTGCGCAGGATCAGCCGGGCATCGCCCTGGAAGCGCGCGCCCTCGCGCACCCTGAGGTCGAGCTTGGGGCCCAGGACCCACGGCACGCCCTCGACCCGGTTGAACGTGCCGCCCAGCGCTACGACGAAGTCGGCATCGCTCGGATCGCCCCAGGCCCGCTGGCGGCGCTGGAACACCAAGGTGCGCTGCGGCGCGTATTCCAGCGTGTCCGCCACCCGGCGGGAATAGAGCGCCTCGCGGTGGACCCGCAGGGTGCCGGCGATGCGCGCCTCGCTCCCGCCGCGCACGGTGCCGCCCACCACCAGCACGTCGCCGTCCACCACCGCGCCGGCCTCGAACACCAGGTCGCCGTTCAGCACCATCAGATCGCCGCCGATGCGTCCGCCGAGCGAGACGGGCCCGCCGATCACGCTCACGTCACCCTCGACGCTGCCGCCGGCGGGGATCCGGGTGGCGCCCGAGAGCCGCAACGTGCCCGGTGCGTTGTAGCGCCGGATGGCCTCGAGCGCGACGTCGGCCGGCAGCCGGCGAACGCCCAGCTGACGGTCCTGTCCCGGCCGGATCGCGATGACGCTGTCCTGCGCCCATGCCGGCGAGCCGAGCGCCAGCACGATGGCCAGGCTGATCATGGAAGCACGCATTGCTTCGCTCCTGAAGAAGCCGGCGGCTCGGAGGGCAGGGACCGTGCCGCCGCCGCCTGCGATTCCAAACTAATCGAACACAACGAGTTACGCTGTCCGTGCTCGAACCGGGGCCGTCGCCGGCCGTCCTGAACCGGCACCGCCGACGTGTCGCTCGGACACACCCTCAGCCCGGCGGCTCGATCCCCAGCCGTCGCATCCGCCGATACAGGTTGGCCCGGTCGGTCGCCAGCGACCGGGCGGCTTCGGCCACGTTGCCGCGCGCGGCCGAGAGCGCCCGGGTGAGCAGGGTCCGTTCGTAGGCATCGAGCGCCTCGCTCAGCGGTACCTCGGCGCCGGGCCCGGGCAGGGGCGGGCCCGCCTGGGCGTCGGCCGCGGGCAGGGCGGCGCCGACGTCGTCGGCCGTCACGTCGCCGCGCGCGGCGAGGATGATGAGGCGCTCGACGATGTTCGCCAGCTCGCGGACGTTGCCGGGCCAGCGATAGCGGACCAGCAGCTCGATGGCCGCGGGCGCGAAGGGCACCGGCGGCCGTCCGATGCGCCGGGCGATGAGGCCGGCGAAGTGCGCGACGAGCTCGGGGATGTCGGACGGGCGCTCGCGCAGCGGCGGGATGTGGATCGGGAAGACGTTGAGCCGGTACAGCAGGTCGTCGCGGAAGCCGCCGTCGCGGGCGGCCCGCCCCAGGTCGCGGTTGGTCGCCGACACCAGGCGCACGTCCACCGGGATCGGGCGTTCGCCGCCGACGCGCTCGATCTCGCCGGCTTCGAGCGCCCGCAGCAGCTTGGCCTGGGCCTCGGCCGCCAGGTCGCCGACCTCGTCCAGGAACAGCGTGCCGGCGTCGGCCTGCTCGAAGCGCCCGACGCGCCGCTCGTGGGCGCCGGTGAAGCTGCCGCGCTCGTGGCCGAACATCTCCGACTCCACCAGCTCGCGGGGGATCGCCGCGCAGTTGACGCGGACGAAGGGGCCGTCGGCCCTTCCGCTCGCCGCATGGATCGCCGCGGCGACCAGCTCCTTGCCGGTCCCGGACTCGCCGGTGATGAGCACCCGCGCCTCGGCCGGGGCCACCCGCGCGATGAGCGAGCGCACCTCGGCCATCTGGACCGAACTGCCCACCATCGTGGCGGTCGGGCCCAGCGCCTCGCGCAGGGCGTCGGCCTCGGCGCGGGCGCGGGCGAGGGCCAGCGCCGAGCGCAGGGTGAGCACCACGGTCTCGCCCGCCAGCGGCTTCTCGAGGAAGTGGAAGGCCCCGAGCTTGGTCGCCTTCACGGCGTCCTGCAGGCCGGCCTGGCCGCTCATCATCACGACCGGCAGGCCGGGTGCCTCGTGCAGCAGCTGCTCGAGCGTGGTGAGGCCGTCGGGGCCGCCGGGCATCGAGAGGTCGAGCAGCACGGCGTCGGGCCGGCGGCGCGCCAGCGCGGCCAGCGCCTCGGCGCCCGACCCGGCCTCGGCGGTCCGGAACCCGTCGGCCACCAGGACGGCCGCCACCATCCGGCGCAGGTTGGCCTCGTCGTCGACGATGAGGACCATCGGCGCGCGGCTCATGCGCCCCCGGCCGGCAGCAGCACCGTGAACACCGCGCCGCGCCCGGCCTCGCCGCCGGCATGGACCGTGCCGCCGTGGTGGTCGATCGTCTGTCGCACGATGGCCAGCCCCAGGCCGGTGCCGCCCGCCTTGGTGGTGAAGTACGGATCGAACACGCGGCCCAGGTGGCCGGCGTCGATGCCGGGTCCGTTGTCGCCGACGCTGACCTCGGCGGCCGGCATGCCGCCCAGGTCCACGCGGCGTGCCGTGATGGCGACCTCGGGGCGCTCCGCAGAGCGGGCGGCGTCGATGGCGTTCAGCACCAGGTTGCCGAAGGCGCGACGGAGCGGTTCGTAGTGGCCGACGACCCGCGGCGTGTCGGGAGCGCAGTCCACCCGGATCGTGACCTCCGCCGGCGCGCCCCGCGCCAGCCCGGCGAGCAGTTCGCCCAGGTCCACCGGCGCCGTCGGCCCGTCCGGGAGGCGGCCCAGGTCGCCGAAGTCGCGTGCCATGCGCTCGAGCCGCGCGCTCTCGGCGTCGAGCACCGCGACCAGCTCCTGCTGATCCGGCGGCAGGTGGGCCGCCAGCCGCGCGACCGCGAACCGGATGGGCGTGAGCGGGTTCTTGATCTCGTGCGCCACGCGCCGGGCCAGTTCGCGGAACGCCCGCAACTCGGCCGCCTCGACCGCCCGCCGGCGCGATCGGGCGAGCTCGATCTCGGCGGCGCGGAAGGCGCGGCGCAGCACGTCGAACTCGGGGGCCCCGCGGACCGGCGCCGCCTCCGGGAGGGACTCGCCGCGCTGCAGCCGCCGGGTCCAGTCCACCAGTTCGTCGATGGGACGCGACAGCTGGCGCGAGAGATGACCGGCCAGGCGGATGGCCCCGCCGCCCACCAGGACCGCCAGAGCGATGGCGACCGCGGCCACGATCCCGTTGAAGGCCGAGCGGATCGCCTGGGCCTGGCGCGCGCGCCGGAGCGAATTGCTCAGTTCCGCCTCGTGGCGCTCCAGCCCCGCCCGGACCTCGGGCGCCAGGGGCGCCCGTTCCAGGCCCTGCCGGGCGGTCCGCCAGGTGGCGCCGGCCTGCTCCCATGCCTGGGCGCCTCCCACGGGCGCCTCGACGGTCGGCGCCAGCAGGGCGACCAGGATCGCGATCGCGGCCGGGACCACGCTCGCGATCACCAGCCAGGCGAAGATGCGCTGTCGGAAGGCCAGGTTCACGGGCGAAAGGTGGACCGGCCCGGGGGCAGGCTCAAGGGCCAGCCTACCCCCCGGGCCCGGAACCAGCTACTTTCCCTGATTGG
>CAZJZC010000016.1:0-24573 GCA_964550365.1 uncultured Gemmatimonadales bacterium | reverse complement strand
TAGTGGCCGTGGATCGGGTCCGACATCGAGTGCCCCACGAAGCGGTAGGTGCGGACCTCGAGCAGCGTGGGCGTCCGGTGCTCGCGGGCCCGCGTGGCCGCGCGCGCCACCGCGTCGCGCACGGCGAGGACCTCCATGCCGTCCACCGTCTCGGCCGGCATGTCGTAGGCGCAGGCGCGCGCGGCGATGTCGTAGATGGCGCTGGCGCGCTCGAGCGCGGTGCCCATGCCGTAGCGGTTGTTCTCGCAGATGTAGATGGCCGGCAGCTTCCAGAGGGCGGCCATGTTGAGCGCTTCGTGGAAGGCGCCGTTGTTCACCGCCGCCTCGCCGAAGAACCCGACGGCCACCTGGTCGCCGCCGCGGTACTTGATGGCGAACGCCGCGCCGGTCACCAGCGGGATGTGCCCGCCCACGATGCCGTGCCCGCCCAGGAAGCCGCGCTCGGCGTCGAACAGGTGCATCGAGCCGCCCTTGCCGCCGGAACAGCCGGTGGCCTTGCCGAAGAGCTCGGCCATGACCGCCCGCGCGCTCATGCCGCGCGCCAGCGCCTGGCCGTGCTCGCGGTAGGAGCCCATGATGTAGTCGTCCGCGCGCAGGGCGGCCATGGTGCCGACCGCCACCGCTTCCTGCCCGATGTACAGGTGACAGAACCCGCCGATGCGGCCGAGCGCGTACTGCTCGCCGGCCCGTTCCTCGAAGCGGCGGATGAGCAGCATGTCGCGCAGGCACCGCCGCATCGCGGCGGCGTCCTCCCTGGCCAGCGGATCGGCCGGCGCCGCCGTGCTCGGCCGGCCCGCGGCCTTCTTCGCCTTGGCGTCCCGGTCCGCCATCTAGTCCGCCGCTCCCGCGCGCTCGGCCTGTTCCCAGGCGTGATAGCTCGAGCGGACCAGCGGTCCCGCCTCCACGTGGCGGAACCCGAGGCCCTGGGCGAAGTCCTTCAGCTGTCCGAACTCGTCCGGCGTGTAGAAGCGCGCCACCGGCAGGTGCGTCGCCGAGGGCCGCAGGTACTGGCCGAGGGTGAGGATGCCGGTGCCGGCATCGCGCAGGTCGCGGATGGCCGCGAGCAGTTCATCCCACTGTTCGCCCAGGCCGACCATGAGCCCGGACTTCGTCATGAGCGTGCCGTCCATGCCGCGCGCGCGGGCGAGCAGCTCGAGGGCGCGGTCGTAGCGGCCGCCGGGGCGCGCGATGCGATAGAGCCGCGGCACCGTCTCGAGGTTGTGGTTCAGGATGTCGGGCCGGGCCTCCACCACGATGCGCAGGGCGGCCTCGCTGCCCTTGAAGTCGGGGATCAGCAGTTCGATGCTGGTGCCCGGCGCGCGCCGCCGCGTCTCGCGCACGACGCCGGCGAACTGCTCCGCCCCGCCGTTGGGGAGGTCGTCGCGGTCCACGCTGGTGACCACGATGTGCCGCATGCCCATGTCGGCCACCGCCTGCGCCAGCCGTGCCGGCTCGTCCACGTCGAGCGCGACGGGCGTGCCGTGGGCCACGGCGCAATAGGCGCAGTTCCGGGTGCACACGTCGCCCAGGATCATGAAGGTGGCGGCCTTGTGGTCCCAGCACTCGCCGATGTTCGGGCAGTGCGCTTCCTCGCACACCGTGTGGAGGTTCAGCTCGCGCATCAGCCGGCGCACCTCGACGAAGGCGGCGCCGCCGGGCGCCTTCACCTTCAGCCAGGGCGGCTTGCGCTCGGTGGGCGGCCCGAGCGGCGGGACGGTGCGGGGTGTGATCTGGACGAGCGGGAGCGGCGTGGCCATGGGACGCCAAAGATACCCGGCCCGGTTGTCCCGGGCCACCAGCGATCAACCATCTGGTTGATCGGCTGTCCCCGGCGGCGGCCGGTCCCGGGCGGCCTCGATGCGCCGGTCGAGCTCCGGCGTGTCGAGCAGGCGGTCGGCGATGGCGGCCAGGTCCTCGGCCTCGCGCCACTGCCGTTCGAGTTCGAGCAGTTCGGCCCGTTCGTCCACCGCCATCTCGAGGGCCAGCGCCTCCTCGCCGCCGAGCTGCTTGAGGCGGCGTTCGAGGCGCACCGTGTTCGCCAGGTACGTCTCGGGTCCGCCGTGGCGTTCGAGGTAGTCGGCGGCGGCGACGGCCTTCTTCTTGACCGCCTTCTTGCGCTTGAGGTTGAGGTAGGTCATGCCGGCGCGCAGGGCCCGTTCGGCCTCCGGTCCCTGGAGCAGGGCGCCCTCGACCTTGCAGGCGGGGCAGGAGAGCAGCAGCGCGACGTCGTGGTGCGCGGTGCCGGTGATGCGTGCGTGGGCCAGGTGCTTGGAGCGCAGGATCATGACCTTGCCGCAGCGCTCGCAGACCGGCGCTTCGACCTTGACCTTCTGGTTGCCGACGATGGTGGTGGAGATCCCGTCGATGATGCCGGGGAGGTTGCCCATCATGGCGGTCATGGAGCCGCCGACCAGCACGTCGAAGGTGACGATGGTGGTGACCGCGACGGCGGCGACGGGGACGTAGATCTTGAGGTGCTCGCGGCGGCGGGCCTTGAGGCGCTCGCCGTAGCGCCAGGTTGCCATCTCGGGCCGGCGCGGCTTGCCGATGCGCACGACGTCGGCCGCGCCGGCGCGGATCAGGGTGACCTCGTCGCTGCTCAGGGCGACCCTGCCGGCGGCGGCCATGCGTTCGAGCGCGTCGATGACGTCGATGCGGGTGTCGTAGGGCGTCAGGTTCCAGCGGCCGCAGCGCTGGCAAACGACCCAGGCGCGGCTGTTCCAGGCGTCGAAGGCGAAGCGCCTGCCGACCCCGAGCCCGGAGTCGGCGCCGTCGCCGCCCAGGGCGGCCGAGCAGAACGCGCAGGTCGTGTACATGGGCGTGCGCCGCCTTCAGGCGGCGCCGAACCTCATGATGGAATACGGCGCCAGGTCGCGGCTCGTTTCGCCGCGCACCAGCAGTTCGGCCACCAGGTCGCCGGTGAGCGGGCCGAGCAGGATGCCGTTGCGGCCGTGCCCGGCGGCGTAGACCAGGCCGTGGACGTCGGGGTCGGGGCCGATGATGGGGCGGCCGTCGGGGGTCAGCGGGCGCAGGCCGGCCCAGGCTCCGGAGGCCGGCAGGTCCGCGAAACCGGGTACCAGGGCGGCGGCGGCATCGCGGACCTGGGCCAGTCCGGCGGCGGTGGTGCGGGCATCGAAGCCGGCGTGCTCCATGGTGCTGCCGACGATCGCGTCCCCGCGGCGCGGCACCAGGTAGCCCGCGGGGCCGAACAGCACGCGTTCGGGCACGCCGGCGGGCCAGGCGGTCCGCAGCATCTGGCCCCGCACCGGTTCGATGGGCACCGGGCGGGGCAGGCCGGTCAGCGCCGGCGACCAGGCGCCCGCGGCCAGCACCACGCGCGGCGCGCGGCGGACACCCGCGGCGGTCCGGACGCCGGCGACGCGGGCGCCGTCGAGGAGCAGGGCCCGGGCCGCCGTGAACTCGAGCATCACGCCCTGCCTGACCCCGTCGCGGATCAGGGCGTCGGCCAGGGCGACGTTGTCGAGGTGTCCGTCGTGGGGCGCGAACAGCGCGCCGACCGCCTCGGGCGCCAACCCGGGCACCCGGCGGGCGAGCTCGGCGGCGTCCCACCACTCGGCGGCGAGGCCGCGCGAACGCTGGGAGGTGACGCGCGCCTGGAGCCGGCCGGCCTCGGCCCGCTCGAGCGCCACGCGCACGATGCCGTCGCCGGCCCAGCCCACGTCGAAGCCGGCGTCGGCCAGTTCGACGGCGAGGGCGGCGTGCCGTTCCCGGGCCGCCAGCGCGAGGTCGAGGAGCTGGTCGCCGGGTTCGGCCTCGATCTGGGGGGCGAGCATGCCGGCGGCGGCGGGCGTGGCCTCGCCGATGCCCCGGCCGCGCGAGAGGAGCAGGGGCTTGAGGCCGGCGGTGGCCAGCGCGCGGGCGGCGGCGGCGCCCACGATGCCGGCGCCGATCACGATGACGTCGCAGGAGTTGCGCATGGGCCGTTGGCTTGAAACATTACCCCCTCCCGGCGCGTAGGGGAGCCTGAAGGAGGGGAATCCATGTTGCGGAAGATCATCGGCTACGCGGTGCTGGCGGTGGTGGCGTACTTCGCCATCCGGATCGCGTTCAGCCTGCTCGGTGTGGCCTTCGGCCTGGCGGTGACGCTGCTCCAGCTGGCGCTGGTGGGCCTGGTCGTCTACTGGGTGCTGAAGCTCATCGCGCCCAGCACGGCGCGGAAGGTCGAGGAAGTCATCAAGGGCGATCGCACCTAGGGCCTAGCGGTCCCACCGCTCGACCATGCTCGAATGCACGTGCCGGATCCGCCATCCGGCACGCTGTTTTTCCAGGACGAACGTGGCGCGGGCGCGCTCGCTGAGCGCCGGCGCGGCGGCCGAGAACCGGTATCCCACGACCACCCAGGCGATGGCGCCGGCCACGCCGGTGCGCGCCTCCTCGATGGCCGCCTCGCCGGCGCCGTTGAACCCGGCGAGGCGCGGCCGCGCGCTGACGCGCACGCCGGTCATGATGAACTCGACGCCGGGCGCCAGCAGGGTGTCGGCGCCGGCATCGCCGCGGGCCTCGAGGGCGAGGAACCGGGCGGCGGCCTCGCGCGCCTGCGAGGCGTCGTCACCGAGCGTGGCGGTCGGCGTGGCGGCGAGCTCGATGACGGGCGTGCCCGAGCCGGCGCAGGCGCTCAGCGCCAGCACGGCGGCGAGACTAGCGGCGGAGCGCCGCATCCACACCCCACACCAGCAGGGGCACCAGCAGTTCGTGGTGGCCGGTGATGCCGATGCCGCGGCCGCCCGCGAGGGTGGGCCGCTCGACCACGTTGAGCCGCGGGCGGTAATGACGGATCATGTCGAAGTCCACGGCGGTGAAGCCGGTGGGCCGGCCGTCCGCCAGGTTGCGCGCGATGGTGAGCGCCTTGAGGAACACCTCGGGCATCACCACGGCGCTGCCGAGGTTCAGCACCACGCCCCCCTGGTGCAGGGCGGGTACCGAGCCCGCCAGCCGGCGGAAATCGCGGAAGCTGGTGGCGCCAAGGGCGGCGCCGTCGGCCAGCGGATGCTGGTGGATGATGTCGGTGCCGATGGCCGCGTGGACCGTGACCGGGATGTCGAGGGCCAGCGCGCCGGCCAGCAGGGAGTGGTCCCGCCCCGGCGCGGCGGACCGGCCGGCCAGCGCACGGGCCAGCGCCTCGCCCATGCCCTGGTTCGCGGCGAACCCGGCGCCGATGGCCGCGTTCATCTCGCGGCCGGTCTCCTCGGCCATGCCGAAACTGCCGTCGCCCAGCCCGGCGGCGACGTCCTCGCTGGTCCCGCCGTAGGCGCACAGCTCGAAGTCGTGGATGGACGCGGCGCTGTTCATGGCCAGGTGGGTGATGACGCCGCGGCGCATCAGGTGCAGCAGCAGCGGGCCCATGCCGGTCTTCACGACGTGTCCGCCGATCATCACGATCACGCCGCGGCGGCCCCGGGCCGCGGCCGCCAGCGCCGCGATGACGGCCTTGAGGTCGCGGGCGGCGAGGACGTCCGACCAGCTGGCGAGGAAGCCGTCGAAGGTGCGGTCCTCGCCCGGCGGATGGGCCAGGAGCCCCGGGTCCACCTTGTTGGCGCGGGTGGCGATGGGGATCGAACGGACCCGCGAGAGGTCGGCCTCGGGCCAGCGCGGCTCGCTCATGTCAGCGCCGGGCGCGGAGCGACATCTCGAGGGTGCCGATCGGCAGGGACCCGCGGATCCGCACCGGGATGCGCGCCGAGTCGTCGGACAGCCAGATGTACGCCTGGCCGCCCTGGCCGAACAGGCCGCGGCTCTTGAAGATCGGCTGGATGACGAGGCACCGGAACCGGCCGGCCGGCACGCTGATCGTCTGCCGGCGCAGGACGCGGATGATCACCGGGTTGCGGTCGCGGACGAAATAGCGGGCGATGCTGTAGGTCTGCCCCATCTCGAGCGGCAGGGTGCGTGCGTAGAAGAAGAACGACGCATCGTCGAGCGGGCTGACCACCGTCGCCTGGGTATCGGTGGCGTTGCGGACGTAGATGCCCCGCTGCGGGAACATCTCGAAGGTCCGCTGGCGCAGGCGCCCGTCCTCGTCGCTGTTGTGCACGAAGCGGCGGGTCACGAAGTCGTTGGCGCCGAACCAGGACTGCATGGTGTCCACCAGGTCCCATCCGAGGGCGCCCCCCTGGATCGCGAACCGGACGTTCCAGACCTGCGTGCCGCGCACGGTGTCGAGGCCAAGGACCTCGAGCGAGCCCTGGCCGACGTTGAACAGGCTGAACTTGATGCCGTACTCGAGCCGTTCCCCGGCGGCCCACGGCATGGAATCCGGATGGAACTTGCGCTCGCCCTGGAACGGGGAGGTCGCGGGGCCCTGCGCCTCGCCCGGCGTGACGCCCCGGCCCGACGCGAGCAGGGCGGCGCCGAGCGCGGCGGCGAGCGCGAGGACCGGTCTCACGCGGCGGGCGCCGGCGGGTCGGCCGAGGTGTCCGGCTCGGAGTCGCCCGTCCCCGTCCCGGGGCGCGGCCCCTGGCCCCGTCCACGGCCGCGGCCCCGGCCGCGCCGCCGCCGCTTGCGCCGCGGGCGCTGGCCCTGGGACTCGGACGCGGCGGGCGTGTCGCGCTCCGGCAGGCCGGTCACGCCGGTCGTGCCGTCCGGCGCCGCCGCCTCGGCGGCTTCGACGGCAGGCGTCGGCGCCGGTGCCGGCATCGGCGCGGCCGGCCGGGCGGCGAGCGTGGCGGCCGGCCGGTCCTGCCGGCCGCGTTCCTGCCGCGCCTCGCGCCGCTGGTCCTTTCGCCGTGGCTGTCCGTCCCGCCGTTCGCCGCGCCGCTCGCGGCCGTCACCGCGTCGCTCGCGATCGCCGCCGCGCGGCGTGCTGCCGTCCGGCCGCTGACCCTGCGCCCGCACCGTCTCGGTGGTCTCCGCCGGCTCGATGTCGCTCGCGGGAGCGGCGGCGCCCTTTCCGTCGAGTCCGTCGCGGATCCGGCCGAGGCCGCGCAGGGCGGTCCAGGCGTCACGCACCGGGCGGCTGCGGGACGCGCGGGCGCCGTCGGGCCGGGCCGTGGCGACGGGGACGGCCTCGATGCGGCGGGCATGCCGGGCCGCCTTCGCCAGCAGGTCGAGATCGGCGCTCCATCCGTCGCCCGAGAGGAACGGCTTCTCGCCGGCGTCCCGCACCAGGCGCTCGATGACGGCGAGCCGGTAGGCGCGCATGGTCCCGGTGCAGTCGCCCACGGGCACGCCGAGGCGGGCTCGCGCCACGGCGTTCAGCGCGCGGCGGGCGAGCCGCGCCAGCGGCGGCGTGCCGGCCTGGGCGCGGCGGTCGGCCACCGCGATGTCGGCGCCGCCCTCCAGCCGCTTCACCAGTTCCACGAGGTCGTCCGGCGAGTCGGAGAAGTCGGCCTGCAGGGTCACGGCGTAGTCGCGCCGCGGCCGGTCGGTCCGCTGGATGGCGGCGCGCAGCAGCAGCTCCAGGCTGCGGGCGTAGCCCTGGCGGCGGCGGTTGGTGAGCAGCGTCAGCGGCAGGGCGCGCACGTAGGGCGCGAGGACGTCGTCGGTCGTGTCGGTCGACGCGTCGTTCACGACGATGATCTGGTATTCGCGGTTGAACGCCGTGAACGCCTGCCGGACCTTCCAGAGCAGCAGGCCGACCGTGGGCGCCTCGTTATGGGCGGGGACGAGGACGTAGATCATACGCGGGAAATGTAGCGCCGGAGGCGTCGGGAGGCAGCGGGCCGCGGGCCAGGTCGTTGCCCCGCAGGGTGTTGCCGCTTCGGCGCCGGCGCCCGGCGCGCGCCGGGCCGCGGCCTCAGCCGCCGAGGACGGTGCCGAGCATGGCGCGCAGTTCGGCCAGCTTGAACGGCTTGTTCAGGAACGGCCGGCCGCTCCGCTCGATGAACGCCATGGTGTCGTCGCGCACGGTATCGCCGGTCGCGAACACCACCCGCGCGGCGGCCGCGGGCCGCTCGGCCCGCAGGCGTTCGAAGAACTCCCGCCCGCCCAGGCGCGGCATCCTGACGTCGGTGATGATCACGTCGTGGCCGCCCGCGAGCGCGCGCTCGAGGCCGTCGAGGCCGTCGCCCGCGGTCTCGACCGCGTGGCCCCAGGCTTCGAGGGTGGCGCGCATGTAGTAGAGGATGTGCGGCTCATCGTCGACCACCAGGACGCGACCCCGGGCCGCCGGGGCCTCGGGCTCCGGCGCGCTGGCCGCTTCGGCGGGGGCGGCGCCGGGCAGTTCGACGGTGAACGTGGTGCCCTGGCCCTGCATGGAGGTCAGGGTGATGCGTCCGCCGTGCTCCTTGACGATGCCCTGGCAGATGGACAGGCCGAGGCCGGTGCCTTCGCCGGGGCCCTTGGTGGTGAAGAAGGGCTCGAAGACGCGCTCGCGGAGTTCCTCGCTGATGCCCGGTCCGTCGTCCTGGACGTCCACGGCGACGCCGCCGAGCCACCGGCGCGCCCGCACCGTCACGGCGCCGCCGCCGGCGGCGGCGAGCGCCTGGGCGGCGTTGTTGACGAGGTTGAGGAACACCTGCTGGAGCTGGTTGGGGCTGCCGTGGACCGGCGGCAGGTCGGGATCGAGCCAGAGCCTCGGCTCGACCTTCATGCCCATCAGCTGGTTGTTGAGCAATGCGAGGGTGCGCTTGAGGATGGGGCCGACCTCCATGCTCTGGCGCTCCTGGTCCTGGCGCCGGGCGAAGGTGAGCAGGTTCCGGACGATGCCCGCGGCGCGCTGAGCCTCCTGCTGGATGACGCGGACCGGTTCGGCCAGGCCGGGCGGCGTCTGGTCCGATTCGGCGAGGAAGTCGGCGAAGCCGAGCACCGAGGCCAGCGGGTTGTTGAGTTCGTGCGCGACGCCGGCGATGAGCTGGCCGATGGCCGAGAGCTTCTCCGACTGGACCAGCTGCTCCTGGAGCCGCCGGGTGTCGGTCATGTCCTCGATCAGGAGCACCATGGTGCCCTGCTCCCCGGCCGCATGGGCGCGGACGGAGAAGATGCGCTGGTCGGCGCGGATCTCGCCGATCCCGCTCGCGGGGTTGGCGAGGGTCCGGCCCACGACGTCGGCCCACGACGGCGGGAGGAGCGTGAGCCACGGCCGGGCGGGCAGGGCGGTGACGGGCGCGCCGACCAGTTCGGCGAAGGCGCGGTTGGCCCGGCGGATCCGGCCGTCGGCGTCGATGATGGCGATGGCCGGCTTGATGGCGTCGACCAGCTGCTCCCACTCGATCTTGCCGGTCGAGAGGATGTCGAACAGCCGGCTGTTCTGGAGCGCGACGGCGGCCTGGGCGGCGACGGCGGCCAGCAGGGCCTCGGCGGCGGCGTCGAAGGTGACGCCGCGCTTGCCCGTGACGGTGACGACACCCATAGTGTGACCGGCGGCAATGATGGGGGCTCCGATCCGCGGGGGATCCCGGTCACCGACGACGTCATGACCGGCCGCCACCTTTGCGAGGTAGGCCGGGTCCGGGCCGGCCTCGGCCGGTCCGCGGGAGGCCGCGACGGCGGGCGCGTCGGGTGCGCCGGCCGCCGTGAAGGCGACCGCGCAGGCGGCCGGCGCGAACAGCCGATCGAGGCAGGCGATGGTCGCCTCGGCGACGGTCTCGGCCCGTATCGACCCGGTCAGGGCACGGCCGAACAGCGTCAGTTCCCGTACCAGGGTGAGCGCGTCCTTCGGGGAGGGGTCACTCATGATCGCAGCGACGGTGCGGGCCTCGCTCGGCGCGGGGGACATGGACCTGGCCATCGACCTGCTCTGCGCCGGCGGCGCCGATCGCCGCCGGCTGGCCGAGCGCGCGGCGAGCGAGGGACCCGACGTCCTGTGGGACGATCCCCGGCTGGTGCCCGCCCTGCTGGCCCATCGCGACCTCCTGGCGCCGTCGGCCGCGCTGCTGCTCTACGTGGTGCTGCGACGGCTGCTGCTGGACCTGGGCGTCGATGATCGCGAGGTGACCGATTACGCCGCCGCCCTGGTCCTCGCGTTCGGCCGCGGCGACCGCGCCTGGCGGGTCGGCGACCACGACGAGAACCGGTATGCGTACCTGGTGGACCTGGTCGCGGAAGCCGAAGGCGCCGACAGCGAGCGGTCGTTCCGCGTCCGGGTGCACACCGGGAACTTCGCGCTGTGGCTGGCGGGCATCTTTCCGGACTATATCGCGGCCCGGCAGGCACGCAAGGGTGGTCCGGGCCTCCGGTACTACGAGGCGATGGGGCGCACCGGGTTCCTCGCGGCCAGCGATCATCGGCTG
The DNA here is from genome assembly GCA_964550365.1 of uncultured Gemmatimonadales bacterium. Lineage (GTDB taxonomy): Bacteria > Gemmatimonadota > Gemmatimonadetes > Gemmatimonadales > JACORV01 > DASXPG01. The sequence continues at coordinate 14,386 of CAZJZC010000016.1, read as the reverse complement.
GCCGGCCGCTACGGCCTGGACGGCGTGCTGCGCTCGGCGGGCGAGCGGTTCGCCCTGTTGCGGGTGGCGATGAACCGGCTGAGCGACCGGATGCTGTTCGCCCGCGTGACCTCGCCCGAGCGGCTGCTGCGCCAGGTGGAGGACGGCTTCAACTACGGCGGGCTGGGCGAGGCCGGCTGATCGCTTGCCGGGTGCGCCCGCCGGTTCCATCTTCCGGGTCCGGACGGAGGGAGGAACCAGTGCCGACGTACGAGTACCGCTGTGACGACTGCCGCAGGACCTTCAGCGTGATCCAGCCCATCAGCGCGCACGACCCGCGGCCGCCGGCGTGCCCGAAGTGCCGGTCCCGGCGCACCGCCCGCATCTTCAGTCCCGCCTACGTGAAGACGGTCAAGAAGAGCTGATGTTCAAACGGCTGCGGGACGCGCTGGAGCGCGCGCTGGAGGCCGCGACGCCGCCGCCCGACCTGGGCGAGATGGTGGCGCGCATGCGCGAGGCCGTGATCGAGCAGAAGGCCGGCGTGCGCGGCATGCAGGAGGCGCTGGCCAAGGCGGACGCCCTGCTGGCGATCGAGCGGGAGCAGCTGGGCACGGCCGAGCGCCGGCGCGGGCAGGCCGAGGCGATCGGCGACGCCGAGACCATGGCGGTCGCCGACCAGTACATCCCGCGGCACCGCGAGCGGGTGGCGGTGCTCGAGCGGAAGGTGGCGGTCCAGCGCGAGGAGCTGGCGCTGGCCGAGCGCGATCTCGTCGAGATGACGGCACAGCTGGCCGAGGCGGCGAAACGCCGGCCGGCGGACGAGGCGGAGCGCGGGGCCGGCGCGGCATGGAACAGCCTGGGCGCGGCGGGGATGGACCGGCCCGAGGTGGACCTGGAGCACGACCTGCTCCGCTCGCGGCTCGACCGGCAGGCGCGCGAGGCCAGCGCCGAGGCGAAGCTCGAGGAGCTCAAGAAGAAGATGGGCCGGTAGTGCGCCGGGCGGCGAGCGCGGCGCTCGCCGCGGTGGCGATCGCGGGCGCCAGGCCCCCGGCACCGGCGGCGGCGCAGCAGCCGCCGGTCTGCGACGGTTTCACCATCCGCGCCATCCGGGTCGGCACGGCCGGCCTGTTCGACGACGACCGCCGGGTGCCCTCGTGGGTCCGCCGGCTGGCCGATGCGCTGAGCTGGCGGACGCGCGAACACGTCGCGCGCGCCGACCTGGTGTTCGCCGAGGGCGACCGGTGCGACGCGCGGCGGCTGGCCGACACCGAGCGGCTGCTGCGGGCCCAGCCCTATCTCCGTTCGGCCACCGTGGTCACCACGCCGGCTCCCGGCGGCCAGGTGGACGTCGAGATCCAGACGCGCGACGACTGGAGCCTCGGCGCGGACCTGTCGATCGTGGCGCACCGTCCCAACGCGCTGCGGTCGGCCCGGCTCACCGAGACCAACCTGTTCGGCCAGGGCGTGACGGGCCAGGTGCGCTATGACAACCGCGGTCGCCGGCCCGGGGCGGTGCTCGACCTGGTGCACCGGCACGTGCTGGGCCGCAACTACGTCGAACTGAACGCCGGGCGCACCAGCGTCGGTCCGGTGGCCGAGATCGAGGCGTACCATCCCTTCGACAGCGAATTCGACCGCGTCGGCTGGCTGACCGGCGTGCGCTACCGGGAGGATCCGTTCGCGTTCCTGGCGCCGGGGCTCGGCGGCGCGACCCTGCCGACGCGCTACCAGATCTTCACGGTGGCCGCCGAGGGCCGGATCGGCCGCATCGGCCGCCAGCTGCTGCTGGGACTGTCCATGCAGCACACCCGGGTGCGGCCGAGCGGCGGCGCGCTGGCGGGCGAGCCGGCCGCCGACTCCCTGGCGCAGGCGGTGCTGAACGGCCGCTACGGCGATCGGGAGCGGTTCGCGGCCAACCTGGTGCTGGGCGCCCGGTCGGTCCGGCGCGTCAAGCGCACCCGGCTGGACGCGGTGCACACGACCGAGGACGTGCGCGAGGGCGCCGAGGGCCGGGTCACGATCGGCCGGGGGCTGGCCGTGGGCGGCCTCGCCGGTGACCTGTTCCTCATGGCCGAGGCCTTCGCGGGCGGCGCGCCGTTCGGACCGGCCCTGCTGTACGCGCGGGCCAGGGTGGAGGGCCTGCGTCCCTCGGGCGCGTCCGTCTGGCGCGACGTCATCGCCGCGGGCGAGGCGTTCGCGTACGCGCCAACCAGCCGCCGCGGCGTGATGGTCCTCGGGGTCCATGCCTCCGGCGGCTGGCGGACCACGACGCCGTTCCAGCTGGCCCTCGGTGAGGGCGACGGGTTGCGGGGCTTCGGCCGGGGCCTGCCGGTCGGGCGGCGGGCGGTCGGGCACCTCGAGTATCGCCACTACGCGGGGACCCTGCAGGGCGTGGGCGACATCGGCTGGGCGGCGTTCATCGACGCCGGGCGCGGCTGGGCCGGCGACGCGCCGTTCGCGCAGGAGTACGACCTGCGGGCGGCCGCCGGCATCGGGCTCAGGTTCGCGTTCCCGCCCGGCTCGAAGTACGTCTTCCGGATGGACGTCGCCGCGCCGGTCTCGGGCGGCAGCGGCCTGGAACTGCGGTTCGGCACGCGCCAGCAGTTCGGCATCCTGCGGCAGGAGACCAGCGACCTCAGGCGCAGCCGCCAGCCGGTCGCGACCCAGCCGCCGTTCAACAGCTTCGCCTACTAGGAGACCGCACTGTGGCCGCGTCCAAGTGGCAGGAGATCCGCACCGGGTTCCAGCCGGCATTCTGGGTCGCCAACTTCACCGAACTGTTCGAGCGGCTGGCCTACTACGGTCTCCAGGCCGTGCTGGCGATCTACCTGCACGAGAAGCTGGGGCTGAGCCAGACGGAGACCGGCGAGATCCAGGGGACCTTCGGGTTCGTCGTCTGGTTCCTGCCGATCCTCGGCGGCGCGCTGGCCGACCGGTTCGGCTTCCGCCGCACGCTGTCGGTCGCCTACCTCATCCTGTCGGCCGGGTATTTCCTGATCGCGTCGATCGGGGCCGACTGGCTGGCGCCGGTGCGCGCGGCGGTGCCGCTCTACTGGGTGGTGCTGGTCATCCTGATGGTGCCGGCGCTGGGCCCGGGGCTGGTGAAGCCGGTGGTGGCGGGCACCACGGCGCGCGCCTCGCACGAATCGGTGCGCTCGCTCGGCTACTCCATCTACTACACGATCGTGAACATCGGCGGCATGCTGGGGCCGCTGCTGGCGAGCGGCGTCCGCACCACGCTGGGCCTCGAGTCGGTGTTCATCATGTCGGGGCTGTTCTCGCTGGCCATGTTCGTGGTGACGGTCATGTTCTTCCGCGAGCCGCCGCGGGTCGGCAGCGGCGAGGTGACGAGCGTCGCGTCGGCCCTGCGCAACATGGTGCTGGTGCTGCGCAACGTGAGGTTCATGGTGTTCCTGCTGATCTTCTCGGGGTTCTACGTGGTGTTCTGGCAGGTGTACATCGCGCTGCCGCTGTACATCCGCGGCTACGTGGATCCCAACGCGCCGATCGACGCGCTGACGGCGATCGAGGGCTTCGGCGTCATCAGCACCACGGTGCTGGTGGCGTGGGCCACGCGCGCAGTGCGTCCGCTGCCCGCCATGGCGATCGGCGTGGCGCTGACCGGCCTGTCGTGGCTGCTGCTGACCATCTCGGGGAGCACCTGGTTCATCGCGGCGACGCTGGTGGGCATCGCGATCGGCGAGGTGATGCAGGCGCCGCGGTTCTACGAGTACTGCTCGCGCCTGGCGCCGGAGGGACAGGAGGGCCTGTTCATGGGCTATGCCTTCCTGCCGGTGGCGATCGGGTTCCTGATCGCGGGCCGCATCGGCGGGCGGCTGGTCGAGCACTTCGGCGAGGTGCGCAAGGCGCCGGAGCAGATGTGGTTCGTGGTGGCGGCGATCGGGGTCGCGACGGCGCTGGCGCTGTGGATCTACGACCGGGTGGTGACGCCGCCGGCCAGGGCATGAGGCCCCGGGCGGCGTGAACTCGGCGGCCCTGGCCCGGGCGCGCGCCGGCCTCAGGGGGGCGGCGCGCGTCGTCGTGTTCACGGGTGCGGGCATCAGCGCCGAGTCCGGCGTGCCGACGTTCCGCGGCGCGGGCGGCCTGTGGGGCCGCTACCGGCCCGAGGACCTGGCGACCCCGGAGGCCTTCGCGCGCGACCCGGTGCTGGTCTGGCAGTGGTATGCCTGGCGGCGCGGGCTGGTCGCGTCGTGCGAGCCGAACGCGGCCCACCGCTCGCTGGCGGCCTGGGCCGCGCGGCGCGAGGGCGTCACGCTGGTGACGCAGAACGTGGACGACCTGCACGAGCGCGCCGGCGCCGGCGCCCTGCTGAAACTGCATGGCTCGCTGATGCGCGACCGGTGCCACGCCTGCGGGCTCGGAGCGCCGGCGGAACCGGTGGATGCGTCCGGCGCGGCGTCGCTGCCGCGGTGCGGCGCGTGCGGCGGCCCCCGGCGGCCCGACGTGGTGTGGTTCGGCGAGCTGCTGCCCGAGGCGGCCCTGGCGTCGGCCTTCCGGGCGGCCGGCGAGGCCGACGCCTGCCTGGTGGTCGGCACGGCCGGCGCGGTGTACCCGGCGGCGGGGGTGGTGCACGCGGCCCGCGCGGCCGGCGCCACGATCATCGTGGTCGATCCCGGAGCGACCGGGTTCGACGACCTGGCCGACATCCGGCTCACCGGCCCTGCCGGCCGGCTGGTGCCGGCGCTGGTCGACCCCGTCGGCGGCGCGCCGGGCTGACCGGCGGGCGTTGACCCGCGCGCGGTCCCGCGCCACTCTGGACCATGCCCAGGGCCGTCCCGGTCGGCGCCCCCGATCCGTCCGCACCGCGCGCCTCGCGCCCGGGCCTCGCCGCCCGGGTGCTGCTGCTCGCCTTCCTCGCCTGGGAGGCGTCGCGCCAGCTCCGCTCCCACGACTTCGAGTTCAGCGTGTTCGGTGGGGTCATCTTCGGGGTGCACGAGCTCGGTCACCTGGTCTTCGCGCCGTTCGGCGACCTGCTGAGCGTGGCGGGCGGCAGCATCGCCCAGCTGGCGCTGCCGGTGGCGGCGCTGGCGCTGTTCCAGCGCCGCCGGGACCGCTTCGGGGTGGCCGTGTGCGCCTGCTGGCTGGCCGTGAGCCTCGGCCAGCTGGCCGTGTACATCGGCGACGCGCGGGCCGAGTCGCTGGACCTGGTCTCCTTCTCTCCCGAGGGCGGCGGACACGACTGGAATTACCTGCTCGAGCGCTGGTACCTGCTCAAACACGACGTGCGGATCGCCGGCGGCACGCGCACGGCGGGCTGGCTGGCCCTGCTCGGCGGCCTGGCCCTGGGCCTCGCGGAGGTCCGGCGACTCGGGCGCGGCGGTGCCCCGCGGCCATCCGATCCGTGAGACGGCGCGGCCCGGCCGGCGTCCTTGACGGCCGATGACATGCGGTGCACACTCTCCCCACGATCAGCATCGGTCGTTCCCCCATCGCACACGAGGACGCAATGCACCTGAGACACCGTTCCATGGCTGCCGTGCTGGCGACGATCGCGCTGGCGGCGTGCGCCGATTCGCCGGTCACCCCGTCGTCGCGCGCGCCGCAGTTCTCGTTGAACGCGGCCGGCGAGCGCACCTACGTCATGCTGGCGCCGGGCAGTGCGCTGCCGGCAGGGCTCGCAGGCCAGATCGAGGCCGCCGGCGGCACGCTGACGACCTCGCTGGACGGGATCGGCGTGGCGGTGGCGACGAGCGCCAGCGCCGACTTCGTGACCCGCGCGAGCCGGATCAAGGGCCTCAGCGCCGTGGTCGAGGACGTGGTGCTGCAGTTCGCCGAGCCCGAGGACCGGGTGGTCTCGGCCGAGGCCGAGGAGGGCGACGCCGGCCAGCAGGCGCACGAGGTGGGCGGCCACGAGACCTTCCGTGCGGTCCAGTGGGCCCCCGACGCGGTGAGCGCGCCGGCGGCCTGGGCCACGGGCGCCATGGGCCTCGGGGCCCGCGTGGCGATCCTGGACGGCGGCCTGCGGAACACCCACATCGACATCGCCCCGAACCTCGACGCGGCGCGCTCGGCGTCGTTCGTGCCGGGGCAGCCGTACAATGCCGACGTCGGCACCTTCTGGCACGGCACGCACGTGGCCGGCATCGTGGGCGCGCCGGCGAACAACCTCGGCACCGTCGGCATCGCGCCGCAGGCGACGATCATCGGGGTGAAGGTGCTGCACAACGGCAGCGGCGCCTTCTCGTGGGTCATGTCGGGCATCTACTACGCCGCGACGCCGATCGCCGAGGGCGGCGCCGGCGCCCACATCATCAACATGAGCCTGGGCGCCCAGATCGACGGCCGCGGCAGTGCGATCGCGCACCTGCTGAACGCGCTGAGCCGGGCGACCGCCTACGCGCGCCAGCGGGGCGTGACGGTCATCGCGGCGGCGGGCAACAATGCCACCGACATGGACCACACGGCGAACACGGTGTTCGTGCCGGCGCAGTCGGTCGGCGTGATCTCCGTCGCCGCGACCGGGCCGTTCGGCTGGGCCCAGGGCTCGACGGATCTCGACCGGCCGGCGTCGTACACCAACTTCGGTCAGTCGGCCATCACGCTGGCGGGCCCCGGCGGCGACTTCGCCCTGCCGGGCAGTGCCGTGTGCACCAGGCCCCGGTTCCCGACCGGCTCCGTGACGCAGTTCTGCTGGGTGATGGACATGGTGATGGCGCCGTGCCGCGGTTCGGGCGCGAGCAACGGCACCTACTGCTGGGCGGCGGGCACGTCCATGGCGTCGCCGGCGGTGGCGGGCGTCGCGGCGCTCATCGTCGGCAAGTACGGCCCCCTGCAGCCGGCACAGCTCGAAGCCCGTCTGCGCCAGTCGGCCGACGACCTCGGCAAGCCCGGCAATGACGACTTCTACGGCCGGGGGAGGGTGAACGCCCTGCGCGCCGTCTCGCCGTAGCGGCCCGCGGTCGCAGCCGGAACGGGCTCCGCCTCCGGGCGGGGCCCGTTCCGTTTCCGCCGGCGTGGTCCGCTAGTAAGGCGTGTCGGCCTTGTGACAGGCGACGGCCGCGGCACCGAGCGGGCGCAGGTCGGGCCGGAGCGTTCGGCAGGCCGCGTCCTTCGCCGGGTGCTGGCAGCGCGGGTGGAAGGCGCAGCCGTCCGGCGGGCGCACCGGGGAGGGCGGCTCGCCCGTGAGCACGATGCGGCGGCGGCCCGGGGCGGGGTCGGGGACCGGCGCGGCCGAGAGCAGGGCGCGGGTGTAGGGATGCCGCGGCTCGGCGTAGAGCGTCGCGACCGGACCTTCCTCGACGATGCGCCCCAGGTACATCACGGCGACACGCGGGGCGACGTGGCGGACCACGGCCAGGTCGTGGCTGATGAACAGCATCGCGAGACCCCGTCGCTGCTGCAGCTCGACCAGCAGGTTCAGGACCTGCGCCTGCACGCTGACGTCGAGGGCCGAGACGGGTTCGTCGCACACCAGCAGGTCGGGGTCGACCGCGAGCGCGCGGGCGATGCCGACGCGCTGGCGCTGGCCGCCCGAGAGCTCGTGCGGGTAGCGGTGGACGGCGTCGGCCGGGAGGCCGACCTCGTCGAACAGCCGCGCCACCCGCGCCTCGGCCTCGGCGCCCTGCGCCAGGCGGTGGATCGCGATGCCTTCGCGCACGGCGTGGCCGCAGGTGAGCCGGGGGTTGAGGCTCGCGTGGGGATCCTGGAACACGATCTGCATCCGGCGCCGCAGGGCGCGCAGGGCGGCGGGACCGGCGGCCAGGACATCCTGGCCGGCCAGCCGGACGGCGCCCGACGTCACCGGCGTCAGGCGCAGGATGGCCCGCGCCAGCGTGGTCTTGCCGCACCCCGACTCGCCGACCAGGCCGAGGGTGGCGCCCGGCGCGAGCGCCAGCGAGACGCCGGCGACGGCCTGCACCGTCTCGTGGCCGCCGAACATCCCCGTGCGCCGGCGGTAGCGGACCGTGAGGTCGTCCACGTCGAGCAGCGGCGCGGCGTTCACGCGGGCGCCGGGGCGCGGCGTTCGGGTTCCTCGACCAGCCAGCAGCGGGCCCGGTGGCCGTCGCCGGCGGCGAGCAGGGGCGGCGCCTCCGACCGGCACCGGTCCCAGGCGTACGGGCACCGCGGATGGAACCGGCAGCCCGCGGGCCAGGCGGTGGCGGGCGGCACCTGGCCGGGGATCTGCGCCAGCCGCTCCTGGCTGCGGTCCAGCCGCGGCACGGCGGCGAGCAGGCCCGCGGTGTACGGATGCGCCGGCCGGGCGAACAGGTCGGCCGTGGCGGCCTCCTCGACGATCTGTCCGGCGTACATCACGTAGACGCGGATGGTCGTCTCGGCCACGACGCCGAGGTTGTGGGTGATGAGCAGGACCGCCATGCCCATGCGCCGCTGGAGGCCCGCCAGCAGGTCGAGGATCTCGGCCTGGATGGTGACGTCGAGCGCCGTGGTGGGCTCGTCGGCGATGAGCAGCTTGGGATCGTTGACCAGCGCCATGGCGATGAGGACGCGCTGGCGCATGCCGCCCGACAGTTCGTGGGGGTAGAGCCCGGCGCGCTCGCCGGCGTCGGGGATGCCGACCAGCGTGAGCATCTCCGCCGCCCGGGCCCGGGCCTCGGCGCGCGAGACGTGGCGGTGCGCCCGGACGGCCTCGGCGATCTGATCGCCGATGGTCAGCACCGGATTGAGCGCGCTGCCGGGTTCCTGGAAGATCAGGGCGAGGTGGTCGCCCCGGACGGCACGCATCTCCTTCGCCGGCAGGGCCAGCAGGTCACGCCCCTCGAAACGCACCACGCTGCCGGGCGCGACCCTGCCGTCCGGTTCGAGCAGGCGCAGGACCGCGAGCGACGTGACGCTCTTGCCGCAGCCGGACTCGCCCACCAGGCCCACCGTCTCGCCCGCGCCGACGACGAGGTCCAGCCCGTCGACGGCGCGGGCGGTGCCCGCCGCCGTGGCGAACGACACCCTGAGGTCGCTGATGGTGAGGAGCGGCGTGTCGGTCACGTGCGCTGGCGCGGGTCGAGGGCGTCCCGCGCGCCGTCGCCCAGCAGGTTGAAGGCCACCACCGTCATGGTCAGCGCCACGCCGGGCGCCAGCGCCACCCACGGGGCGGTGAACAGGAGGCTGCGGCCCTCGAGGATCATGTTGCCCCAGGTGGCGGTGGGCGGCTGCAGGCCGAGGCCGAGGAACGACAGGCCGGCCTCCAGCAGGATGACGCCGCCGACGTCGAGCGTCGCGCTCACGATGAGGGTGGCGGCGACGTGGGGCAAGAGATGGCGCGCCAGCCGCAGGGGCCCGGCCCCGAGCGCCACGGCCGCGACGACGAAGTCGGCCGACCGCAGTTCGCGGACGTGGGCGCGCACCAGGCGGCTGGTCTCGAACCAGCCGGTCGCGGCGATGAGGGTCACGACGGCCCACAGCGGCAGGCCGTCCCACAGGGCGAATACCGCGAGCAGGAGGAAGAGGCGCGGCAGGGCGAGGAGCACGTCCACCGACCGCATGAGCGCCGTGTCGAGGGCCGGCGGACCGAGGCCGGCGGCGAAGCCCACGGCGCCGCCGAGCAGGGCGGCGAGCAGGGCGGCGGCGAGGCCGACGGCCAGCGAGACGCGCGCGCCGTGCAGGATGCGCGCGAGGACGTCGCGGCTGTAGACGTCGGTGCCCAGCCAGTGCCCGGCGCCGGGCGGGAGCAGCTGCCGGCCGACGGGGTCGGTGATGGCGTTGGGATCGAAGGGCGTCAGCCAGGGCGCCAGCAGGGCCGCGAGGGTGGCGGCCGCGACCAGCGCGAGGCCCGCCATGGCGGGGCGGCGTCGCCGCAGGCGCCGCCAGGTGGCGGCGCTCACGCGGCCTGCCTGGGGTCGAGCGCCCGGGCGCCGAGGTCGGCGGCCAGGTTGCCGAGGGCCACCAGGACGCCGGCGAGAAGGGCCGCGCCGCAGATGACGTTGTAGTCGCGCGCGAAGATCGCGTCGAACATCAGGCGTCCCATGCCGGGCCAGCCGAAGACGCTCTCGACCAGGACCGAGCCGGCCAGCATGGCGGGGAAGCTGGTGCCGGCCAGGGTGACGGCGGGCGCCAGCGAGGCGCGCAGGGCCCGCAGGTGCACCCGCATGGCCGACAGGCCGGCCGCGCGCGCCGTGCGGGTGAACTCGGCGGCGAGCGCGTCGACCAGGGCGCCGCGCTGGAATCGCGCCACCGCGGCCGTCTGGACCAGGGCCAGGGTCAGCGCCGGCAGGACGAGGTGGCGCGCCACGTCGAGCACCTTCCCGGCCGCCCCCAGCCGGGCGTGGACCACCGGCTCGGTCATGCCCGCCACCGGCAGCCAGCCGAGCTGCTGGCCGAAGACCCAGAGCAGCACCAGGCCGAGCCAGAACGAGGGGGTGGAGTAGAACACCAGCGCCCCGGCGCCCAGGGCGCCGTCGATCCAGGTGCCGGCCCGGGCGGCCTGCGCCAGGGCGAGCACGATGCCGATCGTGAAGCTCAGGACCAGCGCGGCCCCGGCCAGCAGGGCGGTGTTCGGCAGTCGCTCGGCGAGCAGGTGGCCGACGGGGCGGCGCAGGATGAACGACTCGCCCAGGTCGCCGCGGGCGGCGTTGGCCAGGTAGCGGACGAACTGCACCCCCAGCGGCTGGTCGAGCCCGAAGCGGGCGCGCAGCTGCGCGACCCGGGCGGGGTCGGCGCGCAGGCGCTCGGCGTCGGCGACGAGCGGATCGCCGGGGGCCAGGTGCGCCAGCAGGAAGACGATGGTGACGACGACGACGACGGTGACGGCGGCGGCGCCGAGGCGGCGGACCGCGAAGCCGCCCACTAGCGGTCGCGTGGCAGTCGCCGTTCGGGGGCGATGCTCCAGGTCGCCACCGTGGCGAGCCAGCTGTCGGGTCGGATGGTGACGTGCTCGAACCGCTGGTGGATCGCGGCGTTGTTCTTCGGTGAGTAGATGAAGACCGCCGGCGCGTCCTCGTTCAGCCGTTCCAGGGCCGCGTGGTAGAGCGGCTGGGCGGCCGCGCGCGTGGGCGCGGCGGCCGCGGCGGTGAGCAGCGAGTCGAAGCCGGCGCTGGCATAGCCGCCCTGGTTGCCGCCGCCGATGCTGCGCGCGGCCCAGAACTGCGCCAGGTTCGCCGGGCTCGGGTCGAGCGTGCGGGAGAACATCGCCGCGTCGAAGTCGCCGGTGCGGGTGCGCGCGTCGAACAGCGCGAACTCCAGCACCTGGATCCGGAGGTCCACGCCCACCCGGCGCAGCTGGTCCTGCACCAGGACGGCCGCCTGCTGGCGCACGCGGCTGGTCGAGGGCACCAGCAGGGTGAAGCGCAGGGGCCGGCCGGCGCGGGTGCGCACGGCGGCGCCCGGCGCCAGCCGCCAGCCGCGTTCCTCCAGCAGGCGGGCGGCGGCCGCGGTGTCGTAGGGCAGCTGCCGGACCTGGCCGTCGGCGATCCACACCATGCGGGTCACGGCGCCGACCGGCACGTCGCCGTAGGGCCCGAACACCGAGCGTACCACGGTGGCGCGGTCGATGGCCATGGCCAGGGCGCGGCGCACGTCGCGGTCGGCGAAGGCGGGCCGGCGCACGTTGAAGAGCAGGCCGCCGAGGAACGGCGAGGGATACGGGACCAGCCGCACGTCGGGCACGCGGAGCAGCCGTTCGATCTCGTCGCGCATGGGGATGGTCTCCATGGCGTCGGCATCGCCGGCGGCCAGCGCGCTCACGGCGGCGGGCACGTCGGGCAGGATGCGCCAGACGATGCGGTCGAGGTGCGGCCGGCCGCGGAAGAAGGCCGTGTCGGCGACCAGCTCGATCTCGGCGCCCGGGTCCCAGCGTTCGAACCGGAAGGGACCGGCGCCGACCGGGTCGCGGGCGAAGGCGGACGAGGCGAGCCGCTCGCGCGGGATCGAGTCGAGCAGGTGCCGGGGCAGGATGCGCAGATGGAAGGTCGCGTCGTACAGCTGCTCGGGGTAGGCGCGCAGGAACCGGAAGGCGACGGCGCGCTCGCCCTCGACGCTGACCGACGCGATGGGCTCGAGGTTCACCCGGAACGCCGACCCCGTCAGGGAGTCGCGGTAGACGTCGAACGTGAACGCCACGTCGGCGGCCGTGACCGGGCGGCCGTCCTGCCAGCGCGCCCTGGGATCGACGTGGAACACCAGCGTGAGCGAGTCGCGTCGTTCCCACCGTTCGGCCAGCATCGGCGTGAGGCCGGAGTCGCCCACGGTGTTGAGGTCGGTGCCGAGTTCGGCGAGCCGCGGGAAGATGCGCTCGGTGACGTGCGCGGCGAGCTGGGTCGAGGCGCTCGGAGGGAACAGGATGTCGGCGTCGCCCGGCGAGGCGATGACCAGCGTGCCGCCGGTCGGGCCGGCCGCGGCGTCATCGGCTCGGGGCCGGCAGGCCGCGACGGCGGCGGTTGCGAGGGTGAGCGCGATGGCGACGCGCGTGCGACGGGTCACGAGCGGCAAATGTAGGAACGGCGGCTAGCGCCGCCAAGTCCAGGAGTCGGCGGCGAAGCCGGCTTCGAGTGCCGCCGCGCGCCGCTCGAGCGGCTCGGGCGGCGCGGCGGCCTGTTCCGGCACGCCCCAGCGGCGTGCCGAGCGGGCCACGGCGTCGGCGACCTCGTCCCACGACGGTGCGCGCGCCAGCAGGTCGTCCAGCCCCGCCGCGGCGGGCGGCTCGGCGCGGCCCACGGTCAGCTCGGCGACCACCGACTGGTCGGCGGTCAGCAGGATGGAACCGTGCTGGAGGAAGGCGCCGCCCGAGCGGACCTGGGCACTGCCGACCACCTTGGCGCCGGAGGGCGCCAGGACCTCGCCGCCCGCCGCGGAGGCGAAGCAGGCGCCGGCGCCGACGCTCCCGACACCGCCCGGGGGCCGGTCGGCCGCCAGCGTGACCGGGGCGCCCAGGTGGCGCAGGGCGTCGGCCAGGGCCGCGTGGATCGCGTGGTAGGTGTCGCGCAGGGAGCCGAAGGTGCCGATCGGCGCGGCGAGTGCGTAGGTGACCTCGCGGTGGTGCCAGACGGCCCGTCCGCCGGTCGGACGCCGCACCGTGGCGAGGCCGCGGCCGGCGATCGCGGCCCGGTCGTAGCGCCGGGCGGCGGGCTCGTGGCGCCCGAACGAGAGCGTGGGCGGGTCCCAGGCGTAGAGCCGCAGGACGCGCTGACCGGCTTCGGCCGCTTCGAGCAGCGCCGCGTCGAACGCCATGTTCCAGGCGCCGCCGCGGGGCCGGTCGCGCAACAGGAGCCAGTTCAACTCACGATGGTCCGGCTCTGCTCCCGCATGAACTGCTGCACGTAGTAGAGCGAGCCCGCCGACTTGCCGCTGGTGCCGCTGCCCTTCCAGCCGCCGAAAGGCTGGAAGCCCGGCCAGGCGCCCGTGGTCGCGCCCTGCGGCCGGTTGGCGTAGCAGACCCCGGCCTCGATGTTCTCGAAGAACCACTCGGCTTCCTTCTTCGTCCCGTAGAAGCCGGCGGTGAGGCCGTAGTCGACGTCGTTGGCGCGCCGCATGGCCTCGTCCAGGGAGTCGACGCCGGCGATCATGGCGATCGGCAGGAACATCTCGTCCTTCCAGAGGCGATGGTCATCGGGCACGTCGGTGGCCAGGGTCGGGGCGCAGAAGGCCCCCTTGGCCAGGGCGCCGTCCCTGAGCCGGCGGCCGCCGAAGAGGATGGTGCCGGCGCCGCGCAGTTCCGCGACGAAGCCCTCGTAGTCCCTGGCGGCGTGCTCGTTGATGACGGGGCCGAGGTAGGTCTCGCGCCGGGTCGGGTCGCCCACGACGGCGCGCTCGAGGTGCGCGAGGAGCTTCTTCTCGAACGCCGCCTTGACCGGCTTCTCGACGAAGATGCGCGAGGCGGCCGAGCACTTCTGTCCCTGGAGCCCGAAGGCCGAGCGGAAGACGCCGAGCGCCGCGCGGTCCAGGTCGGCCTTGCGCGAGATGATGACCGGGTTCTTGCCGCCCATCTCGGCGATGCACGGGCGCGGGTGCCGGCCGCCGGCGAAGGCGCGGTAGATCTGCATGCCGACGTCGTAGGAGCCGGTGAAGGTGATGCCGTCGACACCCGGGTTGCTCTGCAGCTCCTGGCCCACGGTACGGCCCGGGCCGGTCACGAAGTTGAAGACGCCGGGCGGGAGGCCCGCGTCCAGGAAGCACTTCGCGAGCAGGTAGCCGGTCCAGGGCGTGTCGGTCGCCGGCTTGAAGACCACGGTGTTGCCGGCCACCAGGGCGCCGCCCGCCGGCCCGCCCGACAGCGCGACCGGGAAGTTGAAGGGCGAGATGACGACCCAGACGCCGTAGGGCCGCAGGACGCTGCGGTTCTTCGCGACGTAGCCCTTGAGCGGATCGTCGCGCAGGGGCTTCTCGAAGCCGTCGTTCTTCTCGACCTGGTCGCAGTAGTAGTTGATGAGGTCGGCCGTCTCCTGGACGTCGGCCAGGGCCTCCATGCGGTTCTTGCCCACCTCGAGCGCGTCGGCGGCGG
>CAZJZC010000015.1:0-24772 GCA_964550365.1 uncultured Gemmatimonadales bacterium | reverse complement strand
AGCGTGAGGCGCTGGGCGTCGGTCAGTGGCTCGGTTGCTAGGGAGTGTGCGTTCACTTGTAGAAGTCGCCGTTGTCCCAGCAGACGATGTCGCAATCAGTGCCTAAGTCGTCGTCTTGGTCCGCGGCGTAATCCCCGTCGGGGGAATCGTCGTCGTCTTGGTCCGCGGCGTAATCCCCGTCGGGGGAATCGTCGTCGTCCGGCCCGAAGCCGATCAAGAGCGTGCCGTCGGGAAGGAGGTCGAAAGGTGGGTGCATGGTTGCTCCGTGAAAAGCGGTGGGCCGGTGTTCACTCGGCGCAACTACCGGTCCAAGGCTCTCCCTTGGCTCCTAGTCCGGCCCCGCCGCCGTCCAGTTGCCGCCGTAGTCTCCCGGCGGCGCGTGGTTCAGGCTGCCCCTTCGGCCTTGGCGATGGCGGCGTGAGCGGCGTCGAACTCGACGGTCCGCCTATCGGCAATCGCCACGACGGCTTTCAGCGCCTCCAGTAGGTCCGGCGCGGCGGCGATTAGGCGGGCGTTGGCCGTACACTCCGGGCCGGTACGCTGCCCTAGACGGTCAATGATCGAACAATCAGCAACCAGAACACCGTCAGAGCCAACCACTGTCTGGCCCTCGAACCCGCGAGCCGTT
Source organism: uncultured Gemmatimonadales bacterium (assembly GCA_964550365.1). Taxonomy (GTDB): domain Bacteria; phylum Gemmatimonadota; class Gemmatimonadetes; order Gemmatimonadales; family JACORV01; genus DASXPG01. The sequence continues at coordinate 24,144 of CAZJZC010000015.1, read as the reverse complement.
GCCCATGGCCCCGGCGTGTGTGCCGGCTTCGCTTCTGTCGCCATCGCTTCGCCCCCTGGGTGGAGTCGGGTCGGTTGTACCTGAGACATTATAAGACCACTGTTACCGTTGTCAACCGATATTTCCGTAAGGTTCCGCTATTCCCCGATATTGACCGCGTCGCAGTCTGGGGTAGAATCGTCCAATGGGGAGTTGTGCGGTCCACTTCGGGCCGTTACGATAACCCGCATGGCAAAGAAACGAGGTCGGCCCGTGAAAGGCGCAGTTCTGGAGAGCCCGGCCAGCGGCGGGCACGTTACTCCGCGCCGAGCCGTGCAGATTCCCGACCCATGGGGAGGGGTGCTTGAGCGAATCGTCGCCGTTTCCGGGCGGCAGTTCAGCACTGAGGTTGCAATGGCCGTCTGGCAGCGTGCAAGGCACCTTGGTCTGGATGACCTGCCGCCGCCGCCGTTCCGTCTGGAAGAGCCGACCGATGACTAGCGCCTGGCGTGCGTGGGGTAGGGTGGGAAGATGGCAGTAGACTCTTGGGGCAACTTGCACAAGTCGATGCCTCAAAGGTCGTGGACCTGCGGGCACTGCAACCTGGCCGTGGGCGGGAACGTCGGTTACTACTTCGTTGACACCAAGCACCCGAATAAGATTTACCCTTGCCCGCACTGCGACCGGCCCACCTTCTTCGAGGGGAGTACCCAAGTGCCCGGCGTGGCGTTCGGCAACGATGTCGGCAGCCTCCCGCCCGACATCGCGGCCTTGTACCGCGAGGCCCGCAACTGCATGGCGGTGAACGCCCACACGGCCGCCGTGCTTGCCTGCCGGAAGATGCTGATGAACGTCGCCGTCGCCCGCGGCGCGCCGGGCAACAAACACTTCATCGAGTACGTTCAGTACCTCGCGGAAACCGGGTACGTCCCGCCGAACGGCAAGGAGTGGGTGGACCACATTCGCAACAAAGGCAACGAAGCGACGCATGAGATTCACCTGATGGACCGGAAGACCGCCGAGGACCTCATCACCTTCGTGGAGATGCTGCTCAAGTTCGCGTTCGAGTTCCCGTCGCGGGTCCCGACCACGAGCCCGTGACTCCCGCCCGTCAGCCGCCCACCTTCAGCCCCAGCCCTTCCAAGTACCGCACCGCCAGGCGCTCGTCGGCCGCGGCCCGCTTCGCCGTCACCGGCTTCCTTGGTTCCCGGTACGGCTTGGGCTCCGCCAGCGCCAGCACTTCCTCACGGCTGACCCGCCAGCACGAGGCGCGGAACATCCGCAGCTTGCCGGCCCGCCCCATGCGGTACACGGTGGAGGCGTGGCAGCGCGCGCCGCGGTAGGCGGGCAAGAGCTTGGCCGCTTCGCTCAGGGGGATGAGGTCGCTGGGGGGAGTTGTCGCGTGCATGGTGCGACAACTCTAAACGCGAGGGACGAAATTGTCCGTCCCTCATTCCGTTATTAATTTCGTTATTAACGGCGCTAGTAGCGCGGGAGGCCCGTGTTTTATGGGCAATCCGCGTTGGGGCCGCGCCGGTATTTCTTGCCCACGACTACGATCAGTTGCTTGTCGGCCATCGACATGACGGTCTGTCGGAACGAGGCGTCGCTGATGTGGGCGTGCACGGGTTTTCCATCGTTGACCCGCGCCCGCCAGTCGTGGCCGTCGAGCTCGTCGTTCCCCAGGGCGTCCAGGAAGCGGCGTTCGCGGGCCCGGACGCGGGGCAAGGCTGGGCTGCCGGCTGGCGGCGTGAGGGCCGGCATGGCGGGCGGCGTTTCCAGGAACGCGCGTTCCACGAGCGATCCCAGCCGCTTCATCTCGGCGGCGTGGTGCGGCAGCGGCGACGTTGCCGCCAGTTCGGACTGCCTACGGTAGCAGTCCAGGAGCGCAAGCAGCGCGCTCTGGTCAGCGGGCATGGGCGGGCCGTCCCTGGTGCGATCTCAGGCGGATGGGAGATTATAGCACGACCTGGAAAGGGCGCGCGGCCTCAGCCGTGCGCGTCGGGAAGGGACCGCTTCAGGCAGCGCGGTTTGCGGCGGCGGGACGGTCGGGCCATACCTGTACTGTAGTACACTAATCCGCCGGACGCCAGGGACGTTGCTACCCGGACTCGTGCATGATCTTCGCCGCCAGCTCACGCCTGACGGCCGCGTAGATCTCGGTGGTCGAGGCGTGGCGGTGGCGCAGCACGGCCTGCGCGCCGTCAAGGCCGCTCCGTGCGCGGATGCGTTCGCCGGCGGTGTGACGCAGGCGGCGTGGAGTCCAGACGGGGACGCCCGCGGCGACGCAGCCGTACTCAATCGCCTGGCAGTAGGTGCGCACGCTGTAGTGCTCGCCGATCCGGTGGGCCCGCGCGTGGCGCGCCGACCACGGCGAGAACAGGTAGGCCTCGGGACGCTCGGCGTTCTCTTCCAGGAATGGCCGCACCACGGCGCGCGCCTGGGGCCCGAGGTAAATCTCGTCCTGCTCCCGGTCCTCCTGCCAGTCCTGCTTGAAATGCGGCGGGCGGTACACCCACGTCCCCGTCGGCCCGTCTTGGGTGATGTCGCAGCCACGCACGATCACCAGCTCGCCCGGGCGCATCCCAGTCCAGCGCTGCAATTCGATCATGGCGCTGACCGTCGGGCTGACCTTGGCGCGGCAGGCGTCGATGTGCTCCGCCGGCACCGGCTTGAGCCGCTTGCCCTTCTCCGGAACGCCGGGGCAGCGGCCCTTGTGGAGGTGCTCCAGGGTGTGCAGGCGCCGGTAGACTTCCTCGCCCAGCATTTCCTGCGACGCGGCCCAGCGGAAGGCGCGCATGACGGCCCGCACGCTGGCGTTGATGAACCGGCGGCACCAGCCCGCGCCGATCATGGACTGCCGGACCTCTGCCATTGCCACGGGACCAAACTGGTCGGCCCGCGTCGAGCCGTGCAGCGCCAGGGCGAACTCGAACGCCCGGCGGATGCGGGCGAACTGCTTGCCCGGCTTGCCGTCGGGGCCGGCGTAGTAGGACGTGCAGTGCCGGAGGTAGGCCGCGGCAACCACCGCGACAGTCGGTTCGTGGAGTCCGTTGGTGGAAAAGACCGTCCCGCTGCCCGTGGCCAGCCACCGCGCCACGACGCGGGCTTCCTCGGTTACGGCTTCCGGGGTGCCCCAGGGGCCGCAGTAGACCTCTTGGTACTGCTTCGGGCCAATCCGCAAGCGGAGGCGGGCCTGGCCACGGTGGGGGTGGGCTTTGGGCAGCTTGGCGGGACGCATCGCGCGGCACTCCATTGCCGGGATCGGGGGCTCTTTCCCCCAGAACTCCGGCGGTTGTGCCGCCTTCCGTCAGCCGTGACGGGGACGCTAAACAGCGCTCAGCAAACAGGTTGTGTCAGTATGCCCGACAGGATTTGAACCTGTAACCTTCGGCTTCGGAGTCGGTTTTTGCTGAGCGCTCTCCGCACGGAATCCCAGGGATTCGCCGCACAATATCACCTTTCGGGCCGCGCGCCTAGTCGTGCGAGACGTGCGGAAATCGCTGGGGCTTTTCACCTTCCCCTGGCGTTTCGTGGGCCAGTGGGGGCAGACGAAAACGCACGGGCCGGCCCGAAGGCCAGCCCGTGCGCCGCACCCGTCGCCACCGGAAACCTACTTCCCCAGTTGTTCGCTTAGCTTCTTCGCCACGCTGGTCGCGCTGGTGGCGTCGTGGTTGGGGTGCTGGGCGATCACGCCGCCGGCGAGCGTGGCCAGCGCCAGCCGGTCGAGGCCGTCGGCGATCCGGGTCAGCAGCGCCATCAGCGGGCCGCCGACCGAAGGCGGCAGCTCCACGGGCGGGTCGGTCGGCAGGATCACCGGGTGGTGAAGGTCCGGCGGGATGCTCGGCGGCGGCAGCTCCACCGGCGGGTCGGGGGGGACAACGGGCGGAGCGGGCGTCGGCTTATTCACGGCGGCCATTGTTCGGGTCTCCTAAAAGCTGCTCGTTTTATGCACAATCTTACGCACGGGGAAAAGCGCTAGTCCGGGTCCACCAGCACCAGGTCATCGACGTTGACCGCGGGAGGCGGCCCGGGCGGGCCGGCCGGCGGCTCCTCCACGGCCAAGGGGCAGAAGGCGGCGAAGGCCCGCCCGTCCGCGTAGGTCGCCGTGGCGGTCAGCGTGCCGCTCCGCCCGCCCGCGTCCGGCGCGGCGGCCAGCTTGCCGTCGCCCACGGCGGCAAGGCCGGCCGGCTCGACGGCCCATTCGATGACCGTGGCCGTCACGGGGCGCATCGACCCGTCGGAAAGTCGGTCGTACAGCGGGGGTAGCTTGCGGGACTGGCCGGCGTAGAGCTTCATGGGGAACAACTCCCAGGGGGCGTACAGGAAGGGACCGCTATTTTGCAGGGGCGGCCGGGACGGTCCCGAACCGCATCCGAAAGAGCTCCGCGGCGTCCGCCTCGGCCTCCTCTTGCAGGCGCTTCCACTCGCGGAACTGCCGCGCGACGAGCCGCCCGGTGTGGTTCAGCTCGTCCGCCGTGGGGAAGTTCAGCGCGGCGCGCGTCGGCGCGGGCGCCTTGACCCGGCGGGGCCGCTTGAAGAGGTGGTAGAAGCCCCACACGGCCAGGGCGAACAGGCCGACGGCCACGATGCCGCCGGCCAGGTACAGCGTGGCGTTCACGAATGGTCCTCGCTTTCCGGTGGTTTGTGGGCGGCGGCCAACAGCAGGCCCACCAGCGCGGCGACGACCAGGCCGACGCCGCCCACGGCCAGGAGCGTCGGCAGGTTGGCCGCGTCCGCCAGCGGGACTACCGGCTTGCTGGGATCGGGATCGCGCGACGGGTCATAGGGCCCCGGCTTGCGCACGGCCTCGAGCGCTTCGCGGAATCCCGTCGCGTCGTTCAGCCGGAACACCGTGCGCCCGTCGGGCTCCTGCAAGTAAATCGTCGGCTTGCCGTCGCGCACGAAGCCGGCCTTGGCCACGGCCCAGTGCTCCGGCGGGTAGTCGCTCACGACGTATTCGGCCACCAGCGGGGCCAGCGGGCCGCGCAGGGCCGCCAGGACCGGGGCGCGGTCGGCGTCGGGGCCGATCACGGTCAGCCGGCGCTTGCCCGTGTTGTCTGGGATCTCCCCGCCGCCGATCAATTCGAGTGCCCGGGCCTGGCTCACCGGGTTGCCGCGGTAGGTGAGCGGTGCCTTGCGGTCGATCCGGGGCAGGTCCACACCGAAGTTCTGGCCGACGGCCGCCTGCGCTTCGGCGGGCAGCGCCACGGGGCATTGACCCGGCGACCACTGGCCCGCGCCGTGATACCAGAGGAAGCGCCCGTCGCGGTGGTAGCTGCCGACATGCCGCCCGTTGTGGAAGAGGTCGAATTGGTCGGGGTCGCCGGCGAAGGGCACCCACTGGTAGCCGCCGCCTTGCACCGGTTCCGCCGGGCCGACCGGCCCGCAGCTTCGCGCGCCCCATTGGGCCCGCGCGTGCATCGGGCAGCAGGCCGTGACCGCCAGGAACACCAGCGACCACGGGAACAAGAGCAGGATGCCGAGTAGGTGCATGGGCCGTGCTCCTAGTTCCGCGGCGGGGGAGGCGGCCCCGGCTTCAAGAGAATGACGCACCAGCCACCGCCGCCGGCGGTATAGGCGCGCCGAAAGTCCTCTTCGCTCATCCACTCGATGGTGCCGGGAAAATTGTTGTCCATGACGGCCCAGAGCTTTTGCGGGCCGGCCCGGGCCGCCACACAGTTGACCATGTGGGCAATCCGCCCGCCGTAGCGGCCCGTGGGGCTGATTCCGTAGGTGACGCACGCCAGGTGCCCCCGCTGGACAGCCAGGGCGAGTAGTCCCAGGTCGCCGCTTTGGTCCTGTAGGTACGGCGGCTCCGGCACGCCCGCGGCCTGGCACTTCTCGCGGATCATCCGCGTAACCTTTTCAGGATAGCCGCCGCCGGGCTTCGATCGCATCCACCGCTGGAAGTCGATCAAAGCCGGTTCATTGCACCAGTCCGCCGCGTGCCCAATGGACGTGAACACACAGAGGCCCGCGCCGTCCGACCCACCGACGTTTTTCATGTGCCTCTCCGCGGGCAGGTCGCAATCGACTTCCGTCCCGTCGGGCAGGGCCGGACCGTTGACGACGGCTCGGAAGCCGCCGGGCGACTGGGCCACGAGCGGCGCGGCAAGGAGGACGGCCAGGAGGAAGGGCAAGAGTCGTTTCACGGCAGGGGCATTTCTCCGCGGGCAAAGGCATCGGGTCCGATCATGCGCCGCAGCGCGTCCAGTTGCTCCCGCTTCCAAAACACGCCACCGAAGCGCTGGGCGTTGTCCAGGGTGTCCCACACGCGAAAGGACCAGCGGGCACGGTCTAGCCGGGCGGCCACGGCGGAGGACCACGGGTACAGGTACTCGTAGTGCTCGTGCGCCAGGACCACGTTGCGCCACCAGTCCAGTTGCCGGCGCGTCACGGCGTTTTCGGGGAACCGCAGCACCGTCCATTCCGCGGGCCAGTCCGCCGCCAGGTGCAGCCGTAGCGTCGTGCGGTCCCAATCGAACAGGTCGTCGGGCTTGTCGCCGTCGAACACTTCGGCGGTGATGCCCCAGGCACACAGGAGCAGCGGATACAGCCAGTTCATTCGTCCACCATGCACCCGAAGGCCCGCAGGATCAGGTTCTCGGTGCGCTCGCGGAAGTCCCGGATTTGCACTGCCGTCGCGCCGGCCATCTGCATGACCGCGACGTACACCCGCACTGCCTGCCGGGCTTCCTCTTCGGTCGGCGGGTTCATTGTGGCGTTCCGTTCTTGTCTTTGAGCACCATCGCCAGGAGGAACAGGCCGAACACGAGGATGGCGGCGGCGCTCACGGCGGTATAGATGCAGATTTGCCAGTCCATCGGCGGTTACTCCAACGCTTTGTCCAGTGTCGCCAGGCCGACGATGAACAGCGGCGGGCTGAACAGGGCCAGCGAACCGACCCAGCCGCCCATGAGGATGAGGGCCAGCCAGCCGGTGAAGCCGGCGAGCAGGGCCGCGAAGGGCAGGATGCGCTTGATCCAAATTGTCATTGCGGCTTGTCCTCCACGGGCGCGGCGTCCTTCGGTTCCGGCGGCGTCGCCGTCGCCAGGAGTGCGTGCGCTTCGAGCTGCTCCGCCGTCAGGTTCACAATGTTCCGGTCAATGAGCGACTTGGCTATTTCCAGTGCCGACTTTCCGGCCAGCGCCGAGAGCAGCGTCGTGAGGGCGTTCACCCGCCGAGGCCGGAGCGTGGCGTCGAGGAGTTCCGGCAGCTCATCGGTGTGCTGGGCGACGTCCGACACTTTGTCCGCGACCTGGCCGGCCGCGGCCTTGGCCTTGCCGAAAAACGGGAGGTACGCAAGCGGATTCATGCCTTCCCCTTACGCCGCGTTGCCGCCGACCTTGACCGCGATGATGACGATGCCGACGGCGGTCACGATTCCGCTGAGGGTGTTGAGAATCGCGCAGCCAACGCCGATGTCCACGGCCCGCTCCGCCGACCGCGCCGCCGGTTGGAGAAATTCCACGTGGACGCTCCGGTAGGCTTCCTTTACTTCCTGCCGGGCCTGGCCGAAGAAGCCGTCCAGTAGCTTCTTGAGCTCGCCCCAGTCCGGCGAAAACGGACCTTCCGGTCCCGGTTTTCGCGGGGGCGTGGCTTCCGCAGGCGGTTGCCCCACGCACGCCAGCGCGCCGCACAGGCAGGGCCCCACGCACCGGCAGCCGCCCGTGCACTCGCACCCGCCCGCTTGGCCAACGGGCTTGTCGCCCCAGAGCGGCTTGCCGTCGATCTTCGGCGCGGACGGCAGCGGCAGGCCGTCGGGCAGGTCGATCCACGGCTTCGGCGGCGCGGGCCGCAGCCAGGCCCAGACGCCGGCCGCCAGGGCCAGAAAAAGCAAGGCGAGTGCGGCAACGACCAGGACGCGGTACTTCACGGTGAACCCTCCCCAGTGACCTGAACCTTTGTGCGTCTACGCGGTATACTGGCGGTAGCACACCGACCGCGGACCAGACAGCACCCGCCCGCCAGGAGCCCCGCGCCTTGGCCCGCCGCCGCTCCGCACCGAACACCGACCGCCGTAATCGCCCGCGTGGCCCCATCGTAACGCCCGCACGCCGCCGCCAACGCCGCTGCGAGCAGCGCCTGGCCGCCACGCGCCTCGAGCTGGCCGTCGCGCAGGGAAGGTTGGACAGCGAGTTGCCGCTGGCGCGCCACGACGCCGACGCCCTGGCGGTGTTGGCGGAACTCTTGGAGCGGTACGGTGCGGTGGAACTGACGTTCGCCCGCGACGTGGACGGGGACGGGCCGACCTACGCGCTCTTGGCCAGCGGGGGGACAGGCCGCCTGCGGAAAGCGCGCCCCACTCTGGCCCTGGCGCTCCTGGCGGCGCTGGACCGCGAGCCGCGGCAGGAGTGCCGGCGGTGCAAGGTCGCCAAGCCGCTGTCGCTGTTCACCACGCACCCGGACGGGGACCAGGGCAGGTTCTGGATTTGCCGCCAGTGCGATCGCGCCCGCGGCAAAACGCCTTGACTTCGGCCTCCAGGTCCTGGGCCGCTTGCCGCAGGTCCAGGCCGTACTGCATCGCCAGGCACCAGAGGTCGAAGTAGACCTCGGTGGTCAGCCGGCGGTCGGCTTCGTCGTCGCGCTCGGCCCCCGGCACCTTCGCCCAGGTGTCGTGACGCACGCCGGGGCGGGTCGCGCTGTGGGGGACTGCCGATCGGTTGCAGCACCGCGCTAGGAAGGCGACGCGTCGCCGGGGCGGCAGCTTGGCCAGGAGCCGGTCCAGTTCCCGCCGGTCGTCGAGCGTGTTGAGGGTCAGCGGCGTCACTTCTGGAGCCATAGCATCCACCCTTGGGGTTCGCCGAGCAGGGTAGCCGCGTCGGCTTCGTGCGGGGTGCCGTCGGCGTGAACGTACCGCAGGATCGGCCAACGCTCTTGGAGCCAGGCCAGGAAGCCGGCGGCGTCCGGGTGGGCCGCCGGGAAGAACTCGGCCACGAACGCGCAGTGGGGGAACCGGCGAACGGTCTCTTCCGCCCCGCGCAGGGCGTCCCACTCCATGCCTTCGATGTCGAGCTTCACCAGGTCGCACCGCTCCCATCCCGCGGTTACTTCATCAATCGTGGTCGTTCGCGCCGTAAACCGCTCGGCGTGCTCCCCCCCGCGGCAGCCGTCCAGCCGTTCCGCGTTCCGCGCCAGGCACAACTCGGCCCCGGGGCCGTCGGCCAGGGCGGCGTGCCGCACGTCGATGGGGAAGCCGTTGGCCGCCGCCGAACGCCGGATGAGCGCCGCCAATTTCGGGTGGGCCTCCACGGCCAGCACCTTGCCCGTGGGGCCGGCGGCCGCGGCCATCAGGAGCGCGTAATAGCCGTAGCCGCTGCCGCCGTCCACGCAGTGCCAGCCGGGGCGAACGGCCCTCGCCATCGCTTGGGTGACCCACGACTCCCAAAAGCCGTCGAGCAACAGCCACGGGACCAGGTCCACGTTGCCCGGCTCGACGAAGCACTGGAAGCGCCCCATGACGCGGCACAGCGTCACGTCGCCCAGGTGGGCCGACCGCGCCGCCCCTCGGCAGGCTTGCTCGAAGTCGTCGCGGTTCATGCCGAAGTACGCCGGCAGGAGCGAACCGTCGGGAAGGCTCATGGCCCCGGTCCTTTCGTTGGTGAGGCGCTGCAGGTGCCGCAGGACGCCCAGGCAGTAGTCGTCCAGCGGCAGCCCGTGGCACTGGTTTTCGGCGATCTGGTTGGAGGTGTGGAGGCTCGTGCCGCGGAGGCGCCACTTGTCGTGGATGCGGTGAATGAAGAGCCCGTTGCCGGCGAAGTCGTTTTGGTAGAGCCCCCAGCCGCCACCGCCGGGGCGATGCGGGGGCTGGGCGTACTCGTAGCCCAACTTGCGCCAGGCCATGTGGAACAGGTCCTTGTCACCGTAGCAGCCGGTCTGGTAGTAGAAGTCCGAGTGCGCGTTGTAGTGGACGGCCAGCGCCAGCGGCCGCCAGCAGCGGGCCTTGTCCAGGACGATCTGCCCGCTCTCGAAGGCCGGCTCGTTGCGGTAGGGGACGCCGAACGCCGTCCACGCCGACGGCTTGAGGCGCATGGACGGCGGGTCTTGCCAGAAGATGGCGCCGCACTGGCGGTAGTCCCGCTCGTCGAACAGGAACTCCGGGTTGCGGTTCGGGTAGCAGTCGGCGTCGAGGTAGAGGACCTCGCGGAATCGGCTGTGCAGGAGGGCGAACGGCTTGAGTTCCCACCCGTTCATGATCCGCATGGGGTGGCGCTTGCGGACCCGGTCGGCGTCCACGCAGGTCACGTTGTGGCGGGCCAGGAGGGACTCCCGCCAAGGGTCGATCTCGCCCTTGCACCCCAGGTACCACACCTCAATGGGGAGTGTGCAGCCGACGTGACGGAGGACGCGAACGGTGACATAGGTGGACGCCCAATACTTCCCGCCGCCGACGATGACAACGCCGCGCCCGCACCAAGACGCCGGCGGGTCGGCGGGCAGGTTGCGGATGGTGAACTCCGCCCAGCGCAGGTGCGCTTGCATGACGTTGGGCCAGCGGGTCCAGCCGCCGGGCCAGGGGCCGGGGGGCTGCTGCAACAGGCCGAGAATGAGGTCGATGGGCGTATCCGGGGCCAGGTCGGCGTGGCGCACGCCGTCGGCGGGCGTGCGCCCGGGGCAGCGGTCGCAGTCGGGGAAGGTGGTCAGCGGCCCGTGGGCGTCGCTAAGGCAGTGGTACTCTTTCAGTCGGACCGACTGAAGTTTTTTCTGTCAGTCGGGGGCCAGGCATTCGACCGTGCGCCCGGTCGCCGGCCCCAGGTAGAGGCACGGGGCCGGGGGCCGCGGTGGCGGCCGGCTCGCCTTGTCGAGCCAGTGCGCGCGGTACGCCGCGCCCGTGGCAGTGTCGGAGAGGGCCCAGCGCCGTTCCGCGCCCACGTGGCGGCGCTTGTGGGTCGGACACCAGTCGTCGGCGGTCAACACGCAAGGTGGCAGTCGGTTCATAAGGTCACGTGGACCGTGCAGGTGTCCGCCAGGCAGTCGTTGCAATGGGGCAACGCCGGGTTCAAGGTGTTCGCTAGGGTGAAGTTCAGGTCTAACGGCTCGCAGTGCTGGTCGGACCAGCAAGCATCGCGGTTCTTGCGGCAAATCTGCTGGCCGGCAAACCACGTCTTGGTGATCGTGTCCTCGTCCGCGCCGCCCACCAGGCTGAGCGTGCAGCGCCATTGCTCGTAGGGAACACCGTCTTCGGTGCCCGTCTCGCAGCAGATCGTGAACTGCAAGAGGTAGAACGGCAGATTGCCTGCGTTGCAGGGGAAGGTGCCGGTCGCCGACTTGCCGCGGAACCAGCAGAAGCCGAAGGTTTTGTTCATCAGGAGGTCGGTCTGGTTGGCGAACGAGCAGGACCCGCTGAAGGTCACGTCGGCGTGGACCGTGCTGGGGAACGTCGATCCGGTCCAGCCGCAACATGGCCCCAGCCCCGTGCCACCGCCGCTCGTCGATCCAGAACCGCTGCCCGATCCCGAACCGCTGCCGGAGCCGGACGCGCTTGCCGACCCTGACCCGCTTCCCGAACCCGAACCGCTCCCCGACCCTGAGCCGCTCCCGCTGCCCGAGCCGGCCGGCCCGCAGTCGCGGCAGACCACGCCGTAGATCGGCTTGCCCGTGACGGCGTCGAACCCCTGCAGGACGCCCAGGTAGGTCTCGCCGACGATGAGCCGGCTGCCCGCGGGGCCGGCGTCGCCGCAAAGGCCCGCGGCCCGAACGTACACCGGTTCGCCGTCCTTGTACCCGGCCAGGACGTGCAGGCTGGTGAACTGGCCCTGACTGCCGCTGCCGGAACCGCTCTGCGAATCGCTCCCGCCGGGACACGGGGGGTCGGCGACTTCGTAGACGGGTTTGCCGTCCCGGAAGCCGCCCAGCCGCGCCAGGTAGACGCGCCCCGGTTCAAGCGCCATCGGCGTTGAGGTCCTTGGCCAGGACGGTGTCGCCGTCCACGACGGCGTCGGCGTCTGGGTCGTAGCGCACCGTAACCCCGTCGTCCAGGTTGCCGGCGGGGCCGCTGGCGCTGGCGGTGATTTTGACCGGGGCGACGATGGGGGCGTGCGCGACGTAGCCCGGCGGTTGGAACCAGGGCGGCGCGGCCCGCTCTCCGGGGTTCGGCCGGACGAATCGACCGCCCTCGCCGGCGTGGATCGGTTCGGGCTGGTTGACGATCTCGGTCACGAACGGGCAGACCCAGCCGCCCGACCCGTTGGGGCGCGCCTCCTGCCGCCAGGCGACGCCGCGGCACCGGCTCCCGGCGCGGAAGTCGATGGCCCCGCCGTAGACCTGGTAGTAGCGGAAGTCCGCGGCGGTCGAATGGGCTTGGTAGAACTTGTCGCGGCGCTCGTCGGCCCGCGTGCCCAGGGCCGCCGTGTTGGTCCAGGTGTTGGCGAAGGCGTCGTACACCGCCTCCAGGTCGTCCCAGAGCGGGTGGTACAGGTCGGCCACGGTCCCCGTGGCGTCCGGGGCTGGGCGGTCCACCCAGTAGATGCGGCGGTTGAACCAGTTCTGGTCGCCGCGCGTCGTCACCTGCTCCGACCCGGGGTGCTTGCTCCGCACGTGGAAGTAGACCCGCACGTTGGCGGGCACGGCGGCGGCGATCACGTTCACGAAGTCGTCGTCCTCGATCGCGCGCTGCAAGCGGTACGTGTTGACCTTGGCGGCGTGCGTGGCGTCGGACGCACCCAGCTCGACCAGGTCAAAGGCCCCCGTGGACGGGTCGTGACGCAGGGCCAGGGACAAGCGGTCCAGGACCATGCCCAGGGCGGCTAGGACGCTCACGCCGGGAAAGGCCCAGCCCACGGGCGTGCCGTCGGGCGTGTAGGGCAGCGACGACGGGGCCGTGCCTAGGACGCCGCACCGGTCCCAGAGGTCCTGGATCATCGTCAGCCACGTCCAGTCGGAGCCGGCGTTGCGGCTGAAGGTGTGGAAGTTGGCCGGGTAGGAGTAGGCCGGCAGGTTGTAGTAGAGTTCGTCAGCGTGCCGGAAGGCCACGTTCTGGGCCAGGTGCCGGCGGTCGGCGACCTGGACCAGGAACACGTTGCCCGGCGAGTTGGCCGCGCCCGTCGGGCCGAACGACACGCGCCGCGGCTCGTCGGCGATGACCAGGTTGCACACGACCACCGGCGCGAGGGGCGGCGTGTGAAAGACGATCTGGTGGTCCGTGGCGTTGAGGTTCAGGCGCGACAGGGACTGGCGGGTCAGGAGGACGTGGCCCGTGCCGGGGGCGGTGCCCAGGGTGCTGGCGAACGAGTTGGCCAGGCCGATCTCGTCGGGCACGGGCCGCGCGGTGCCGGACAGGGACAGGGCGAGGCGGCCGGGGTCGAGGCACGGCTCGCCGCCGAAGGTGACGCGGTCGGGCTGGTCGGGCATACCCGGCCACTCTACCCGCCGCACGCCGCTACACGACGGCGACCAGTTGCGGGCGCCCACGGCCCCAACCGGGCGGCGGGCGGAAGTCGGGGAGGCGCACCCAAGCGGGACTCGCCGGCGGCTGCCCGGTCCGCAGCCACTCCTGCGCCTCGCGCACCCCGCGCCGGGCGGCGTCCTCCATGGTGAGCGGGATGAGGCCGCAGCGGCAGTTGTAGGACCAGGGCGGGGTGAAGGTGTCCCAAATCGGGTCGTCGCGCCGGTACACGCCCGTCCCGTCCAGGCCCAGCGTCTCCATCGCCAGGTGTTCGGGCCGGGTGCGGCCGTCGTGGGCGGCGTAGTAGAGGACGTAGGGGAACTCGCTCCCGACCAAGGGGTGGCGCAGGACCGCCTCCTGGCCGGCGGCCCGCGCCTGCTGGACGTTGGCGCGGTAGACGGTCTCCAGGTGGTGCGGGGCCAGGGCGGCTTCCCCCTGTTCGCCGAGCGTCGCATTCACCGCCACGGTGAAGCGCCGCTTGTCGCCGCCCTCGTAAGCGGCCTCGGTCAGGGAACGCCGAACCTTGTCCAAGGCGTCGAGGGTGACGACGCGGGCGACGGTGAAGGCGGCGCGCTTGGCGTCGTCGGCCAGGGCGTCGAAGTCGTGGCGCGTGAGGACGCGCCGCTCCCAGAGGTCGCGCGCGGCGCGCTCGAGGGACGGGAACCGGACCACCGGACGCGGCACGCCCACTTCGTCGCCGGGCCCGAACGGCGGTGGCAAGGGCGGCTGCCGGATGATCGGCTCTTCCGGCTCCGGTTCCACCGCTGCGACTGCCGGCCCGCGGGCGGCGGCCAGCCACGCGGCCAGGAGGGTGTCGCGGACCGTGACGGCCAGGTACGGGTCGATCCGCGCCAGGACGCGCCGCGCCTCGTACAGGAGCTCCTCGGCGGAGGCCCCCGACGCGGCGCGGGCCGCCAGCTCGCGCCGGGCGGCTTCCGCCAGGGCCACGCCGCCGGCGAGCCCGCGGTCCAGTATCGCGTCGAAGATCGGGGAAGGGATCATTCCTGGTTGCCGCCGCGAAGCACTTCCAAGATGGCCGTCGCGCCGTCGCTCAAGTCGGCGGCGTAACGCTCCAGGAATTGTGCCGCCTGCGAGCGCACCTCGGCAAGCCAACCCGGATCGACTTCCTGTTCCGCTTCACCGGGCACGCTGAAGAGCGCGCCCCACTCGGATTCGTCTTCGGCAACGCGAACGCGAGCCATTTCCGCAAACGCGGCGTAGGCGGCAAACGGGTCGCCCAGATCAATCGCTTCGTCGTTGACCTCGTCGATCCAAAGCAGCATCGCCATTAGAATTTCACCGTGCCCATGTAGTTCCAGCTCTTACCGCCGTCGTCGGGGGAAAGCCGGAACGCCCCCACGCCGGGCCGCCAGTAGCAGTGCATTTCTTTCTTGTTGTGGTCCATCACGGCGATCATCGTGGCCGGCTTCAGTTTGTGCATGGCGGCGTAGCGGCGCTTCCCTTCAACCTCATGCGCCTTCGGTTTGGCCTTGTACTCCTTCGCGCCCGTAGTAACGCACTTCACCTCGAAGCCCCAGCCGCTGTGGTCAAACTCGCGGTCCAGCGTACTGCCCTCTTTGGCGATGCTCTTCCCGTGCCGCTGACCTTCGGGGAGGATGTTGCGGAGTTGCAGCTTCGCCGTTAGCTCTTCCGCTTTGTCGCCCACCGCCGTATTGGTTTGGCCCGTCGCCGTGAACCCGCCCGCTTTGCCGCTGCCGGTCCCTTGCGGCGGCGGCGGGGCGCGGAACGCCAGCTTCGGCGGGTCGTGGTCGTGTCGTTCACCGGGTTTGCTAGGGCGATGCGCCGCCGGGTCCGCGGGAGATTGTGTCTTGCCGTCCGCCTTCCCCAGTACGCGCGCCTTTTCGTCTGGTGTGGCCTTGGCCATCACGCTGCCGGGGATGAACTCGCCGCCGGTGAACTTCTTTCCTCGGACGGTGACGCCGCCGGCCGGCGCGTGCGCGGCACCGCCGGAGAGTTGCACGCGGGCCGCTCGCAGGGCCCGCCGCCGGACCCGGTCGCTGATGACCAGCGGGCGCGGGTCATTCCCACCGTGCGACAGCCGGGCCGCGGGCGGTTGCTGCGGAACGCTTGCGGCGGGCCGCGCGTCCTCGTGGTCTTGGGCCAGCTTCACCAGGGAGTCCGGTTCGACGGTGTAGTCCGCCGCGTCGCCGAAGTTGAGTTTCACCAAGGGGCGGAGCCAGCGGTCCACGGCGCGGACCACCGTGGCGACGATCTCGTCCTCGCCGGCCAGGAACACCAAGAAAGGGACGGACCGGCCCGACCAGCCGGAACCCGTTTCGGCGGCGCGGACCACCTCGACGGGAATCTCCATGCCGGTCAGTTTTTCGTCCGCCAGGTCGCGGCAATACTCGCGGACGCCGCCGATGTCGCCGTTGGGCTTGGGCGGGACGTACTCCCACTCCTTCTGGCCGGTCGCGGGGTTGACCGCGTTGGGGAGGGCCAGGACGCCGCCGGTGTCCTTCTTCTCGACCAGTTCGCGGGCGTAGTCCTGGTTGCTCCGCACCTGGCCGTCGCCCAGGTCCACCGACCCCATCGGGTGGTACATGGTGCCGCCGTCGAAGGCGTTCTTGAGGAACCACAGGCGGCGGATGTCCTTGCCCCCGTGGCGCCCGTTCGCCTCGCGCCACGGGAGGAAGCAGCCCTCGTAGCGCCCCTGGCCGTACCAGCCGCCGAAGCGCGGGCGGTAGGCGGCCCAGAAGCCGCGCGGGCCCCAGAGGTTCACGGACCCGGACGCCGCCACGCCGCTGGCCACGCACACGCCCCGCAGCCCCGTGGCGCCGACGAGGGGCCGGCAGTCGCGCGGGTGCAGGTCGTGGAGGCCCGCGTACACGACTTTACCGCCCTCGACCCGGAAGGTGAGTTCGCCGGCGCTGTGGCCGTACTCCAGGAACTGCAGCGCCTTGTCCAGGTCTTCTCGCCAGAAGCGGCGGTAGGTCGCGTCCACGAACTGGCTCACGTCGGGACCGGTCGCGGCGACTTGCCAGGTGACGGCGCGCAGGGGGCCTTTCAGGATGGCCAGGCCGAAGCGGATGTCGGGGTCGCGGCGCATGGCCTCGACCTCCGACCAGGTGAACCAGTCGCGCTGGCCGTCCACCAGGGACTGCACGCGCCCGTAGACGGCGGGCCGGTAGCCGGCGGTCTGGGGCGGCCCGAGGAAGGCGCTGGCGGCTGGGTTCGGCATGCGGCGTCACTCCACGGGCGTTCGCCCCGACCGCAGTTCGGCGTGGCGGTGGCGGCGGTAGGCGGCCTCGGCCTGCTCCACGTCGTCGGTCGCCGCCAGGACCAGCTCGTAGGCCTCGCGGCCCGAGGCCGGGGCTTCGCCGGCGGCGGCCATCGCGTCCAGGCGGCGGCGGGCGCGCTGGCGCGGCAAGTTGGCCCAGAGCCCCAGGCGGCCGGCCGCCGTCAGGGCGAAGGGGTCGAAGCCGTAGAAGGCGGCGAGCTCGGCGTCGCTAGCCGCTTTTTTTTTGCGTCCAGGTAGGCCGCCTGCAGCGCGTCCCAGAGCTCGTCGGCCTGGGCGAGGGTGAGCGTCACCGCGCAGTTCTCGCGCACCCAGGAGCGGAATAACTCCAGGTGCTCGTAATTGGTTTTGCCCTGGCACTCCTCGGCGATCCGTCCGATGGCCCGCAGGGCCAGCACGGGGTCCACCGTGAAGGCGTGGGAGTCGGGGAGGCGCACGGCGACGGTGCCTGGCGACAGTTCGATGGGTTGGCTCACGGCTGGCGGCCCTGGGTGGATTGGGGAGCGTTCGCCCCGATCCTACCCGCCGCACGGGAGGCGCCGCTTCCGATCGGTCAGTTCACCGACGACGCCAACCGCGACTGCTCTACCGCCCGTTGCCACGCCTCGGCCTGCGTCCGGCCTTCGGCGCGGACGAACAGCGGGCCCTTGTAGGCATAGACGTACCAGCCAATTGCCGTAGCCATTTCGCCGGCACTCCAGCCAGCGGCCCGGAGTGATTCCATCGCGTCGTCAACGGGGGACTTCATCGCCGGCGGATTGTACCACCGGACGCGGCGGCGTGGTACACTGGCGCGGCCTTGCCAGCAGACGCGCGGCTGCCGGACGGGTCCAGATGGCTAACTGGCGCGCCGTGAGTGCCAAGGGAAGACCGCGCGGGCAAAGTGCCGGGTGCCTAACGGTGCCCGTCCGCATGAAGGGGCCGACCTGCCCGACCCCGCCCGAACCACGGAGGCAGGATTCCGCCGCGCGCCCAGGTAATTCGGCGCGCGGCGCCATTTTGCTGCTGCAACTGCACTGTATTTGCACCATAATTTCGGCCAGAGTGTCGGAGAATCGGGCCGCGAGTCGATACTGTAATGGCCATGCACAGCTATACGCCAGAAGAGCTACTCGGCCCGCTGAACGAGTTCGAGAAGAAGTACGCGCCGGCCCAACTCTTCACAGTCGGCAACGTCGATTACCTTTCTTCCGGCCCCAGGGTGTCCATCGTCGGCTCGCGCAAGGCGTCGCCGGACGGGTTGCGCCGGGCCGCGCGACTCGCCGCCCTCTTGGTGAAGCAGGCCAACGCCGTCATCGTCAGCGGCCTCGCCGAGGGCATCGACACCGCCGCCCACCAGGCGGCCATCGACAACCGCGGCCGGACCATCGCCGTGTTGGGGACGCCGATTGACAAATGCTACCCCGCGACCAACCGGGCCCTTCAGGACCGGATCGCCAGGGAGCACCTGGTCATTTCCCAGTTCCCCGTAGGGATGCGCACCTATCCGTCGTTCTTCCCGATCCGCAACCGGACGATGGCACTCATTTCGGACGCGACGGTCATCGTTGAGGCCGGCGCCACGAGCGGCACGCAGTCGCAGGCGTGGGAAGCCTTGCGCCTTGGTCGGCAGATTTTCCTGGCGAAGTCCCTCGCCGAGGGCAAGCCAGCAAAGTGGGTCCATGACTTGCTCGGCTACGGTGCCCAGGTCCTGTCGGACGACACGCTGGAGCTGCTCTTAGAAGCGCTACCGTCTCGGTCGCTGTCCGACCTCCCAACGGATGAAGTGCTTGTCGGCTGAACTGCCCTACGGCGCGCTCCTGGAGTACAGCCACGTCGACGAGCTCATCAAGGGGCTCAAGAGCGACTCGACCATCCGTTGGGAGGTCGGGCGGAAGGGCAATTTCGAGCGGCGCCGCTGCCGCGAGATTGCCGCCGCCTACTGCTCCATCGCGGCCCGACAGGTCCCGTGGGTTGGCGAGTTTCTGCATCAAGGCGCGTGCCTGGTGCCGATGCCGCGGAGCAGCCCGCTCCAAACGGGGTGGCTGTGGCCGACGCAGTTACTCTGCCAGAGCCTGCTGGAGTGCGGCTTGGGCCAGTCGATCGAGGCCGTCGTGAAGAGGCAGACGGGAGTCGCCAAGTCGGCATTCTGCCGGACGGCGGCGGAGCGCCCGTCGCAACAGGCCCATTACGACTCTGTCCGTGTCGAAAAGAAGATCATCGACTGCGCCGACCTGCTCCTGGTGGACGACGTAGTCACCCGCGGCGCGACCCTGCTGGGTGTTTTCCGCCGGGTGCGCGAGGCTTACCCGGACAAGACGATCCGCGCGTTTGCCGTCGCCTACACCGTCCTGGGGAAGCCCGGGCCGAATCGCTTCAATCCGCACCGAGGGACCGTCCGCCTCTACATGGGTGCCGTTCAGCGCGACTAGGTAGCTACCCACCCCCCTGCTCGTCGTTCAGCATGTCGCCGAAAGACTTGCCGGGGCTGGGCGGGCGCGGCGGGATTTTGTTGATCGGGGTGCTGTTCTCGCACGGACCCGACGGCCCGGGGATGCCGCCAGTGCCCGCGTTGTTGTCGATGGGGTTCGGCGGGATCGGCGGCAGCGTGCGCGGGTCGTCCTCCGTCTCCGATTCCCGCTGCCAATCGACTTGCGCGTAGATCACCTTCCAGCGGGTGAGTACGATTGGAAGGTCGCCGATCCGCCCGATGGTTTCGGCTGAGGAGACGGCGTCCTCGACGACGATCACCCGCTTGCCGTTGATGTGCGTCACCCTGGGGATGCGCTGGAGCCGGTTGATCGTCAGGGCCGCCCCCTCGTAGACGTACCGCGTCATGTCGCCGTGGGTTTTTTCCTCAATGGGCTCCACGCTCTCGCTGAGCGGCACGTGCAGCGCCTTCCCGTTGCTGACGAACGCGGTCGTGCGCGCGTGGTACTCCAGCATCGTGCAGGTCAGGTTGGGCGACCGGATGATCCAGTCGTTTTCCTGCGGCGTTTGGTTCTTGACGGCCTGGCTGTTGGTAAGGCGCGGGCCGCCGCCGCAGAGGTCCACGAGCGCGTCCGAGCCGGGGTCGTAGCGCAATCCGGCGCTCGAGCGCGGGGAGTACGGGCCGCCCTCGGCGTACACGGATTGCGCCCACGTTGGCCAGTCCGTGGGCGTCGGCAGGAAGAGACCGCTGCCCACGATGATTTCGTTTGGAATTGCAACGGGCGCACCTTCGCGGGTGGTCGTGATAACCAAGATCATGCTGAAGGCGTACTGGACCGTGAGCGTAAACGGGTCCTCGCTGATGCTGATGTCGCCAGGAAGGCCGACAAAGCCCTTGTCGCCGTAGACTCGCCGAAAGTAGTCCCGCATGTAGTTGAGCCGCTGGTTCAGCAGCCCAAAGAACACATCGGCGGTGCGGCTGGTGGGGTAATTGGGCGGGACCGTGATGGACGCGGCCAAAATCCACTGCCACTTCTTGAATAGCGATCCCGCGACGGAGCGCAGCGTGTGGGGCGCGTTGATGGACACGACGTTGGGCGGCAGCGCGTTCTGCGACGGCACCTCAGTGTCCGTGATGGTGTAGTCGGCTCGCCTCCGGTCTTCCGAAAGCTGCCAGTCCCAGGTACGCTTGAAGCCGGTGAGTTCGGGCGGGTTGATCTGCTCCTTGAGGTAGTCCGCCGTCGCCACCACGTCGCGGGCGCCCTCGCTCCGCCGCGTCAGTGGAATCTCGACGGAGCCGATTAGCTCACGCTTGGACAGTCCCATTTCGTCGTGGCCGACCCGCCACGAGTAGCACCAGCTCATCACCCCGCCGACGGCCGTGCACTCGACCGTAAACCATTCGCACTCCCACTCGAACTTGACGGCGTTGCCGACGCCCAAGGGCGAGGCGCGAAAACTCAGTGGCTTGGGACCCCACGCCAAGTCCCACTTGGTGTTCAGGTCGGCCGGGTCGTTCACGGTCACTTGGCCGAGGCTGCGGTCTAGGTACTTGAGAGTTCGGGCCGGCTGCATTAACTTGGCCTGAAGGGCGGCCAGGTCGCCGGCCACGGAGTTGGGGTTGGCCCCGCCGGCGTCCTGCGGCGTAATGACCCCGGAGACCGTCACTTTTTTCTTGAGGCCCACGACGACGCGCTCGGCCTTGTCGTACACCGCTTCTTCGGTCACGGCGGTGCGGCACAAGGAAGAAAATACAATGTCGCCGTACTGCGTCGTCCCGGCGTCTGGGAGGTGAGCCATGTCGCGTTCCCGCCTGCTGTTCGCCGCCGGGGCGGTCGCCCTCGTGGCGCTGACCACGTTGGCGTACTTCGGGGGCCGCTGGTACGTTACCAGGGGCACGCCCGGCGCTTCCGGCGAGAGTGTGCCGGAGTTGAGCGCCGCCGAGTTCTACGACGATTACGCCAAGCGGCCCGCGGCCGTTTGTGAGAAGTACCTTGGCAAGGTCGTGCGACTCACCGGCATCGTGTCTAATGGCTCGGAAAGTGGAGAGACCGCGGACCTCGCTTCTAACCGCACGGACCTAGCCAACCTGGACACCGTCCACGTTAAGTTTGTCGCCGACCAGGCACCGGCCGTGCGTTCCCTGCAACGAGGCCAGCGTGTCACCCTGGAAGGTGAGTTCACTGGCGGTGACTCCTATCTCAAGCACCTGTACGTCAACAACGCTCGGCTCGTCAAATAGACTAGGGGAGGAAGCGGCGAGCCAACGGGGGAGCGTTGTCAAATTGGTCCCTGCCCTGAAGCCACTGGCGCATTTGAAGGTTTCCTACCTGCCGACCGACAGCGCTAGGCAGTGTAAGGCTGCGGACGCTGTCCATGAACCCCAACAGCACCTCCGCCTGTCGTTGCGCTTCGTCTTCGGCCTTCTTCTTGAACTCGTCCTGCTTCCTCAGAGTCATTTCCTGGAACGCCTTCTCCGCGTCCTTGCTGATGCCCCGTAAGGCATCCAAGACTTCGTACTTGAAAGAGTCCCACTTGCCGAACCAGTTGGCCGCCTCCAGGCCGCCGGCGAAGTTGTTGAGGAACGGCTCGAAGAAGCGGAAGATGCCGACGGCGATGTCCGTCCCCAGAATCTTCAACTGGTTCTCCATCCGCGAGCTCACGTCGGTGAGACGGGCCAGGTCGTCGCCGTAGCGGTTGGCCAGCATCATGTCCGTTTGCATGTCACGTATCTGGGAGTTGACTTGTGCCGCACTCAGCACCCCAGAAAATGGCGCAATTCCCTGCCCCAACGCCTTGAGGTTTTCGACGACGACGCCGGCGGTGCGGGCAACGGTGCCAAGCGCGGTGCCGGCGAGCTGCGCGCTCCCGGCCAGGACCGTGAGGGCCCGCCCACGCCCGGAGTCGGAACCCTCTTCCCTGAAGGCCGCGTCGGCGCGGCTCCGGAGCGCCGACCCGATGAACCCGCTGAGGTTCTCCAGTTGCACCGCGCCCAGGTTGGCGACGTTGCCGACGGTGGGGTTCGGGTTCGTGAGCGCCGCCGTGGTGATGCCGGCCTGACGAATGAGGTCCGTGCGGAACGCAACAGCCTGCCGCTGCTGATCGAGCCACCCGCGGAGCTCATTGGCCCGCTCCTCTTCGATCTGCCGCCACAGGGCGGCCAGTTCGGCGCGGCGTTCCTTCTGCTGCCGCAGGGCCTCCGCTTCGGCCTTCTCCTGCGCCTTTTGCGCTTCGGCCTTCTGCCGCTCCTGCTCCTGCCGCAGCTCGTCCACGCGGCGGGCGCGTTCCCGCATGAGCCAGTTGACGGACTCCTGGTGCGCCCGCTCTTCGCGCAGGCGGTCCGGGTCGGGAGAGCCGCCTTGGGCCACGAACGGCGTGGACGCACTGCCGCCGCCAGCCCGTGGCCCGAACGCCGGGGGTGGCCCCGGCACGGGCACGGGCGGCGCGCCTTGGGCGACGAACGGCGTGGACGACGACGGCGGGGCCGCGCCGCCTTGGGGCGCGAACGCCGACGGCGCGACCTTGCCGGTCAGTTGAATTTCGAGAGTGGCGCGGTC
Organism: uncultured Gemmatimonadales bacterium; assembly: GCA_964550365.1. Taxonomy (GTDB): domain Bacteria; phylum Gemmatimonadota; class Gemmatimonadetes; order Gemmatimonadales; family JACORV01; genus DASXPG01. The sequence goes on along the minus strand of CAZJZC010000015.1, from coordinate 1,553 downwards.
GGCCATGCGGCCCATCGTAGCCGCCGCACGGGGCTACTGGTGTGGGGCGGCTACGATGGGTGCCAAGGAGGCACCCGCCATGAAGCAGACGATTCGCCTGGCCCTGACCCCGCGACTGAACTACGCCAACGCCGACGCCGCGCTGGCGCTCATCGAAGCGGGGGTACGCCGCTTACGGGCGGTCATTCGGGCGCGACTGCCGGCCGGGAAGTCACTGTCGCGCGTCAAACTGAACTCTCTCACAAAGCGTCCGCATCGCGGTAGTTAGCGACGTAACGCACGCGGCCAGATCGCAGGCCATCCGGGCGAGCAGGACGGTCTCGCTGGCCTCGGGCCGGTCGGCCAGCTTTTGCACGTTGCTTAAGAGTTCGCGGTCTGGCGTCAGGAGAGTCAGGGAAAAGCTGCGCTTCGGCATTGGCATCTACTCCGGCGCGGGATGCGCCTGCCCGGCACCGCACGCGGAGTAGGACGCGCCGCGCCGGGCAGGCCGACCGGGTAGCTACTCCCGGCGTCCCGCTGCCGGCATTGTACCCGCTACGTCGTCACGAACCACTTGATCGCCCCGCCGCCCGAATCGTAGGGCAGGACCAGGAGGCGCACGGGCACGGTCCGCAGGACGGAGTTGAAGAGCAGGCGTGCCGGGTTGTTCGGCGCGAGGATCGAGCTGGTGCCGGTGAGCGTCGCCGGGGCCGCCGCCGCGGGCGTGCCGGCGGTCGCGGTCAGCAGCATCGCCGCCGCCACGTTGGACGCCAGGCGGCCGATGACGCCCATGACGCCCAGGGAGCCCCAGGGCCAGAAGGGGGTGAGGGACCCGGCCTTGTAGGCTTTCGACTCGAACTGGAGGAACACGTTGCCGCCGCGGTAGACCAGGTCGATGATCGACTGGCCGTAGGCGTCGGACTCCTCGATGGCCTGGGCCTTGGCCTCCTGCTGAATCTCGTAGCCCTGTTCGGTGATGCCCACGTCCACCGCGTTGTAGGTGCCGGCGTAGCGGCCCGCAATGAAGGTGTCCAGCGCCATTGGCTTGGCCTCCTAGCAGCCGCAGGGGGTCGCCGTGACGACGCCCGTGGCCGGGTCGATGGTGAGGGTCAGGTCGTCCTCGGGCTTGACGGCCGCCGGCGTGCTGTCGCGCTTCCAGGCGTCGGTGCCGCGGCAGGCCGGGCAGGTCACGGCGCTGGGCGCACCGGTGCGCCGCAGGCCGCCGGCAGGGCGCTCGGGGAGGCAAGCGACGTGGTCCGCGCCGATCCCGTCCACCACGCCCGACGGCGGCTCGTAGTGGATCAGCACGAGCTCCGTCAGGAACCGGCCGAAGCGCGGGTCGGCGGCTTTGATCCCGCAGCGGTCGCAGGCCGCCGCGGCGGCCAGGAAGTCGTGGCCGGGGATGTCGGGCTTGTCGGCGCACTTGGGGTTGTAGCAGCGGTACGCCTTCACCGGCACGTCAGCCGACGGCGTTCCCGTCAGGGCCTCCGGTGTCGTGTCTACGCGGGGCATGGCGGGTCTCCTAGTACATGGTTTCCAGGGTCTGGACGCGCCGCGCCCCGGCGAAGGTCAGC
>CAZJZC010000014.1:0-24897 GCA_964550365.1 uncultured Gemmatimonadales bacterium | reverse complement strand
GGAAGGGCGGGAACCCGATGCCGAAGATCGCCCCGATGTCGCCGTCGCGCGGCGAGCGCACCACGCCGTCCTCGAAGGCCCGCGCCGCCTCGTTCAGCATGGCGAAGGCCAGCCGGTCGCGGACCTCGTCGGGAGCCGGGCCCGTCCCCTTCGTCAGCCCGAGCACGCCGTAGGCGCCCTCGTCGGCCCCCTGCTTCTTCCCGTCCCGATAGCGGAAGAAGCCGCGGCCGTTCTTGCGGCCCAGCCGGCCGTCGGCGGTCATCCGGGCCAGGTCGATCGCCGGCGCGAGCCGTTCGCCGAACGCCGCGAGCATCACGCCCCCGGCCTTCACCGCCACGTCCAGGCCCACCTCGTCGAGCAGCGTCACCGGGCCGACGGGGAAGCCCCAGCCGGTCATGGCCCGGTCGAGCGTTTCGATCGGCGCGCCGGCCCGGAGCAGGTGGCCGGCCTCGACCATGTAGGGCGAGAGGATGCGGTTGATGAAGAAGCCCGGACGGTCCCGGACCACGATCACGGTCTTGCCCAGCCGGCGGCCGAAGGCGACGGCGGTGACGATGGTCTCCTTCGCGGTGCGCTCGGCGGCGATGACCTCGAGCAGGGGCATGCGATGCACCGGCGAGAAGAAATGCATGCCGACGACCGTCTCGGGCCGGCTCGACGCCTCGGCGATCCGCGCGATGGGGATGGTCGAGGTGTTCGACGCGAACACGCAGTCGGCCCGCGTCACCGCCTCGACCTCGCGCAGCACGGTCCGCTTCACCTCGAGGTCCTCGAACACGGCCTCGATGACGAGGTCGGCCCGGCGGAAGCCGGCGTAGTCGATGGTGCCCGAGACCAGCGCCAGGCGCCGCTCGGCCTCCCGCCGGTGATAGCGACGGCGCTTGACGTTGCCGTTCAGCACGTCGGCCACCGCCTTGATGCCCTTCCCCACGCGCGCCAGGTCGGCGTCCTTCATGCGCACCGCGACGCCGGCCTGATCGGCGGCGATCGTGGCGATCCCCGCGCCCATGAACCCGGCGCCGAGGACCGCGAGATGGTCCACCGGCCGCGGCCCGGGCGCCGGGGCGCTCACGCCCGGGTCCTTCTTCAGGGCCGTGGTTGCGAAGAAGATGCCCACCAGCCGCCGCGATACGTCCGTCATGGCCATGCGGGCGAACTGGTCCGCCTCGAACTCCAGGCCCTTCGCCTGCCCCTCGGCCAGGCTGTAGCGCACCGTGTCGAGCGCGGCGCCGATGGCCGGGTAGTGCCCGCCCGACTTCGCCATCGCCTGTTTGCGCGCCTGCGCCAGCACCAGCGCCTGTCCCGGCGAGGTGCCGTCCAGCAGCCACGATACCAGCCCGCCGGGCCGCCCCCGCCGCAGGGGCATGCGACCGGCCCGCGCCGCCTTCACCGCGATCTGGCGCAGAATGGCCGGGTGCACCACCTCGTCGACCAGTCCCATGCGCAGGGCCTTGTCCGGCCGGATGTTCCTGCCGGTCAGGATCATGTCGAGCGCGGCGCGCAGACCCACCAGGCGCGGCAGGCGGTTGCAGCCGCCGGCCCCCGGGATGATGCCGAGCTGGATCTCGGGCACGGCCAGCACGGTCCTGGCATGGGTCGAGGCGACGCGGTAGTGACAGGCCAGCGACAGTTCCAGGCCGCCGCCCATGCAGGCGCCGTTGATGGCGACGACCACGGGCTTGCGGGACGCTTCCAGCTGGTCGAAGAACTGCTGGCCTTCGCGTGACAGCCGGCGGAACTCGTCCTCGCTCCCGGCGGCGACGAACTCCTCGATGTCCGCCCCGGCGATGAACGTGTCCGGCTTCCCCGAGATCACCACGACGCCCTTCACGGCGGCATCGGCCTGGAGCGTGCCCATCAGGCCGGCGAACTCGTCCTTCACGGCTCGGGAGAACTTGTTGACCGGCTCGCCGGGCAGGTCGAAGATGACGACGGCGACGTCGTCCTCGCGCTCGAGCGTGAACGCGCCCATCAGCGGCGCTCCAGGACCATGCCGAAGCCCATGCCGCCCTGGGCGCACACCGAGATGAGGCCGAACTGGACGTCGCGGCGCTTCATCTCGTTGGCCAGCGTGGTGGTGATGCGCGCCCCGGTCGCGCCGAAGGGGTGCCCGATGGACAGCGAGCCGCCCATGACGTTCAGGGTGTCCCAGTCCACCGTGGCCAGCGCCTCGGACCGCCCCAGATTCGCCTGGGCGAACGCCTTCGACTCGAAGGCCTGGATGTTCGAGAGCACCTGGCTCGCGAACGCCTCGTGCATCTCCACCAGGCCGAGGTCCGTCCAGGCGATGCCGGCGCGCTCGAGCGCCTTCGGCACCGCCCATGCCGGGCCCATGAGCAGCTGCCAGCCGGGATCCACCGCGGCCGTGGCATAGGAGCGGATGAACGCCAGGGGCTCGTAGCCGAGCGCGCGGGCCCTGTCCTCGCTCATCAGCAGCACCGCGGCGGCCCCGTCGGTGAGCGGCGAGGCGTTGGCCGCGGTCACCGTGCCGTATCGCCGGTCGTACACCGGCTTCAGCTTCGCCACCGCCTCGAGCGAGGTGTCGGCCCGCACGCCGTTGTCCGTCGTCTCCACCCGCTCGAACGAGGGCGGCAGGAAATACGGCGCGATCTCGGCCGTGAGGCGGCCGTCGGCCAGGCCCGCGGCGGCCTTGTGATGCGAGCGGACGGCGAAGGCGTCCTGATCGGCCCGGCTGATGCCGTTCTCCTTGGCCATCTTCTCGGCCGACTGCCCCATGGACTCGCCGGTGCTCGGCTCGGCGATGGCCGGCGTCAGCGGCACCAGGTCGCGGGGCCGCGTGCGTGCCAGGATGCCAAGCCGCTGGCCGAGCGACTTGGCGCGGCTGGCGTCCACCAGCGTCTGCGCGAACCGCTTCGAGTGGAGTATGGGGATGTCGGACAGCGACTCCACGCCGCCGGCCAGCACCACGTCGGCCAGGCCGAGGCGGATCTGGTCGAAGCCTTCGGCGATCGACTGGTTCGACGAGGCGCAGGCACGGTTGAGCGAGTAGGCCGGGATGGTCTTGGGGAACTGCGGCAGGAGACTGACCTCGCGCGCCACGTTCGGCACCAGGGCGGAGGGCACCACCTGCCCGAAGATCACCTGGTCCACCTCGGCCGGGTCGATGGCACTGCGCGCCAGCAGCTCGCGCGCCGCGTGCCGCGCCAGGTCGACCGCGGGCACGTCTCGGAAGACGGTCCCGGCCTTCGCGAACGGCGTGCGGCACCCCGCCACGATGGCCACCCGGCGGCCGTTGGATTCTGTCATAGCCCAGGAAAGCTAGCCACCGGCCCAAGTGCGGGCCAGATTGCCCACATGGAGCAAGCGTTCTCGGCCGGCACCCGGGCGGCCGCCCTCGAGGCCATGGCCGCCGGCACCGTCGACCTGCTGGTCATCGGCGGCGGGATCACCGGCGCCGGCGTGGCGCGCGATGCCGCCATGCGCGGCCTGCGCACGGCGCTGGTCGAGGCCGGCGACTTCGCGGCCGGCACCTCCAGCCAGAGCTCACGGCTCATCCACGGCGGCCTGCGGTACCTCGAACACGGCTGGTTCCGCCTGGTGTTCGAGGCCAGTCGCGAACGGCGGGTCCTGCTCAAGGCCGCGCCGCACCTGGTGCGGCCGCGGGCCTTCGTGTTCCCGGCGTTCCGCAGCGGGCGCGTCCGGCGCTGGGAGATCTCGGCGGCGGTCCTGCTGTACGACATCCTGGCCCTGTTCCGCAACGCGGAACGCCACCGCTGGCTCTCGCGCGACGGCGTGCTGCGCATCGAACCGCTGCTGCGGGACCAGGACCTCACCGGCGGCGCCCTGTACTGGGATGCGCAGACCGATGACGCGCGGCTCACGCTCGCCATCGCGCGGTCCGCCCACCGCCACGGGGCGCTGTGCGCCAGCTACGCCCGCGTCACGGCGCTGGAGACCGCCGGCGGGCGGGTCCGCGGCGCGCAGGTCGAGGACCAGCTGACCGGGCGGCGGATCGTGGTCCGCGCCCACGCCGTGGTCAACGCCACCGGGCCCTGGACGGACCGCGTACGCCGGCTCGACGACCCGGCCGCCGCGCCGCTGCTGCGCCCCACCAAGGGCGTCCACATCGTCGTGCCCCAGGCGCGGCTGGGGAACACCGGCGCGGTGACCCTCACCTCGCCGCTGGACGGCCGCGTGATGTTCGTCCTGCCGTGGGGTGACACGTCCCACGTGGGGACGACCGACACCGACACCGACGAGTCGCCCGACGACGTGCGGGCCGGCGCCGAGGACGTGACCTACCTCCTGCGTTCGGCCAACGCCGTCTTCCCCAACGCCCGCCTGGGCCCGGAAGACGTGGTCGCGGCCTGGGCCGGCCTGCGGCCGCTCCTCAAGGGCGGCGGGGCGGCCACGGGCAGCGTGCCGCGCGAGCATCACATCGAGGAGAGCCGGAGCGGACTGATCAGCATCGCCGGCGGCAAGCTGACCACCTACCGGGTCATGGCCGCGCAGGTGGTGGACCTTGCCGCGCGCCGGCTGACGGCGCTCGATGGCCGTGCGCGGGCAGTCCGGGCGGCCACCGCGAGCGAGCCGCTGCCCGGCGGCGAGCTGGCCGACTTCCTCCACCTTGCCGACCAGATGGTCGAGGAGGGCGTGGCCGCCGACACGGCGCGGCATCTGGCCGGCGCCTACGGCACCGAGGCGGCGGCGGTGATGAACCTGGTGCGCGCCGACCCGTCGCTCGGCGCGCCGCTGATCGCCGGGGCGCACTGGATCCGGGCCGAGATCGTGCATCAGGCCCGGCGGGAGATGGCACTGACGGTCGCCGACGTGGTGATGCGGCGCCTGCTCCTCTATCACCGCCGGCGCGATCATGGTGAGCCGGCGCTGGCGCCGATCGCGCAGCTGCTGGGCCGCGAACATGGCTGGAGCGACGCGGACGCCGGCGCGTCGATCGCGGCCTGCCGCGAGCAGATCGCGTGGCTGGAGGCCGGCTTCAGGCCGCCGGCGTGAGCCGCCCCATGTCCCGCCGGACCGTGAACAGGCCGAACATCAGCACCACGCCGCCGAGCAGGCCGATCAGCGGCAGCGTGAGCAGGGCCGGCCGCAAGCCGAAGCGGTCGCTCAGGGCGCCGATGATGGGCAGGGCAACGGCGTCGCCGGCGATGTGGATGAAGAAGACGTAGGCCCCCATCACGGTCGCGCCGATCTCGCGCGGCACGACGTCGAACAGCACCGCCGCCGACGGACCGTTGTACCAGGTGTAGAAGAAGACCACCGCGCCGAACAGCGGCCCCACCAGCCGGGGATCCTCCACCAGCAGCATCCAGACGCAGAACGGCGCGCCGATGAGGAAGCCGACGCTCGCCGCCACGACGCGCCCGCCGGGCAGCCGCTCCATCAGGGCATCGCCCAGCCGCCCGCCCACGAACGAGCCCGCCACGCCCGCCACCAGGCCGTAGGGCCCGATCTGCCGGGCCGATTCCACCAGGCTCATGCCCAGCTCGCGCTGGAGGAAGCTGGCCGACCAGGCGACCAGCGAGTTCATCGCCGCCGAGGTGAGCGCGCCGCCCACGAACAGCCAGATGAGCGTCGGCGTGCGCAGCACCACGGTGGCGGCGTCCAGCATCTCGTCCCAGATGTCCTTGGGCGAGCCGATCGGCAGCAGGTGCTGGGAGCGCAACAGCTGGCGCACCCAGAGGAACACGCTCCACATGGCGCCGCCGCCCGCGATGACGCCGAAGATGGCCGTGTCGGCGTTGGGCGGCAGGGCGCGGAACAGCGCCGTGAGCCCGAAGGCCGCGGTCGCCAGGAACAGCGAGATGATGAGCGGCAGGCTCACCCGCAGTGCCGCGCGCGCGGTGACGCGGAACTTGGGCCGCGGGTGCCGCGTCATGGCGCGGGTGCGCTCGGCAGGGTCGCGCAGGCGCATCATGAGCAGGGCCACGACCAGGCCCGGCAGGCCGACGGCCACGAGCGTCATCCGCCAGCCGAACGCGGTCGACAGCACGCCGCCCAGGTACACCGCCAGCACGCCGCCCAGCGCCAGTCCCATCCAGAAGATGCCCATCGCCTGGGCGCGGCCCCTGGTGGGGAAATAGTCGGCCAGCAGGGCCTGGCCCGCCGGCAGGTACGCCGACTGGCCGACGCCGACCAGCGCCCGGGTCAGGAACAGCTGGGCGTAGGAGCGGATCGCGCCGCCGGCGGCGGTGAAGGTCGACCACAGCGCCAGGCCGCCGGCCAGCACCACGCGACGGGAACTGAGGTCCGAGATCACGCCGGCGAACAGCGCGGCCACCGAGAACACGATGGCGTAGGCGGACCCCAGCCAGCCGAGCTGCTGGTCCGTCACCGCCAGGTCCCGCTTGATGGGCTCGAACAGCGCGAAGATGATGTTGCGGTCGAGATAGCTCAGCAGGTTGCCGAGCGCCAGCAGGAACAGGGCATACCGCGCGGCGCGGGCGCCCATGTCGGGGCGCGGCAGCTCCCCGGACGGACGTGCGTCGCTAGAAGATGCCGCGGTGTGCGTTGGAGGCTCCACGCTGTTCGGCGGCAAGGGCGCGCAGGCGCTCCCGGGCCTCCACCATCTTCGCCACGATCGCTTCCGGCTCGTCGGTGACCGTGAACAGGTCCAGGTCCGACGGTTCGATCTTCCGCTCGGCGGCCATGGTGTCCCGGAGCCAGTTCACCAGGCCCTGCCAGTAGCGGCTGCCGAAGAGCACCACCGGGAAGTGCTTGATCTTGCCCGTCTGGATGAGCGTCAGGGACTCGAACATCTCGTCCATCGTGCCGTAGCCGCCGGGGAAGACGGCGAACCCGATGGAGTACTTCACGAACATCGTCTTGCGCACGAAGAAGTAGCGGAAGTTGATCGAGGTGTCGACGAACTCGTTGGTGCCCTGCTCGAACGGCAGCTCGATGTTGAGCCCGATGCTCGTCTCGTCGGCCAGCCGGGCACCCTTGTTGCCGGCCTCCATGATGCCCGGGCCGCCGCCGGTGATGACCGTGAAACCGGACTTCGCCAGCAGCCGGCCGGTCTCGACGCAGGCGGTGTACATCGGGTCGTCGCTCCGGGTGCGGGCCGAGCCGAACAGCGAGACGCCGTCCTGGACCCGGGAGAGCGTGTCGAACCCCTCGACGAACTCGCCCATGATGCGCAGCACGCGCCACGGGTCGGAGGTCGAGCCGGCGCGCCGCTCCGGCACCGTCACCGGCGTCACCAGCAGCTGTTCGTCCTGTGTCGGACCGAGCCGCCTCGGGCCGGAGATGCGCGGACCTTCAGGAGTCATGGGTCTTGCCTGCGTGTGGGATCGGTGCGGAATATACTGGAACATGCGGTCCTGGACATCGCTGTTCGTGACGCTGAGCGCCCGCGCGCTGGTGAACCCGCGCGTGGCGCTCGACCTGCTGTCCCTCGCCTGGGCCATGCGCGCCCGTGACTGGTATCGCCGAGCGCCCTTCCTCCCCGTGCCCCCCCTCGAGTACACGCGCTGGCGGCTCTACACGGCCTACGGTGACGAGCGCGCCGTGCCGCCCGTGAGCGACGTCCTGCGCTTCGCCCGGTGGCGCCGCGACCTGATGCGGCGCTGACGCCGCGCGCGCTGGCCGCCCTCGCCCGGCGCGTGGCCGACGACCTCGGCTTCGCCGCCTGCGGCGTCACGGGGCCCGAGCCCGTGCCCCACGCCGAGGTCCTCGACGCCTGGCTGGCCGCCGGCATGCACGGTGAAATGGGCTACCTGCCCAGGCAGGCCCGGACTCGCAGGGAGCCCGCTCGGGCCTGGCCAATGGCTCGCTCAATAGTAGTAGTATTAGACAACTACTATTCTGACACCGATGCGGCAGGCTTCGGATATCGCGTGGCCCGGTACGCTCAAGGCCTTGATTATCATCAGGTTACGCGGGAACGCCTGGAGCGGGTCGGGGCCGAACTCACGCGGTCGGCTGGCACCGGCGAGTACCGGGTCTACGTGGACGCCGGTCCGATGCCCGAGCGCGAGCTGGCCCAACGCGCTGGTCTGGGGTGGATAGGCAAGAACACCATGCTCATCCGTCCGGGGATCGGTTCGTTCACCTTCATCGGCGTCCTGATCACCGACCTCGAGCTGGAGCGGGATGCGCCCTTCGAGGCCGACCGCTGCGGCACCTGCCGCGCGTGTCTCGACGCCTGCCCGACCGGCGCGTTCCCGGCCGAGCGCGTGCTCGATGCCCGACTGTGCATCTCGTACCTGACCATCGAGTCGCGATCGGAGATCCCCGAGGACCTGCGTCGAGGCGTAGGGGAACACTTGTTCGGCTGCGACGTGTGCCAGGACGTGTGCCCCTGGAACGGGAAGTTCGCCGAGCCCGCCGGCGAGCCGCGTTTCCAGCCGCGGCCCGCCGGCCAGTGGCCCAGGCTCGAGGCGATCCTCGCCATGGACCAGCACGCGTTCGACGAGCAGTTCGGCCCCACCGCCATCGAACGCGCGCGACTCGCCGGCCTCCAGCGCAACGCCCGGGTGGTGCTGGAGAACCTGGGGTCTACGCCAGGCGGCGGCGGCGCGCCACCATCAGACTGACCGCCAGCGCCAGGCCCACCGTCAGACCGGCGCGCGTGGTGTGGTCGGCGCTGGCGCGAATGCGGTCGAACTCGACGTCGAACTGGCTCTCGGCCCACGCGCGCGCGGCCTCGACCGCCGGGTCGCCCGTCGCCGCCGACAACGCCGCATCCAGCGTCGGACCGCCGCGCCAGAAGCGCTCGAGGCCGGCCGTGCCGTGCTCGCGCAGGAGCCAGTAAGCCAGGCGCTCGTCCGGCAGGCTGACGAGCCGGGCACAGGCCGTGGCGTTGCGGTCCAGACAGTCCCGGATGGTCGGTCCCCAGTCATCGAACCGACGCACGGGTTCCCGCTCGCCACTCAGCGCCCTGGGATCGCCGCCGGACAGGACGTCGAAGCGCCGGCTCCTGCTCAGCCACTCCGCCGCCGCCGGCCCGGGCGCGCCGAGCGCCATCACGAAGCTGCAGGCGCCCAGGCGCATGGGACTGTCGCCCGCGCGCAGTGCGGCCAGCCGATCAGCCCCGGCCTCCACGAAGCTCAGGCACGGTTCCAGGGCGCCGCCATAGGCGCCCCACCTCCGAAAACCGCCCCGCTGGAAGGTGGCGAGCGAGTCCCATGATGTCAGGATCACCACGGTCCTGCCCCGCGGCTCGCCGACGTGCATGACCGAGGCGATGTCGGCCACCAGCGCGTCCGCCCAGGCCTCGGCGTCGCGCCGGCTGACGGGTGCCGGATACACCACCCGCAGCGGCCCCCGCTCCACCGCGGGCATGCCCGGCGCCAGGCGGATCAGCCGCTCACGATTCTCCAGTACCGCGATCCGGTTCTCCAGCAGGTAGCGCGCCCGGCTCACGGCGTCGGAGTGGCGGCGCGGCCGGTTCCAGTAGCGGCTGTAGTCGAACTCCTTGCCGGGCACGAACGCCACGACCATCATCCCGCCGACCAGCAGGGGCACCCACAGCCGCCAGTATCTCACGCGAACCATCGTCCACCTCGTGTCACGAGTCCGAGCAGCAGGGCCAGGCTGAGCAGGGCCGAGCCGAATTCGCGGATGCCCGCCCGGACCGGCATGACGCGCGCCGTGGCCAGCACCCACGATCGCCACTGCACGCCGAGCTCGGCCGGGCCGGTCCCGGTGGCGCGCACCACGCGTACGCCCAGCTGGGAGGCGGTGTCCGCCAGCACCCGCTGGAATGCCGCCGCGCCGTAGCGCTCGGCAACGAACATCAGCAGGCTTTCGCGCGCGTAGTCCGACGACGCGCTCGGCGGTCCGTACCGTTCGAGGATGACGTAGCACTGGTCCTCGGCGCCGGCCGCGCACTGCCGTGCCCGCAGCGGGTCACGGCCGCCCGCGTATCCGGGCGCCAGGTGCCGGGCGTCGGCCGGCGGGAACCGGCGGCGCAACGGGTCGCCGTCGGTGTCGATGCCGAGGTAGGCGGCGCAGGCCGCGCCGTCGCCGCCGAGGCAGGCCGGCGCCAGCCGCGACTCGCGGACCATGAGCTCGCGGATCACGAGCGGACTGGCGACGGCCGGGTCCCACTGGAGCGACAACGGGCCGGTCCACGGTCGCAGCCCCGACGGCGTGATGCGTTCTCCGACCTTGGCCAGTGCCACGGAGGCCGTCCAGGCGCGCCACCGGTCCGACGCGGTCGTATTGCCTTGGCCGCCCGGCAGGGCGATGTGGTCGATCTCGCGGCCCGCCACCAGCCTGGCATCCGCATCGCTCAGGCGGTGTCCCCGGATCCGGTCCATCTCGGCGATGACGAGGCGGGCGCGGAACGACGAGTCCAGGCCGATGGCGCGCAACGACGAATCCACCAGCCCGGCGACCGCCTCCGCATCGGCCGGACGTTCGAGTCCGACCAGCAGACCGCCGGAGCGGCCCCAGGCGATCACGGCCTCCGGCCGGCGGTCCGATCCGGCGGACGCGGGTTTCTGTCCGGGCCGGTTCAGTTCCGCCCGGCGCTTGGCCCGCTCCATGGCCGCCGCGTCGAGCCGCGGCACTTGGGCCTGCAACCTCGCCATCCGGGCGCGCAGCTCAGCCAGGTCCTGTGCTTCCGCGCTGCGCGCGGCCGCCGCGGCCAGGACCAGGGCCGCCACGGTAACCAGGGTCCTAGGCATTGAACAGCGCCCAGCTTCCGGTCAGCAGCTCGAACGGGCTGGGCCAGCGCGTGGCGCCCTCGAGCAGCGAGCCGGTGAGCGAGAAACCGGCGTCGAACATCATCAGCGACAGGTCGCCCACGATCAGGGCGACCAGCAGCAGGGCCACGACGCGTGCGGCCCGCCGCGTGGCGCCGGCCAGCGCGAAGAACACGCTGAAGCAGGCGGCCAGCGCCAGGGCGAACCGCGCCGTCAGCGTGAGCGGATAGGCGTGGATGCCGCTCGGCAGGACCACGACACTGGACGCGATGAGCCCGCCGGCCAGCAGGCCGGCGACCGGCAGCAGCAGCGTCAGGCCCGTGGCGGCGAAGCGCAGCAGCACATAGCGCTCCCGCGCCATGGGCAGGCTGAGCGCGTACACGTGGCCCATGCGCTGGTCGTCGGCCCATGCCATCACGCCCGCCACGACGCCGAGCGACAGCGCCAGCAGCGGGAAGGCCCGCCCGACCATGTCGGCCAGCTCCAGGAACCGGCCGACCGACAGGTACCGGTCGTAGGCGTTGGTGAACCGCTGACCGATGATGAACAGCGGCAGACCGAAGCAGGCCAGCGCGAACACCGTCACCAGCATGCGCGAGCGGGCCCACTGCACGCGAAGGATCGCCTTGAACTCGTTCATCGCCCCTCCCTCAGACGGCCGGCACGCGCGCGGCCCGCAGCAGTTCCACGAAACCCTCTTCCAGGTCCAGGTCCACGATCTCCTTGACGCGCGAGCCGGCGCCGTCGAACCACTGCGTCATCGGCGCCTGCCAGCCGCGCACCACCCAGATCTCGTCCATCGTCGTCTGCTCACGCGCCACGAGCACGAAGGGCGTGTCGCCCACCAGGCTGGGCGGGTTGTCGATCCGGATGCGCTTGATGCCGTTCTTGAAGGCGTGCATCGGCAGTTCGGCCACCAGCCGGCCGCGGTCCACCACGCCCACCCAGTCGCAGATCCGCTCGAGTTCGTGCACCAGGTGGCTCGAGATGAACACCGTGGTCGAGCCCTGTGAGCAGAAATCCAGCAGGGCGCTGAGCACGTCGCGCCGCACCACGGGGTCGAGCCCGTCGGTCGGCTCGTCCAGCACCAGCAGGCGCGGCCGCTGGGCCAGCACCAGGAGCATGTGCAGCTTGCCCATCTCGCCCTTGGACAGCCGCGACAGCAGGGCATCGCGCGAGAGATTGAACTGCTCCAGCAGCTCGACGGCGTAGGTCATGTCGAAGGCGCGGAAGAACGCCGCGTGATACTCGATCGCCTCGCTCACCTTGAGGAACGGGTAGAGGTGCGGGCGCTCGGGCACGTAGCCCACACCGCTCAGCACCCGGGTCATGTCCTTGGGTACCTGCTCGCCCAGCACCGCGATGCGGCCCGAGGCCGGCCGCAGCATGCCCATCAGCAGCTTGATGGTCGTGCTCTTGCCGGCGCCGTTGGGACCCAGGAAGCCGTAGATCGAACCTTCGCGCACCTTGAGCGCGAGATCCTTCAGTTCGAACTCCTTGCCCGCCTGGTAGCACAGGTCCCAGGTCTCGATCGCGTTCATTCCTCGACCCGTCCTTTCAGTTCCGCCTGCCACGCCTCGTCCAGCTCCTCCGGCGACACGCCCAGCCCTGACGCTTCCTTGAGGATCCGCCGGACCAGCTTCCGCGCCTCCCGCATCCGGTCGAACTCCCGCTTCTCCATGGCCAGGTCCTTCACGAAGGTGCCCGCTCCCTGCCGGCTCTCCACCACCCCCGCCTGGTCCAGCTCGCGGTAGGCCTGTACCACCGTCGCGGGGTTCACCCGCAACTGGCTCGACAACTGGCGCACCGACGGCAGCGGCACCCCCGGACCCAGCTCACCGGTGGCGATGGCCACCCGCAGACGGTCGGCGATCTGCACGTAGAGCGGGATCGGACTTCGGGGATCGATGTTCTTGAACAACGCCCGTCCTTTGGTGACTGTATCGGTGTACCCATACAGTAGGACAGTCGGCTCAGCCTGTCAAGTGTGGCGGGGTCGCAGCATGGCTAACGTCAATTCCGTTGGGCACTTCCATCGAAGGGGGACGCCGCTGGCACCGATCCCGCGGGACACGTACAGCTGCCGGCCGGACTCCTGGAACAGTCCCTGGAGGTAGCGGAAGCCGAACTGGGACGGGACGTAGGGCGGGCCGATGAACGGCAGCCAGGCCTGGCCTCCGTGCGTGTGGCCGGCGAGCATGAGGTCCAGCCGCACCGACGCGGGCCAGTAGGCGAAGACGTCGGGGTCGTGCGAGAGCACCAGCCGGGGCACGTCCTCGCCCACGCCGGCGAAGACGGCGTCCATGTCGATGACGTCGTTCTCCAGATCGCCCACCCCGCCCACCGCCAGCCGCTCACCGCCGCGAACGACGATGCGGTGGGTGTTCAGCAGCTCGTGCACGCCGGCCAGGGCCAGCTGTTCCCGGACCGCCCGAGCGCCCACGTAGTGGTCGTGGTTGCCGAGCACCGCGACGACGCCGTCGGGCGCGGCGAGCGGCCGGAGGATGTCGTCGAGGTCGCCGATGTAGTGCGGGTCGTCGTCGAGGAAGTCTCCCCCCAGGGCGATGAGGTCGGGCCTGAGCGACAGCGCCTGGGTCACGGCCCGTTCCAGCCACCAGCGCGGCACCAGCGGCGAGGTGTGCAGGTCGGTCAGGAAGGCGATGCGGTAGCCGTCGAACACAGCCGGCAGGCCGGCGATCGCGATGTCGATGGTGACGACCTGGAGGATCTCCTGCTCCCAGCGCGCCAGCGGCGCCAGCGCGTACTCGATCAGGTCGGTGACGAGGTTCTTCGCCCGCCGCCTGAGGCCGGTGACCCGCGGCGTCGAGCGCGGAGCGCGACGCGGCGCCCTCAACAGCGGCCCGATCACCGGCCCGCGACGGACCGCAGCACGTCGAAGAGGTACTCGACGCCGAACCGCAGGCGCTCGAGCGACAACCGCTCGTCGTTGGCATGCGCCCGGCCGGCGTCGCCGCTCGGCTGGACGAACAGGTCGAGGCCGTACGAGGCGATGCCGAGCCGGCGGAAGTAGTGGGAGTCCGTGAAGCCGGCCAGCATCGGCGTCGACACCAGCACGTCCGGATACCGCCGCCGCATCTGGTCGGCCGCCACGCGGAACAGCTCGGTGTCGTCCGACGATTCGGTCGCGTCCCAGGTGGCGCCCAGGGGTGCGATGTGGACGCCGGTGTCGGCCACGACACGCGTGAGGTCGGCGAGGAACGCCCGCGGGTCCTGGCCGGGGAGCAGCCGCACGTCGATCTCGGCGCGCGACTCGGGCGGGATCACGTTGACCTTGCCGCTGCCCTGCACGCGCGTGACGGAGATGGTGTTGCGCAGCATGGCGTTGAAGGTGGGATCGCCGGTGAAGAACCGCACCGCCGCGCTGTCGCGCAGGGCCGCGCGCACGTCGGCCAGCCAGGCGCGCCGCACGGGGTCGCTCTCGCGGCCCGCGAGGTCGCGGAAGAAGCGCTCGGCGGCCGGCGTCACGGTCAGCGGCGTCTGCCAGGCGGCGACCCGCGCCAGGGCGCGGACCATGCGCTCGACCGGGTTGTCGGCCGTGGGTCTGGACCCGTGACCCGCCGTGCCCCGGGTCGTGAGGCCCAGCCAGAAGGGCGCCTTCTCGGTGGTGCCGATGCCGAAGAACACCGGGCGGCCATCCGGATCGGTCCGCGAGCTGCCGCCCTCGTTGATGAGGAACTCGGCGTCCCGCACCAGCTCCGGGTGCTCGCGGACGATCCACTGCGCGCCAAGCGTCGAGAGGCCGCCGACCTCCTCGTCGGCGGTGGCGAGGAAGATGATGTCGCGCTTCAGCGGGATGCCGCTGCGCCGGAGCAGGATCATGGCCATGAGCTGGGCCACCGCCGTGCCCTTCATGTCCACCGCGCCGCGCCCGTAGAGGTAGCCGTCGCGCACCTCGCCCCCGAACGGGTCCACGCTCCAGAACGCCGGCGTCGCCTCCACGACGTCCATGTGATTGAGCAGGACGATCGCGCGCGCGCTGCCGTCGCCGCTCAGGCGGGCCACCAGGTTCGCCTTGCCGGGCGCCGGCTCGAAGATGCGTGCTTCGATCCCCTCGCGCGCCAGCACCGCCTGGAGCCAGCGGGCCGCCGCCATCTCGTTGCCGGGCGGGTTGGTGGTGTTGATGCGCAGGTACTGCTGGAGCAGGTCCGCGGCCTCCCTCCCCACGCCGATCCAGTCGTCGCCACGCGGCATGGCCACCAGGGCCGCCCGCCGCGGCAGCTCGAACACCGGCGAGCTCGAGGGTCCGATGATCCCCGTCTGGACGCCGCGGCCGGGCGGCGGCGCCGGCGCCGGCCCGGGCGCCGCCTCGGGTGCCGGGCGCTGACACGCCGCCAGCAGGAGTGCCATCGGCAGCAGTCGGCTCGCTCGCTTCATCTCACCACCTCCCCTGTCCGTTCACCACGCCGTACCCAGGGCCGCGGGCGGCCGCGCCCGGCCGCCCACGCCGGCCAGCGCCAGCAGCGTCACCACGTACGGCAGCATCAGGATGAGCTGGTACGGCACGTCGACGCCGGCGGCCTGGAACGCGTACTGGAGCGCGCTCGCCGCGCCGAACAGCAGGGCCGCCAGGGCGGCGCCCACCGGATGCCAGCGTCCCAGCACCACGATCGCGATGGCCACGAATCCGCGTCCGGCCGTCATCCGCTCGGCGAAGGTCCCGGCCTGCGCCAGCACCAGCGCCGCGCCGGCCAGGCCGCCCAGCAGGCCGCCGAACACCGAGGCGCCGAACCGCAGGGCCCGCACGTCCAGTCCGGCCGCTTCGGTCGCGCCCGGCGATTCGCCCGCCGCGCGGATGGCCAGCCCCAGCTGGGTCCGGAACAGAAGGTACCAGACCGCCGGCACCAGCGCGTACAGCAGGTAGGTCGGCGCCGGCTGGGCGAAGAGGGCCCTGCCGGCGACCGGGCTCGCCGCCAGCAGGGGCACCGCCGCCGGCGCGAAGGTCGGAAGGCTGAGTGCCGCGCCGGTGGCGCCGAAGGCGGCGCGATACACCGCGCCCGTCAGGCCGAGGGCGCCGAGCGTCACCGCGGTGCCCACCACGATCTGGTCCCCGCGGTGATACACCACGACCACGGCGAACAGCGCGGCCATCGCCGCGCCCGCGAGGCCCCCGGCGGCCAGTCCGGCCCAGGGCGATCCCAGCCACAGCGCGCCCATCGCCGCCGCGAGGGCACCGGCCAGCATCGAGCCTTCCAGCCCGATGTTGATCACGCCGGCGCGTTCGGTCACCGTCTCGCCGACGGCCGCCAGGCCCAGCGGCGTGGCCACCCGGATGGTCGCCTCGAGGAACGCGGCGAGGACGGCCGCGAGTCCCAGGGTCTCAGGCGTTCCCACGACGCACCCGCCCCTCGGCCAGCACGATGACGACGATGATGAGCGCCTCGACGGCATACACCGTGACCGACGGCACGCCGGCCGAACGCTGGAGCGCGGCGGCCCCCGCCTCGAGGGCGCCGAAGAACAGCGCGCTGGCGACCAGCCACAGCGGGTGCAGCCGGGCCAGCAGGGCCACGGCGATGGCCGAGTAGCCGTAGCCGGGCGAGAGCCGTTCGTAGAGCGCGAAGGTCACGCCGCTCACCTCCGCGGCGCCGGCCAGCCCGGCGACGGCGCCCGAGACGAGGAACGTGACGACCATGACCCGCGTGACCCTGATGCGGCCGCTGATGCGGGCCGCCAGCGGGCTGGCCCCGACGGCCCGGAGGGCGAAACCGGGGACCGTCCGCGTGAGCGCCACCCAGAGCAGGACCGCGAGCATGACGCCCAGGGGAAAGGCCCACGTCAGCCGCGTACCCGGGATCAGCGCGCCCAGGCGGGCGGCGAGCGCGATCGGATCGCTCTGCGGATAGGTGCGCGCGGACTCCTGGAGCGGGCCGTGCACCAGGAAGCCGACCAGCAGTTCGGCGACGAAGTTGAGCATGATGGTGGTGATGACCTCGAGCACACCGAAGCGGGCGCGCAGCAGTGCGGGCACCGCGGCCCATGCGGCGCCGAACAGCGACGCCATGAGCGGGACGACGAGCAGCAGTGCCAGGGGCGAGTCGAGTCCCCAGCGCGTGCCGATCCAGGCCGCGGCGATGGCGCCGGCGTAGAACTGCCCTTCGGCGCCGATGTTCCAGACGCCGGCGCGGAAGGCCAGCGCGACGGCGACGCCCAGGATGAGCAGCGGCGTCGCGCGGACCAGGACCGCCGCCAGCTCGTTCACCCGGCCGCGCTCATCGCACCGGGCCGTCGCCGATGGCGTAGATGTAGCCGTCGCGCGCCCCGACGTAGATGACGCCGTTCCAGACGACCGGCGTCGCCTCGATGCACGGACCGCCCGGCAGGCGGAACTCCCACAGCTGCGGCGGGGCCCGATCCACCGTCCGCACGTCGAAGGCCCGAAGGGCTCCTTCACAGTCGGCCACGATGAGCGTGCTGTCCACCACCACCGGCGAGGACCAGGCGTGCGGCGCCAGGCGCCGCTCCCAGCGCACCGTCCCGCGGTCGCGGTCCACCGCCAGCAGCCGGCCCGAGTTGGTGGTCACGAACAGGGTGCGTCCGAACAGCGCCGGCGTGGACCAGATGCCGCCCTGCCGCTCGCCGCCGCCGCGCGGCACCGCGAGGCCCCACACCCGCGGCGCGTCGGGCCGCCGGGGGTCGAGCTTCTGGAGCTGGCCGACCGCCGCCGAGCGGCGGTTGAAGCGCTGCAGCTCGGAGGCCACGTAGAGGAACCCTTCCTCGTCCACCACGATCGAGGCGTCGGTGTCGTCGCCGGTCCAGTAGCGGAACACCGGCCGCACGCTGGCGGCATCCGTCCGCAGGCCGCGCAGGTCGACGCCCCAGACCGCGCCGGCGCTGTTCGCGAAGTAGGCGCGCCAACCGAACACGGCCGGCGAGTTCTCGATGCTCACTTCGTGGTCGCCGATGTCCCGCAGCAGCTGGTCGTCGAAGGACGGGATGCGCGCGAGGATCTCTGGCGCCACGGTGACCCTGCCGTCGGCGCCGTAGCCGCGGTTCAGCTTCACCACGTAGAACCAGCCGTTCTCGCCGCCTTCGAAGAGATAGTCCTCGATGACGACGCCGTTGCCGTCCCAGTCGTCGTTCCACATGGGGCGCGGCGCGTCGCTGGCCGACAGCCGCCACAGCTCGACCGGCCGCTCGCGGTCGAGGGCGATGATGCGGTAGTGGTTGTCGCGCGAGCCCGAGTACACCAGCGGATAGCCGTCGGGATCGAGCGTCACCGAGCCCTTGATGATGTCGCCGGTCTCGAACGGCGGGCGCCGGGCGCGGCCCGTCGCGCCGTCGATGAAATGGATGGCACGGTCGTACGCGCCGACGATGACCTCGACGCCGTCCTCACGCTCCACCACGGACGCCTGTCCGGTCCAGCCGTTGCCGCACCACAGCGGCGACTCGCGGCCCACCCGCGAGATGGCGCACATCGGGCGGCCGCGCGGGTATCGCCAGAGGATGCGCGGCGCGCGCGGCACCGGGCCGGTGCCGTAGAACGTCCGCGTGCTGTTGCCGCGGAACATGGTCACGCCGCGCACCGAGTCGCTGATCGGCCGGCCGACATCCGAGGCCCGCACGAACGGCGCCGCCGGGCGCACGTAGGGAGCGGCCGGCGGCCCCTGGCGGCCCCGCAGGTACGCCGTGAGCACGGCGGCGGCGGACAGCTCCAGGCCGACGATGGCCCAGAACGCCGCCCGCGGGACGACCATCATGCCGCCGCGCCCAGCATCAGGGCGCCCACGGCCTCGCGTGAGCGCGCGGCCGGCGCCACGGGCAGCCAGCGGCCATCGGCCATGACCGCGACGCGGTCGGCCAGGGCCAGCACCTCGTCCAGGTCGGCGGAGTGGAACAGCACGCCCGCACCCTCGGCGCGCGCCGCGCGCCGCAGCCGGTCATGGACCTCGCCCGTGGCGTGGACGTCGAGGCCCCGGGTCGGGTTCTCGGCGACCAGCAGGGCGAGCGGCGAGGCCAGCGCCCGCGCCAGCACCACCTTCTGCTGGTTGCCGCCTGAGAACGTCCGCAGGGGCTCGCCGGCCCCGGACCTGATGCCGAACTCCCCGGCGAGCCGCTCGGCCTCCGCCGCCCGCTCGGCCGGGCGGAGCCACAGGCCGCTCAGGCGCCCCAGCGCGAGGTTGGCGGACAGGTCGAAGTCCATCAGCAGGCCCTCGTGCTGACGATCCTCGGGAACGAAACCCACGACGCCGTTGCCGCCGACGGCGACCTTCCCCTGGTGCGGCAGCAGGCCGGCGATGGCCCGCAGCAGTTCGCGGGCTCCGTTGCCCTCGACCGCCGCGATGCCGACGATCTCGCCGGCGCCTACCGCGAGATCGACGTCGCGCACGGCGAGCCGCCCGGCCGCGCGCACGGTCAGCGACCGGACCGTGAGCGCCTCCGGTCTCCCGCCGCCCGCCACGGGCGTTGCGGCCGAGGCGGGCGCCGGCGCGAGCGCCGGGGCACGGGCCCCTCCCGCGCCGATCATGGCCCCGGCCAGCACCTCGGCGTTCACGGCGCTCGCCCGCTCACTGAGCACCACGGCACCCTGGCGCAGGACCGTCACGTGGTCGGCGATCGCCAGGACCTCGCGCAGCTTGTGCGTGATGAGGACGACCGCCACGCCGCGCTCGCGCAGGCGCCGCAGGGCGGCGAACAGGTCGTCGACCTCGCGCGGCGTCAGCGCCGCGGTCGGTTCGTCCAGGATCAGCACCCGGACGTCACGCGCCAGCGCCTTGATGATCTCGAGCCGCTGGCGCAGGCCCACCGGCAGGTCGCCGGCGCGCGCCGCAGGATCGAGCGTCAGGCCCGTGGCGTCTCCCACGCGCCGCACCGCCGCGGCCGCGGCCGCGGCGTCGGTGCGCACGCCGGGCTGACCGAGCCACACGTTCTCGGCGACGGTGAAGGAGCCGACCTGCGTGAAGTGCTGATGGACCATCCCGATGCCCAGGTCCATCGCCTCCCGCGGCCGGCCGATGCGGACCGGCCGGCCGCCGACCTCGATGAGGCCGGCATCGGGCGCGAGCAGGCCGAAGAGTACGTGCATCAGCGTGCTCTTCCCCGCCCCGTTCTCGCCCAGCAACGCATGGATGTCGCCGGGTGCGAGCGCGAAATCGGCTCCGCGCAGTGCCTGCACGGAGCCGAACCGTTTCGCGATGCCGAGCAGGCGCGCGGCCGGCGGCTGGTTCACGCGCTCATAGCCCCGTGGGATGGTCGATGAACGACCACGGCAGGCCGTAGCGCTCCGCCAGGTGGGCGCCGAGCAGCTTCACGCCCACCGTCTCGGTGGCGTAGTGGCCGGCGTAGTAGACGTTCACGCCCAGCTCCATGGCGTCGAAGTACGTGTGATGGGCGCCCTCGCCGGTGACCAGGGCGTCGAGCCCGGCCGCGCGGGCCTCGCCGATGAGCGAACCGCCGGCGCCGGTCACCACGCCCACCCGGGCGATCCGTTCCGGGCCGCCGGCGATGATGCGGGGCGCCGCGCCCAGGACCGCGGCGATCCTGGCGCCCAGCTCCTCGCGGCCGGCCGTCAGGTCGCCCCACACCCCGATGCGGGCGCCCTTCTCCTCGGCCCACAGCCCCTGGATGCTGACGCCGAGCTGGCGGGCCAGCGCGTGGTTGTTGCCGACCTCGGGATGGCGGTCGAGCGGCAGGTGCGCGGAATAGACGGCGATGCCGCTGCGGATGAGGGCTGCGGTCTTGCGGTACACGCGTCCGCGGAGCGGCTCCAGCCCGCCCCAGAACAGCCCGTGATGCACGATGAGGAGGTCGGTCTCACGCCGCGCCGCCTCGGCGATCACCGCTTCGGCCGCGTCCACGGCGACGGCGATCCGGGAGACGGTGCCCGCGTTCTCGACCTGGAGCCCGTTGAGGGCGTTCGGCCAGTCGCCGGCTTCGCCGATGGCGAGATACTCGTCCAGGTAGGCGACGATGTCGGCGAGCTGCATTCAGCGCGCCACCGGCACGGAGTCGGGGACGAACTCGATGCGCGGCACGGCCAGCGTGCCGCCGATGATCGAATCGCGGGCGGCGAGGATGCGCCGCTGCAGCGACGAGGGTACCCGGCGCGCCAGCCGCGGGTTGATCACCAGGTCGACGACGCCCTCGCGGATGCCGAAGTACATCACCCCGGGCGTGAACGCCCCGTCGTGCACGCGCCGGGCCACGAGCAACAGCGCGTGCGGCACATCGAGCATCGCCGAGGCGATGATGACGTCGCTCGCCACCGCGTTCTGATCGCGGTTCGCGCCGATCGCCAGGGTGCCCGGCGCCTCGCGCACCGCCTGGAACATCCCGAACGATGCGGCGTCGGCGTTGTGCAGCAGGAGGTCGGCCCGCCGGCGGATCTGCGCCACCGCGTTCTCCTTGGCGGCCGCGACGTCGTCGAAGTTGCCGATGTAGGCCTGCAGCACCCGGACGTCGGGTCGCACGGCCCGCGCCCCGCCCTCGAAGCCAAGGTAGGTACCCTCCACGGGCGGCAGCTTGATGCCGCCGATGAAGCCGATGGTCCCGGTGCGCGTCATGCCGCCGGCCAGCATGCCGGCAAGGTAGGTGCCCTCTTCGAGCCGGAAGACCATGGGCGAGACGTTGGCCCGCACCGTGGCGCCCGACGTGGTGATGAAGACCGTGTTGGGGAACTCGGCGCCGACCCGGGCGGCGGCGTCCTGGAACTCGAACCCGTGCCCGAAGACCAGCCGGAAGCCGCGCCGCGCGTAATCACGGAACGCCTCCTCGAACTCCGCCGGCGTCCGGGTCTCCGCGTGGCTGACCTCGGCGCCCAGGGAGTCGCGGATCCGTTCCAGTCCTTCGTAGGCGCCGGCGTTCCAGCCGGCGTCCGAGATCGGCCCGGGCGTCAGGAGCGCCACCTTGAAGGCCATGGGGCCTGCCTCGGGTTCAGGAGACCGGCTACATGACACTGATACAATAGTGACGAGACACAGTAATGATAGTGTGTTGAATTGTTGTCGCACGCTTCAACAGCCCTATCTCTATGTGTGACAGCGTGTTACAGTGCTGTGCCCACAGCGGTTGTCCGAAACGATGTGGGAGCCGTGGCTCAGAACCCCGTGCTCGACGTGCGCGGCGGTACCGCGACCCGCGCGACCGGTACCGAGGGGCGCACGGCCGAAGCCGCCGCCGGACCGGTCGCCGCACCGCGGCCTTCGGTCTTGCCGCCCGTGCCGGCCTTTGCCTCGAGCGCAGCGTCGCCCATCCGGATCTGACCGTTGAGGCTGCCGCCCTCGGCCACCGCGATCCGCCTGGTCGTGACGTCGCCCTGCACCGCCGCGCCGGCCTGGATCTCGACCCGGTCCTCGGCGCGGATGGCGCCCTGCACCGCTCCGCCGACGATCGCCTCGCGCGCCTCGATGTCGCCGTGGACCAGGCCGCCCTTGGCCACCAGGACCTGGGACGCGGCCCGGATGTGGCCGTCGACCTCTCCTTCGACCTTCACGGTGCCGTTGCTGTCGATGTCGCCGCGCACGGTCATCCCCGCCGAGATGATCGAGAGACCGCCCGCCGGGGCCGCCGGTTCGTTGACGGACTTGGCGCCGAAGATGCTCATGTCTACCTGCCCTCCCTGACCAGTGCCAGCGGGTCGACCGAGCGGCCGTCACGCCGAATCTCGAAATGCAGGTGCGGCGCCGTCGAGCGGCCGGTGTTGCCCGACAGGGCGATGACCTGGCCGACGCGCACGGTATCGGCGACGGCCACCAGCACCCGCGACAGGTGGCCGTACATGGACTCGTAGCCGTCCGGATGCTGCAGCAGGACGAACTGGCCGTACGCCGGATCGACGCCCGCGTCCTTCACCGTGCCGCCGCCCGAAGCCCGCACGTCGGAGCCGACCGGCACGGCGAGGTCCAGCCCGGTATGCGATTCGACGCTCGGATCGCCCTGGGCCAGGCCGCGCGTGCGGAACGAACGGACCGACAGCGGCCAGCGCTGCGGGATGGTCGGCCCCGTCGGCGCCGCCGAATCGCCGGCGCTGGGAGCGCGCGCCAGGATCGGCGGCGCCACGTAGACCTGGCCATCGGCGGAACCGCCCGGCGGCACGTCCGGCAGCGCGATGTTCGCGCCCAGCATGCCGCGCAGGTGCGCGTAGCGCGCTTCCATCTCGTCGAGCCGCTGGGCCAGCTCGTTGACCTTGTCGTTCTCGGTCTGGAGCTGTGCGATCCGCTGCTCCAGCAGCGGCACCCGGGCCGCCGTCACCACGATGGGGCCGTACAACACCGCCACCGTGAGCAGGCCGAGGGCCAGGAGCGCCACGCCGGCCACCAGCACGCGAGCCGCCCAGCGCGACACCCTGAACTGCCGTGAGTCCAGAGCGCCCTCGCGCTGTACCACGACATGGTAACCCGCGCCACGCATCACCCGTCCCAGCGGCGCCCGAGCATCAGTTCCATCAGCCGTGCCAGGTCATCATGCGAGTAGAAGCGGACCGCCAGGTGGCCCTTTCCCTTGCCGTTCAGCACCACGGCAACGTCGGTGCCGAGCCGCTTGCGAAGCGCCTCCTCGATGCGGCGCGCCTCGGGGGGCAGGGCACGGCGGGCCTTTTTCTTCGCCGTCCCGCCGCTCTTCCCGCCGCCGCGCGTGGCCTTCTCCGTGTCCCGAACGGACCAGCCGTGCGCCACGGCCTCGCGCGCGATCCGCGCGATCTCGCGATCGTCATCGAGGGAGAGCAGGGCGCGGGCATGACCGGCGCTCAGGGCCCCGGAGTCCACCATCGTCTGCACGGCCTTGGGCAGCTGGAGCAGGCGCATCGCGTTGGCCACCGTGGAGCGGTCGCGTCCCACGAGCCGCGCGATGTCGCCGTGCGAGAGACGGAAGTCCTTCGTCAGCCGCTCGTAGCCTTCGGCCTCGTCGATGGGGGAGAGCGCGGCGCGCTGGAGGTTCTCGACCAGCGCCAGCGTGAGCAGGGTCTGATCGTCCACCTCCCGCACCACGGCGGGGATCTTCTTCCAGCCGAGTTCCCGGACCGCCCGCCAGCGCCGTTCGCCGGCCACCAGCTCGTAACCCGCGTGCGCGCCCTTGCGGACCAGCACCGGCTGGAGGAGGCCGTTGGCCGAGATCGAGTCCTTGAGTTCCTTGAGCTCGGCCGTGTTGAACGCCCGGCGCGGCTGATACCGGTTCGGCTTGATCTCGCCGACCGGCAGCTCGCGCAACGACCCCTCGCGCTCGGCATCCTCCACCGTGCCCGCACCCAGCAGGGCCTCGAGCCCGCGCCCCAGGCGCCGGTTCTTGTCGAGCGGGCTCACGACAGGGCCTCGATCGTCGGGATCCTCGCCGCTTCCAGGTGCTCGGCGCTGGTCCGATGCGTGGTGCGATGGATAAGTTCTTCTGCCACATTGAGATACGTTTGCGCGCCGACCGAGCCGATGTCGTACATCAGGATCGGCTTGCCGAAGCTCGGTGCCTCGGCCAGGCGGACGTTCCGCGGGATGACCGCCTTGAACATGCGGGCGCCGAAGTAGTCCTTCGCTTCGTCGGCGACCTGCTTGGAGAGGTTGAGCCGGGCATCGTACATGGTCAGCAGCACGCCGTCGATGGCCAGCTTCGGATTGAAGTTGCGCTGGACCAGGCGCACGGTGTTCAGCAGCTGCGAGAGCCCTTCGAGCGCATAGTACTCGCACTGGATGGGGATGATCACGGCATCAGCCGCCGTCAGCATGTTCAGCGTCAGCATGCCGAGCGAGGGCGGGCAGTCGATCAGGATGAAGTCGTAGTCGGCGCGGACCTCCTCGAGGGCGCGCCGCATGATGCTCTCGCGGTGGGGCCGGCCGACGAGTTCCACCTCGGCGCCGACCAGGTCGCGCGACGCCGGCGCCACGTCGAGCAGGGGGAAGTGCACGCCCTTGCGGATGACCTCGGCCAGCGGGCGCCCGTCGATGAGCACCTCGTAGACGGTCAGCTGCAGCCGGTCGCGCTCGAGCCCCACGCCACTGGTGGCGTTGGCCTGGGGATCGGCGTCCACCAGGAGGGTGCGCTTCTCGGCGGCGGCCAGCGACGCGGCGATGTTGACCGCCGACGTGGTCTTGCCGACACCGCCCTTCTGGTTGGCGATCGCGAAGATTCTGCCCATGGGAGGCTGAATCTATCCCGTTGGAGAGATTGGGGCTAGCAAGCGTCGTGAGGACAGGAGATAGGGGTGGGGGTGGGTGAGAGGGGTGGGGCTGGGTGAGGTGTGAGGGGTGATAGGGGATAGGGGGATAGGGGGTGATGGGGATAGGGGGTGATGGGTGATAGGGACCCCTTTGATCCACTTGGG
>CAZJZC010000013.1:0-25716 GCA_964550365.1 uncultured Gemmatimonadales bacterium | reverse complement strand
GGCTGAACCAGCGCGAGGCCGACGTGGCGGCGGCGTTCCGCGCCGCGATCGACGCGGTCATCGCGCGCGCGCCCGACGCGATCGTGGTGGCCGGCGACCTGTTCCACTCGGTCCGGCCCACCAACCGGTCCATCATCGAGGCCTTCACCCAGTTCGCGCGCCTGCGGGCCGCGCTGCCCGCGGCGCCGGTGGTGCTCATCGCCGGCAACCACGACACGCCCCGTTCGACCGAGGCCGGGTCGATCCTCAAGCTGATGACCAGCCTGGGGGTCGACGTCGTGGACGACGGCGCGCGCCGGCTGAGCTATCCGGCCCTGGGACTGGACGTCCTGGCCGTGCCGCACGCGGCGCTGGTGGCCGAGCGGGGCACGCCGCGGCGCTACGCGCCGGCGCCGGGCGCGCGGTACAGCGTGCTGGTGACGCACCCGGAACTCACCGGCTACTTCCCCGAGACCGGCGAGAGCGACTTCGGCGGGGTCCGGCTGGAACCGGAGGAGATCGGCGAGGGCTGGGACTACGTGGCCCTGGGCCACTACCACGTGGTGAGCGAGGTGGCACCGCGGGTCTGGTACTCGGGCTCGCTCGAGTACACCAGCCCGAACATCTGGGGCGAGCGCCGGCTCGAACTGCAGAAGCGGCTGAGCAAGGGCATCCTCGTCGCCGACCTGGCGGCGCACACGGTGGAGCGCGTGCCGCTGCCGCCGCGGCGCGCGGTGCACGACCTGCCGTGGCTCGACGCGGCCGGCATGACGCCGGCGGACCTCGACGCCGCCATCCGGGGCCGGGTGGCGGGGATCCCCGGCGGCGTGGCGGGCACGGTGAGCCGGCTGGTGGTCGAGAACGTCCCCCGCGAGGTGGCCCACCAGCTGGACCACGGCGCCCTGCGCGCCCTGCGGGCCGAGGCGCTGCACTTCCAGCTGGACCTGCGGCGGCCCGAGCCGGCGCGCCATGCGTCGGGCGCGGGCGGACCGGGCCCGCGGCAGGCCCTGCCCGACCTGGTGGCCGACTACCTGGGCCGCCGGCCGCTCGACGCCGAGCTCGACCGGGCGCGGCTGGTCGCCCTCGGCCGCGGCTACCTGGAGGAAGTCGAGCGCGTCGAGACGGAGGGCACGGCCTGATGCGGCTGCTCCGGCTCCGGCTCGTCAACTTCCGCCAGCATCGCGACACGGCGATCGAGTTCGGCGACGGTCTCACCGGCCTCATCGGCCCGAACGGGGCCGGCAAGACGACCCTGCTCGAAGCCATCGCCTGGGCGCTCTACGGCACCGCCGCGGCCCGCGGCACGCGCGACTCGCTGCGCTGGAACCGGGCCACGCCGCGCTCCGAGGTGCGGGCCGAGCTCGACTTCGCCCTCGGCCCTCACGAGTACCGCGTGGTGCGCACGCTGTTCAACGCCGAGCTGTATCTCGATCGCGGTCCCCGGCCGATCACGACCAGCCTCGCCGAGGTGACGACGAAGCTGACGCGCATCCTCCGCATGGGCTACGACGAGTTCTTCCGGACCTACTTCACGGGTCAGAAGGACCTGGCGGCGATGGCGTCGCTGCGCCCCACCGAACGGCGGCACTTCCTCAATCGCCTGCTCGGCTATGACCGCCTCCGCGCGGCGCAGGAACTGGTGCGCCAGCGGCGCAGCGCGATGAACAGCGAGCTGTCGGGGCTGCAGCAGGGCGGGCCGGACCCCCGGGCGCTGGCGGCGGCCCGGATCGAGCGCGGCGCGGAGCACGGCGAGATGACCCGCCGGCTGGAGGCGGCCGTCGAGGCGCAGGCGGCGGCGCGGGGCGCCAGCGACCAGCACCTGCCGGTGTTCCGGGAGCTCAAGGAGTTCCGGGAGCGGCACGCGTCGCTCAGCGCCGACCGGCGCGTGGTCGAGGCCGAACTGCGCCAGACGGTCGAGGCCGTCGCGCGGCTGGCCGACCAGCACCGGGCGGCGGCGGCGGCGGGAGCCGAGCTGACGTCGCTGGCGCCCCGCCTGGCGGCCTGGCAGGCGGAGCGCGCCGCGCTGGCGGAACTCGAGGCGCTGCAGCGGGACGCCGATACCAGGGCCCGGATCGACACCCAGGTCGCTGAGGTCGGCCGGCAGACCGACGAGGTGGGCGCCCGGCTCGCGGCGTCGGCGGCGAAGGCGGAACGGACGCTCGTGCTGGCCGAGCAGCTCGAGGCGCAGCGGACGGCGGGCGACGCGGCGGCGGGCGCCTGGACCGAGGCCCAGGCCGCCTGGGAGCGCGAGAAGGCCGACGCCGCCGCGACGCGCCGAAGCCTGCTGGACCAGTACGCCGACCTCGAGTCGCAGCGTGAGCGGGTGGTCGCGGCGGGCGAGGGCGGGGCCTGCCCCACGTGCGGCCGGCCGCTGGGCCGCGAGTACGCCAACGTGCTCGAGCTGCTCGACTCCCAGCTCGAGGGCATCCGTCAGAACGGGCTCTACTTCAAGTCGCGCCTGGAACAGCTGCGGTCCGCCCCGGCCGAGCTGGTGGAGCTCGACGCCCGCCGTCACGCGCTCGCCGCCGAGGTGGAGGGTCTGGCCCAGGAACTGGCGCTCGCCCGGCGGGCGGCCGACGAGGCCATGGAACTCGAGAAGCAGATGCGGCAGCTGGCCGACCGGCGGGCCGACCTGCACGCGCAGTCGCTGCGGCTGAAGGGCGGGTACGACCGCGCGCGTCACGACCAGGTGCTGCAGGCCGTCGCCGAACTGGAGCCCGCCGCGCGGCGGGCCGAGCGGCTGGCGGCGGACGCCGAGCGGGTGACGGGGCTGGCGGCCGAGCTCGAGGCGGCCGAGGCCCGGCGCGGGACGCTGGTGGAGCGGTTCGCGGGCATCGAGCGGGAACTGGCCGCCCTGGCGTTCAACGAGGACGCGTTCCTCTCGGCCGAGCGCGAGATGGTGCGGCTCGAGGAGGCCTGGCGGGCGGCCGAGCGCGCGGTGGTCCAGGCGCAGGCCGAGGAGCGCGCGGCCCTGGAACGGCTCCGCGCGGCGGAGCGGCAGGAGCAGGAGGCCGCCGCCCGGGCGGCGCGGCAGGCCGAACTGCAGATGGACGTGCGGCTCCACACCGAGCTCGACCGGGCGCTCGGCGAACTGGGCTCCGACCTCAACGCCGAGATCGGCCCGGAGATCGCCGCCATCGCCAGCGACCTGCTGTCGGGCCTGACCGACGGCCAGTACGACGAGATCCAGCTCGACGACGAGTTCGAGGCCACGGTGCTCGAGGACGGCCAGCCGCAGACGGTCCTGTCGGGCGGCGAGGAGGACCTGGTCAACCTGGTCCTCCGGCTCGCCGTGAGCCAGATGATCGCCGACCGCGCGGGCCAGCCGCTGTCGCTGCTGGTGCTCGACGAGATCTTCGGTTCGCTCGACGACACCCATCGCGACGGGGTCATGCGGCTGCTGCGCGGCCTGGGCGGCCGGTTCCCCCAGGTGGTGCTGATCTCGCACGTGGAAGGCGTCCGCGAGAGCCTCGACCGCGTCCTCCGGGTGCGGTACGACGAGGCGTCGGGCGCGTCGGTCGTCAGCGACGAGCGTCCACGGGACCCTGGCACGGGAGCGCCCGGTGCGGATGTGGCGGCCTGAGCGCGCGCATCACGGGCCGGTTCCCGTGACCGAACGCGACATCCCGGCGCTGAACCGGCTGTTCGCCGACAGCTTCACGGACCGCTATCGCCGTGACGGGCTGGTCGGCGTCCGGGTGCCGTTCCTCAACGAGCACATCTGGCGCTTCGCGATCCGCGCGGCGGGCGAGGGCGCCATGCTGTGGCGCGACGAATCGGATCGGGTCGTGGCGTTCAACATCGCCCACGTCTCGGGCGCCGAGGGCTGGATGGGACCGCTGTGCGTGCGGCCCGACCGCCAGCTGGCGGGCCTGGGCCGCGAGATCGTGCTGGCCGCCACGGAGTGGCTGAAGGCGCGCGCCGTGCGGACCATCGGCCTCGAGACCATGCCGCGCACCGTGGACAACATCGGCTTCTACGGCAGGCTGGGGTTCCTTCCCGGGCACCTGACGCTGACCATGACCACGGATACCGGGGTGGGCCGCTCGCGCCGCTCGGCCGAGCCGCCCGAGACGCTCGGCCAGCTCGGCGCCGCCGACCGCGTCCGCCGCTCGGCGGAGATCGCGCGGCTGGTCTCGGTCCTGGCGCCGGGCTACGACTACGGGCGCGAGTTCGACCTGACGCTCGAACTCAACCTGGGCGACGTGGTGCTGGTGGACCGCGGCGGCGCGCTGGCCGGGTTCGCCCTGGTGCACGCGGCGCCGCTGGCCGAAGGCGGCGGGCGCGACGAGGTCCGGGTGCTCAAGGTGGGGGCGCTCGACCTGCCGGGCCTGCTGGCGGCGCTCGACGCCGCGGCCGCCTGGGCGAACCGCCTCGCGGTGCGGCGGCTCGCGGTGCGCTGTCAGACCGCGTACACCGGGGCCTACGCCGCGCTGGTCGAGCGGGGCTACCGGGTGCGCTGGTCCGACCTCAGGATGACGCTGGGGGGCTACCCGGAGCTGCCGCCCGCCAACGGCCTGCTGTGGTCGAACTGGGAGATCTAGCGCCGGGAGGGCAGGGATCGCGGCCCCCCCCGCCGCGAAGCGGGCGGCTAGCCGCCCGGCGCCGCGTAGGCCGGCGAACGACGCCAGGCGGCCACGGCCCGCACCACGAACATCTTGACGAGGACCGCCAGCGGCACCGCCAGGAACATGCCCGCGAAGCCCAGCAGCTTGCCGAACACCAGCACCGCCAGCATGACCCAGACCGCGTTGAGCCCGACCGACCCGCCGACGATGCGGGGGCCGGTGATCGACCCGTCGATGAACTGCACCACCGCGAACACGCCGATCAGCTTCGCCAGCGCCGGGCCGACCTCGGGCGCGACCAGCGCGATGAGCAATCCGGGGATGATGCTCAGGAACAGGCCGATGTTGGGGATCAGGTTGCCGAGTCCGGCGATGATGCCCATCAGCACCGCGGCGGGGAAGTCGAGCACCGCCAGCGACACCGAGGTGAGCACCGCGACGAGCGTGGCCTCGGTCAGCTGGCCGCGCACGAACCGCCCCAGCGCGCGGTCGTACTCATGCAGGAACCCGAACACCACGGGGCGGCGGGCCGGCGGCACCAGCGACTCGACGGCCGCGGCGATCGAGGGCCACGAGAGCAGCAGGTAGAACGTGACCACCGGCGCCACGACGAAATAGCCGAGGAACGTCAGCAGCAGGCCGAACCCGGCCCCCACGCCGCGGCCGATGCCGCGCACCGCCTGCCACAGGTGCTGCGAGACCGCGTCCCATTCGCTGCTCACCAGGCCCACGAGGTCCGAGGCCTCGAGGTTCCTCAGCCGCTCCAGCTGGGCGTCGCTCAACACCTCGGCGCCGCTGACCAGGAGGCGCTGGCGGAGGGCCAGGACCCATTCGGCGACCCGGTTGCCGAGCTGGGGCAGGCGGCCCGCCAGGTCGAGCAGCTGGCGTTCGATCTCGGGCACCAGCAGCAGCACCAGCCCGACGAGGCCGCCGATGAACGGCAGCAGGACCAGGATGATCGCCAGCGCGCGCGGCACCCGACGGCGTTCGAGCGCCGTGACCCCGGGCGCCAGCAGGTAGGCGACCGCCATCGCCAGGGCGAAGGGCAGCAGCACCTCGCCGTACTCGCCCAGGAGCCACACGGCGAACACCATCGACACGGCGACCAGCAGCTGCCGGCCCAGCGCGTGGGTGCGCTGGGGCCACAGGACGAAGACCAGCACCGGGAACGCCACGAACGGCGTCAGCGAGGCGCGCACGTCCCACAGGAACAGGCCGAGGAACAGCGCGATGGGTACGACCTCGATGGCCAGCCGCGCGGGGCGGGCCGGGGACGGATCGGTCGGGAGCATGGCCGCTACGCTACCACGCGTCGGGTCCCGTCACAACCCGGCGGATCACCAGCATCATGCCGACGGGGAGCAGCACGTGGATGGCGCCCGCGCCGACCGGCAGCAGCAGCCCGAAGACGACCCAGGCGGCGAGCGCCAGCAGGCCGACGGCCAGCGACGCGTTGAGGCCGAGCCGCCTCATTCGGGATACCAGTTGCGGGGCCAGGCGTGGGCCGCCAGGTCGCGCAGCAGGCCGGGGGAGAGCGGCCGGCCGTCGGCCAGCGCGCAGTTGGACCGGGCGTGCCCGGCGGAGCGCATGCCCGGGATGACGGTGCTCACCGCCGGGTGGCTCAGGCAGAAGCGCAGGGCGCCCTCGGCGAGCGAGCCGGCCTCGCGGAGCAGCAGCGGCCGGAGCGCGTCGACGCGCCGCGTCAGTTCGGCGCGGCGGTCGGGAGTGAAGTAGCGGCTGCGGAAGTCGTCGGCCGCGAAGACGGTATCGGGACCGATCGTGCCGGTGAGCCCGCCTTCATCGAGCGGCACCCGGGCGATGACGCCGACCCCCCGCGCCACGCAGGCGGGGAACAGGCGCTCGGCGGGTGACGGGTCGAACACGTTGTAGATGACCTGCACGGCCGTGAGCAGGTCGCACCGGCGCACCGCCTCGAGCGCCGAGTCGGGGTCGTGGTCGTTGATGGAGATGCCGAACGCGCGGATGGTCCCGTCGGCGATCAGCTGTTCCACTGTCCGCTCGGTGTCGCGCCACTCCTGTTCGGCGAGCCAGGCATCACGCCACACGTGCAGTTGCAGGAGGTCGACGGGCCGACCGAGGTTGTCGGCACTGGCCGCGGCGGAGCGGCGGACGTGCGCGGCGGGGAACGTGGCGGCCAGGGGGCCGCGGGCGGGCCAGGCCTCGTCGAGCGGCGGCACCTTGGACGCGACGCGGACCTCGCCCGCCCAGCCGCGCAGGATGCGGCCGATGAGCCGTTCGCTGTGTCCGTCGCCGTAGGCCAGTGCCGTGTCGATGAAGGTGCAGCCGGCCTCGAGGGCCGCGCTGAGCGCCTCGGCCGAGGCGGCGTCGTCGGAGCCGCGCCACAGGCCGCCGCCGATGCCCCAGGCGCCGAAGCCGATCGCCGAGACCTGCCATCCTGACCGACCAAGACCGCGCAGTTCCATGTGGTCCGGTTATTGCTCCCGTGGGTTGTCAAGAGCGGCGTTCGCCGTCTTGACCCGTCGCGTGCCGCTCCGTATTATGGCGCCAGCGACCAGAAAAGGGAGTGGAGAGACAAATTATTGAGCCAACGGTCCGGTTGTGGTCCTACATACGTGGGTGGACGTCACGCCCCTGCGAGGGGGAAGACGGAAGCCAATGCGAAGGACCAATCATTTCTAATCGGGCTTCAATAATCCTCTTTGCTCCCCGTTCCTGAAGCCCCGGCACCGCCGGGGCTTCGTGCGTCCGCGGCTTGACGTGCATCCCGGCGGGGGCATTATCCTCAGGGACGCGGCCCCTTCGCGGTCCGCCCCACCTCCAACCAGCCGATGCGCATGCCCAAGGTCATCGTCACGCGACGCACGCACTTCAACGCCGCCCACCGGCTCGCCAACGCCGGCTGGTCGGACGAGGAGAATGCGCGCGTCTTCGGGCCCTGCGCCAACGCGAACTACCACGGCCACAACTACGAGCTCGACGTCTCGGTCATCGGCGAGGTGGCGCCCGCGACCGGCTACGTGGTGGATATCAAGACGCTGAAGGACCTGGTCGAGACCCACGTGCTCTCCCGGTTCGACCATCGCAACCTGAACCTCGACGTGCCGGAATTCCGCGCGCTCATCCCGACGGCGGAGAACATCGTCGTGGTGTGCTGGCGGCTGCTCCAGCCCCACATGCCCTCGGGCGTGAAGCTGCACCGGCTGGTCCTGTGGGAGACCCCGCGCAACGTCGTCGAATACTCCGGAGGCTGAGTGGACCTGACCGCGGTGCCGTTCGAGGCGCTGGTGCGCGAGATGCTGGTGCGCCTCGGCGAGGATCCCGCCCGCGAGGGCCTGAAGCGGACGCCCGAGCGGGTGATGCGCTCGCTGACCTGGATGACGCGCGGCTACCAGATGGACCCCATGGACCTGATCCGCAAGGCGATGTTCGCCGAGCGGCACGAGTCCATGGTGCTGGTGCGCGACATCGAGCTCTATTCGCTGTGCGAGCACCACATGCTGCCGTTCTTCGGCAAGGCGCACGTGGCCTACATCCCCAACGGGCACATCGTCGGGCTGTCGAAGGTGGCCCGGCTGGTGGAGATCTACGCCCGCCGGCTCCAGGTGCAGGAGCGGCTGACCGACCAGATCGCCGACGCCATGCAGTGCATCCTCGAGCCGGCGGGCGTCGGCGTCGTGGTGGAGGCGTTCCATCTCTGCATGATGATGCGCGGCGTGGAGAAGCAGAACTCGCGGACGGTGACGAGCGCCGTGCGCGGGACCTTCCGCGAGGACCAGAAGACGCGGGACGAGTTCCTGCGCCTGGTGGTGAGCGGATCGCACCGCATCTGACGCGGCCGCTCGCCGGCCGGTCCGCCGTGGTGGCCGGCGCGTCGCGGGGCATCGGGTTGGCCGTCGCGGAGGCGCTGGAGGCCGCGGGCGCGCACGTGACCCGGCTGGCGCGCAGCCTGGCCGACGCCGAGGGCGCCGGCCGCGCCGACCTGGGCTGTGACATCACGCGCGAGGCCGACGTGGCGCGCGCGCGGGAGCGGGTGCTGGCGGCGCGCGGCGCGCCCGACGTGCTGGTCAACGCGGCCGGCGCCTTCCTGCTGCGGCCGCTGGCCGAGACGTCGCCGTCCGAGTTCGCCGACCAGCTCAGTGCCAACCTCACGGGGCCGTTCCTGGTCCTGCGCGCCTTCCTGCCGGCCATGACGGCGCGCGGCACCGGGCTGGTCGTCACGATCGGATCGGTCGCCGACCGGGCGACCTTCCCGGGCAACGCGGCCTACGCCGCCAGCAAGCGCGGCCTCAGGGGCCTGCACGAGGTGGCCGCGGCCGAGGCGGCGGGCACCGGCGTGCGCACGGCGCTCATCTCGCCCGGCCCGGTGGACACCACGCTGTGGGACCCGGTGGACCCCGACACCCGTCCGGGGTTCACCCGCCGGCGCGACATGCTCCGCGCGGCGGATGTCGCCGACGCGGTCCTGTTCATCGCGACCCGGCCCGGCCACGTGGCCGTCCCGGAACTGCACATCGAACCGAGGCGCTGATGTCCTTCGTTCGCCCGCTGATCCTGACCCTGATGCTGGCCGCTCCGGCCGCCGCGCAGGCGCCGGCGCTCCACGTGCCGCCGCTGCCGGACCCCTCCGGCTGGGGCACCCACGTGCTGGCGCTGGCGCGCGGTCCCGACGGCAGCATCTGGGCCGGCACCTACGGCCAGGGCATCTACGTCCTGCGCCCGGGCGCCGCCGCCTGGGAGAACCTGCGGTCCGCCCGCGACACCGCCGCCCGCGGCATCTCGTGGAACTTCGTGCACGCCTTCGCCTTCCAGGGCGACGCCGTGTGGTACGGCACGGTGGGCAACGGCTGGGGCGTCTCGCGCGACGGCGGGCGCACCTGGCGCAACTGGGAGTTCCGGGAGCTGGGGCCGCGGTGGCAGTACGTCGTGCCGAACGGCATCAGCATCCAGGGCGACACGGTCTTCGTCGCGACGGCGGACGGCATCCGGTTCTCGCCGGACCGCGGCACGAACTGGGACGCCATCACCGACAGCACGCCGCGCGGCCTGCCGAACCGGTACGTGCTGGCCGTGGCGGCCGCGCGCGTGAGCGGACTGTGGATCTCGACCCTCCGCGGTCTCGGCACCTGGACGGCCCGCGCGGGCTACCGGCCCGTGGACCCGTCGCCGACGCCGGCGCTCGGCGCGCGGGTGCGCGCCATGCACGTCATCGAGGCGCCGGGCGCGATCGTGCCGGCGGTGCTGGGGACGGAGACCTGCGCCGGCTCGCAGCGGCCGCGGCGCCGCCAGACGCCGGCGCGCTGGGAATGCATGAGCCTGTTCGAGCGCGGCGCGCCGGTGGCGATCCGCCAGATGGCCGGCTGCGACGGCGTCCTCTGCGCCGGCGCCACGAGCGGCGGCGCGCTCTACGGCGCCCGGATGGGGCTGACGCTCCACGCCGGCGGCACCGCCCGTGCCCGTGACGTGTACGCCGTCCTGCCGCCGGCCGACGGCCAGGCGGGCGACACGCTGTTCGGCACCGCCTGCGGCCTGCTCGGTGCCCAGAGCCCGGCGTGCCTCGAGCGCGGTGATACCACCGGCGTGTCGGCGCCGGCGGCGCCGCGCCACACCTGGTTCCAGCGGCCCATCGCCCGCACCGACCAGCCCTACATCGACCAGACCTACCGTTACGGCTCGACCATGGGCGGCAACTTCCAGCCGCACCAGGGCGTCGAGTTCAACAACCCCACGGGCACGGCGGTCCTCGCGGTCGACGCCGGCACGGTCGTCTACGCCGGCCCCGCCGAGCAGGGCGCGCTGACCGTCGCGATCCGCCACGACAGCGCGCTGAGCACGCCCGAGGGCCGGTTCGTGATCTACTCGGTCTACTATCACAACTCGCGTCTGCTGGTCGCCGTCGACCAGCGGGTCGCCCGCGGCCAGACCATCGCCCGCGTCGGGAGCACCGGCCGCGCCACCAACGACCACCTGCACCTGGAGATCCACGCCGCGCCGGTGGACTCGGTCCGTCTCATCGTCGACCCGGCGGTGCGCTACCCGCCGTACACCCGCAATCCCGAGCTGTGGATCGAGCCCCTGCCGCAGACCGGCATCGTGGCGGGCCAGGTCTGGGGGCCGGACGGCCAGCCGCTGCGCCAGGCGCGCATCTACGGACTGGTGAAGCCGGAGCCGCAGGAAACGCCCTTCAGCTTCGCCGAGACCTACGGCGAGCGGAACCGGCCCGACCCGGCCTACGGCGAGCACTTCGCCGTGGGCGACGTGCCGCCCGGCGACT
The DNA here is from genome assembly GCA_964550365.1 of uncultured Gemmatimonadales bacterium. GTDB lineage: Bacteria > Gemmatimonadota > Gemmatimonadetes > Gemmatimonadales > JACORV01 > DASXPG01. Next base: position 14,916 of record CAZJZC010000013.1, on the reverse strand, counting down.
ACGTGATGGGCGTGGCGATCGGCGAGCGCCGGGTGTTCCGGCGCGTCCGGGTCGAGGCGGGCAAGGTCACCTGGGTCGAATTCCGGTAGGCGTCGCGGCGTCCGCATGTTCATCGAGCTGACGGACGTCCTGCGCTGCCCGCGGGCGCACGAGGAGAGCTACCTGATCCTGGGCCCGGTGACGATGGACGGCCGCGACGTGGTCCGGGGCGGACTGCTGTGCCCGGCGTGCGGCGCGGAATACCCGATCGTGGACGGCATCGCGTTCTTCGCGCCGCCCGGGACCAGCGTGGCGGGCGCGCCGGCCGACGCGGCGCCGTCGGCCCTGACGGCGGACGCCATGCACGCGTTCCTCGGCCTCGACGGGCCGGGCGGCACGGCCCTGCTGGTGGGCGGCCCGGGCCGCCACGGTGCCGATCTCGCCGCGCGCCTGCCGGGCGTCACGCTCGTGGCGCTGAATCCCCCCGACGGCGTCGCGCCGTCCCCGGCCGTGTCCATCCTGCGCTCGCCGGCCGGCTTCCCGGTGCGCCGTCACAGCGTCCGCGCCGTGGTGATCGGGGCCGATGCCGCCGCCGAGCCGTGGCTGACGGCCGGCGCGGGCGCGCTGCTGCCGGGCCTCAGGCTGGTGGCCGAGGGTGACGTGGACCTGCCGGCGGGGCTGGCGGAACTGGCCCGCGGCGGGGGCATGGTGGTCGCCGAGCGACTGCCGCGCTGACCGTCGCGCCGCCTCCGCCGGCGCCCTAGATTCTCGAGGTGGACGCTCCCCTCGGAGGACCCGGCGCGCAGGGTTCCTGGATCTGCTGCCGCGCCGCCTGCTGGCGGGTGCCCGCCGCCCTGGTCGCGACGGCGGACCGCTCGTTCCGGGCCCTGCGCGCCGCGGCGGGCAGGCGGGTCGAGCGGTCGGAGTGGGTGCGGTACCGCATCGACCTTGCCGCGACGCCCGATCCCGGTCCGGTCACGCTGGTGCCGGTCACCGATGAGCACATCGCCAGCCTGCGGGCGCACGCGGATCGCGAGCAGAACCAGCTGGTGTCGGGCTTCCGGTTCTGGGACCTCGGTCTCAGGCGGGCCCTGCTGTGGCTCGACGCCGGCGAGCCGGTGTGCATCCAGTGGCTGCTGACGCCGGAGGACAATCCGGCACTGCGGGCGCTGCCCGAGTGGGCCGGGTTGTATCTTCCATTGTCGCCCGGCACCGGCCAGGTGGAGAACCTCTTCACCTTCTCCTCGGCGCGCCGGCGCGGGGCGGCCACGATGTTCGAGTACGCGCTGTACCGGGTGGCCGCGGCCGCGGGACTGCGCCGGCTGGTGACCCACATCGCCGCGTCGAACGACGCGGCCAACGCCTGGGCCCGCAAGACCGGCTGGGTCGTCTCCGGTTCCATTTCCCGCTGGACGGTGGATGCGCGCGGGATCCGGCGGCTGCCGGTCTGCCTGCACCGCGAGGCACCAGGCTGATTCCAGACGACGCGGCGGGGCCGTCCCCGCTCGTGGGAGGTACGCATGCTGATCCGCCGGTTCTACGACACCAAGCTGGCCCAGGCCAGCTACCTGGTCGGCTGCCAGGCCACGGGCGAGGCGCTGATCGTCGACCCGAATCGCGACGTGGACCAGTACATCGCGGCGGTCGAGGCCGAGGGGATGCGGCTGACGCACGTGACCGAGACCCACATCCATGCCGACTTCACGTCGGGCAGCCGCGAGCTGGCCGCGCGCGCGGTCGCGACGCTGTACCTGTCCGACGAGGGCGGCAGCGACTGGCGCTACGGGTTCGCGGCCGAGTCGAAGGCGGTGCTGGTGAAGGACGGCCACCGTTTCACGGTCGGCAACATCGGGGTCGAGGTGATGCACACGCCGGGTCACACGCCGGAGCACGTCTGCTTCATGATCACCGACGGCGCGGCGACCGACCGGCCGATGGGCGTGTTCACGGGCGATTTCGTGTTCGTGGGCGACGTGGGCCGTCCGGACCTGCTGGAGAAGGCGGCCGGGGTCCGGGGCACCATGGCCGCGGCGGCGCGCCAGCTGTTCCGCTCGCTCCAGCGGTTCAAGCAGCTGCCGGACTACCTGCAGCTGTGGCCCGGGCACGGCGCCGGTTCGGCCTGCGGCAAGGCCCTCGGCGCGGTCCCGTCGACCACCCTCGGCTACGAGCGGTTCGCCGGCTGGGCGTTCACCACGGCGGACGAGGACGACTTCGTGGCCCTGGTGCTGGCCGGTCAGCCGGAGCCGCCGGCCTATTTCGCGCAGATGAAGAAGATGAACCGCGACGGCCCGCGGCTGCTGCACGGGCTGACCCGGCCCGAGCGCCTGCCGGGCGACACGCTCCGCGAGGTGCTGGCGACCGGGGCCGTGGTGGTGGACACGCGGCACGCGGCCGACTTCGCCGCGGGCCATGTCGCGGGCACGCTGAACATCCCGCTGAACTCCGCCTTCACCACGTGGGCCGGCTGGCTGGTCTCGTACGACGCGCCGTTCTACCTGATCGTGGACGACACGGTCGCCCGCAACGTGGACGAGGCCCGGCGGGACCTGGCCATGATCGGGCTGGACCAGGTGGCCGGCTACTTCGGGTCGGAGGCGATCGACGCCTGGCGCGGTTCGGCCGGGACGCTCGACGTGGTGCCGCAGGTCTCGCCGCGCGAGGTCGCGCCGCTGCTCGCGAGCGGCGCGGCCGTGGTCGTCGACGTGCGTTGGCAGAACGAGTGGGATGCGGGGCACCTGCCCGGCGCCCGGCACCTGGCGCTGGGAACGCTGGCCGAGCGGCTCGACGAACTGCCCCGGGACAAGCCGATCATCATGCACTGCCAGGGAGGCGGCCGGGCGGCCATCGCCGCCAGCGTGGCGCGCGCCGCGGGCTTCCGTGACGTGAGCAGCCTGGGGTCGGGGTTCCTGGGCTGGCAGAAGGCCGGCCTGCCCGTCGAGCGGCCGGGCGAGGCGCCGGCCGCCGTCTAGGCGGCAGGCCCGGGGCGCCGCGTCAGGCCGCGGCGCCCTCCTTCTCGGCCTCCTCGTACAGCGCGTCGATCTCCTTCTTCAGCTTCTGCTCGACCACCCGGCGCTTGACCTTGAGCGTCGGCGTCAGGTCGCCCGTCTCGACCGAGAAGTCCCGCTCGAGGATCAGGAACTTCTTGGGCATCTCGAACTTCGCCAGGTCGGCGAACTGCCCGAGCGCCTCGCGCTCCAGCTTCGCCTTCACGTCGGGCAGGGCGATCAGCTCGCGGTGGTCCTTCCACATGAGGTTGCGGCGCTTGGCCCACGGCTCGAGGTGCTCGTACTGCGGCACCAGCAGCATGACGCAGAACTTGCGCTTGTCGCCCAGCATCACCGCGTTGGCCAGGTACTTGTTCTTCTTGGCCAGGGCCTCGATGGGCTGCGGGGCGATGTTCTTGCCGGCCGCCGTGACGATGATGTCCTTCTTGCGGTCGGTGATCCTGAGGTAGCCGTCCTCGAACATGCCGATGTCGCCGGTGTGGAAGTACCCCTGGGCGTCGATGACCTCGGCCGTGGCCTCGGGCTTGTTGTAGTAGCCCTTCATGATGCTCGGTCCCTTGACCAGGATCTCGCCGTCGTCGGCGATCCGGACGTCCAGGCCGGGGATGACCGGGCCCACGGTGCCGAGGCGCAGCCGGCCGGGGTGGTTGACGGTGATGACCGGTGAGGTCTCGGTCAGTCCGTAGCCCTCGTAGATGGGCAGGCCCGCGGCGAAGAAGAACCGGGCGATGTCGGCCGGCAGGGGCGCGCCGCCCGACACGAAGAACCGCAGGCGCCCGCCGACCCGCTGTTCGAGCTTGGAGAAGACCAGCTTGCGGGCGATGCGGTACGCGATCGCCAGACCGCCCGGGATGGGCTGGCCGGCGAGCGTGAGATCGGCCCACCGCTCGCCCGTGGCCTTGGCCCAGAAGAAGATGCGCTTCTTGATCGGGGAGATGAGCGCGTTCTCGAGCACCCGGGCGTAGATCTTCTCGTAGACGCGCGGCACGCTCATCACGACCGTGGGTTTCACCTCGCCGAGGTTCGCCACCAGCGTGTCGATGCTCTCGGCGTAGTTGATGGTCGCGCCGTAGCTGAAGACGGCGTAGTGACCGGCCATGCGCTCGAAGATGTGCGACAGGGGCAGGAAGGAGAGCGTCGAGTCGTCGGTGGTCAGCTTCAGCGCCGGCATGGCCTGGACGCAGTTCGCGTAGATGTTGTTGTGCGTCAGCATGACCCCCTTGGGGTCGCCCGTGGTGCCCGACGTGTAGATGATGGTCGCCAGGTCGTCGGGCAGGACGGTGAGCGCGTCCTCCTTGAAGCGCGCGCCCTCGCCCGCCGCGGCCGCGGCCGCGCCCGAGGCATAGTGGTCGGCGAGGGCGATGATGCCCGGACCGGCGGCGTCGGCGTCGAAGGCGATCACGTGCTTCAGGCCCGGCAGTTCGGCGCGGATCTCCCGGATCTTGGCGGCCTGCGCCGCGGTGGAGACGCAGATGGCCACGGCGCCCGAGTCCCTGAGCACGTACCGGACCTGGGGCGCGGGGAGCGTGGGGTACACCGGCACGTCGGACACGCCGAGGCACAGGCAGGCGTAGTCGGCGATGGCCCACTCGGGCCGGTTCTCCGACAGGATGGCCACGCGGTCGCCGCGCTGGACGCCGAGGCGCCGCAGGGCGAGGGCGAAATGCTCGACCCGGCGCCGCAGGTCGGCGTGGGTGATGTCGTGCCACCGGCCGTCGGCCTTGTAGCGCATGGCCGCCGGCTTGTGGCCGAAGCGCTCGATGGCGTCGAAGAACAGCTGCGTCAGCGTGCCGGGGAGCGTGGGGTCGGACACAGGGGCCTCGGAGCTGGGATCCCGTGGGTGCTCGCGCCCCGGGGGCCCGACCGTGGGCCCTGGCGCGAGGTCCGGCCGGGCGGCCGCGGGACGCACCCGACCTCCCGCAACTTACGGCTAGCGGACGCGAATGCGGAAGGGTTCTGTGGGCAGGTCGCGGTGGAGCGCCACGATCCGGCCGGAGCCGGCCCGCAGGCCGATCACCGCCATCCGGGCGCTGTCCACGCCGAGGGTGTCGGGCTCGAGGGACCGGAGCAGGAACGTCAGGCCGGCGATGGAGTCGCCGCCGCGGTTGAGCGCCCGGACCCGGATGACGACCGTGTCGCTGATGCCGATGCTGTCGGGGGGGTTGACGAACTCGAGGGCGACGGGCTCGTCGTCACCGCTGGTCAGTCCGGTGCAGCCGAGGCCCGCCGTCAGGATCCACGCCGCGGCCAGGGCGGCGTGGCGGGCGTTCAGGCGCCCTCCATCCCCGCCGTGGCCTGGGACGGCCCGGCCTCCAGCTCGCGCAGCGCCGACTCGGCGTGCTCGATCCATCGCTGGGCCTCGGGGCCGCGCGGCGGATTGCCGAGGAAGGCGCGCAGATGCTGAGCGGCCGGCTCGTGCTCGCCGCGCCGGAGCAGCAGGAAGGCCAGCCCGTAATGCGCGCCCGCCAGGGTCTGGTCCATCTCCAGGGCGCGCCGGTAATGGCGGATGGCCTCGTCCAGCTTGCCGGTGCGGCTGAAGGCGATCGCGAGGTTCTGGAGGATGCGCGAGTCGGTCGGGTGGTCGCGCAGGGCCAGCCGGTAGCTGACGATGGCGGCGTCGAAATCGCCCTGGCGTTCGAGGGCGAGGGCTTCGTTGAGGTAGTCCAGGCGCTGCGGCTTGATGGGGTCGGGACGGTGGTCGTCACCGCCGAAGATGCGCCGGAAGATACCCATGGACCGCGAAACTAATGAAACGCCAAGCGATTGACAATAGTGGATTTGGGCCGTTGCGCCCGCGCGACGGGCGGGTCCGCCGCGGGGGGAGCGGGAAGCGGGTTTCGGGGCTACCTTGCAGTGCGGTTCTCGTCGACGTCCCCATCCCCGTGCCAGGTCCGCCCATGCCGAAACCCCGCAGTGTCCTCGAAGTCGACTGGCCCTTCTTCGGCGAACTGTGCCGCGGCCTCGCGCTCAAGGTCTGGAACGATTTCGACCCCGACCTGGTGGTGGGCATCGCCCGGGCGGGCGTGGTGCCCGGCGCGGTGGTCGCGACGATCCTGCGCAAGGAGTTCGCGTCCATCACCCTGAAGAAGTCGCAGGAGGGTCAGGCGCCCTCGCTCATCTCGCGCCCGACGCAGAGCCCGCGCGGCCTGAAGGTCCTGCTGGTGGACACGACCTGCGAAAGCGGCGCGACCATGCGGCTGGCCCTGTCGGTGATGAAGGAGGAAGGGGCGACGCAGGTGAAGACCGCGGTGGCCATCCGCACCGGCGAGTACGCCGTGGACTTCGAGGCGCTCCGCACGCCGTCCTTCGTGGTGCTCCCCTGGGACCGCGACGTGGTCGAAGACGGCGCCCTGGTGCCCCGGCCGGACTATGCCGCGGCGCTGGCCGGCGTCGTGTCCGGGGCGGCGGCCGCGCCGGGCCGGCCGGGGCGGAAGGTCGCTCCGGCGCGGCCGAGGAACCGGCGGTGAACTTCAACGGTGACATGCGCGACCGCCTCGGCGAGGCGCTGAAGCGCTCGAAGGCGGAGTACGCCGAGATCCGGGTCGAGCGCACCCGCGCGAGCCGCGTCGTCTACCGCGGCCGCCGGCTCGAGCTGGCGGGCGAGAACGTGGACGCGGGGGGCATCGTCCGGGTGCTCTACAGGGGACGCGGCTGGGGCGTGGCCTCGTTCACGTCGCTCGACCGGCTCGAGGCCATGCTGGCGCAGGCCGGCGAGATGTCGCGCGCCATCGTCCTGGACCGTCCCATCGCGCTGGCCCGGACACCGCCCCGCGTGGACATCGTGGTGCCCGAGATCGACGGCGACCCGTTCGAGGTGCCGCTGGCGGAGAAGCGCCGGTACCTGGAGCACCTCAACGGCCTGATGCTGTCCGCCGGGGAGCGGATCGCCGACACCGGGGCGAGCTACTACGACGAGCGGACCGAGTGGTGGTTCGCCAACAGCGAGGGCAGCTACCTGCACGAGGTGCGGCCCGAGATCGGCCTGTCGGCCCAGGCGACGGCCCGCGACGGCGGCCGCATCGAGCGCTCGCTCGAGTCGCTCGGCCTGCGCCGCGGCTGGCACGCCGTGCAGGACCGCGACGCGATGTTCAGCTCGGCGGCGCGGCGCGCGCTCGAACTGCTCGACGCGCCGACGGTGCCGGGCGGCGCGCTGCCGGTGGTCCTCGACCCCCGGCTGGCGGGCGTGTTCGTGCACGAGGCGTTCGGCCATCTCAGCGAGGCCGACTTCGTCTTCGAGAACCCGCAGGCCAGGGAGATGATGACGCTGGGCCGGCGCTTCGGCAGCGACATCGTGAACATCGGCGACGACGGCTCGGCGGCGGGCCTGCGCGGCACCCTGCCGTACGACGACGAGGGCACCCCGACCCAGGACACGAAGCTGATCGAGAAGGGCATCCTGGTGGGCCGGCTGCATTCCCGCGAGACCGCGGCGGCCATGGGCGAGGCGCCCACCGGCAACGCCCGCGCCATCAACTACCGGCATCCCCCCATCGTGCGGATGACCAACACCTACATCGCGGGCGGGACGGGCACCTTCGAGGACCTGATCGGCGACGTGAAGCTCGGCGTCTACGCCGTGGACGCGACCGGCGGGCAGACCTTCCTCGAGAACTTCTCGTTCACCGCCTCGCACGGCTACATGATCCGCGACGGGAAGCTGGCCGAGCTGGTGAAGGACGTGACGCTGGCGGGCAACCTGTTCCAGTCGCTCCAGGCCATCGACCGGGTGGCCGGCGACTTCCAGTGGAACCAGATGGGCGGCGGCTGCGGCAAGGGCGGCCAGTTCCCGCTCCCGGTGACCGAGGGCGCGCCGCACGTGCGGTTCCGGGAACTGCTGGTGGGCGGCGAGGTCGCGTGAGCCCGGCGCCGGCGGGTCACCGCCGCGCGGTGGACCATCTGAAGCGGGCCGACCCGGTCATGGCGGGCATCATCGCGCGGGTCGGCCCGTGCCGCTTCGGCCGCCGGACCGACGGGTCGCACTTCCATCACCTCGCCCGGGCCATCGTCTCCCAGCAGCTCTCGACCAGGGCGGCGCGCACCATCCACGAGCGGTTCGTGGCGCTCTATGACGGCGCCGAGCCGGACCCCTCGGCCGTCGCGGCCACCAGCGACGAGCGGCTGCGCGGCGTGGGCCTCTCCCGCCAGAAGGCGTCGTACATCAGGGACCTGGCGCGTCGCGTGGCCGCCGGCGAGCTGCCGCTCGAGCGCATCGAGCGGCTGAGCGACGAGGAGGTCATCACGGCGCTCACCCGGGTCAAGGGCATCGGGACCTGGTCGGCGCAGATGTTCCTGATGTTCCGGCTGGGACGGCTCGACGTGCTGCCGGTGCTGGACCTGGGGATCCGCAAGGCGGTCCGGGTCGGCTATCGCACCCGCGGCCTGCCGTCGGCGAGGCGGCTGGAGCGGCTGGCCCGGCCCTGGTCGCCCTACGCGACGATCGCCTGCTGGTACCTGTGGCGGAGCATCGACGGGCCGGCGGCCTAGGTCTCAGCGCCGGCGGCGGCGCGAGCCGACGGGGCAGGCGGCCAGGTGGTCGTCCACCAGCCCCACCGCCTGCATGAAGGCGTAGCAGATGGTCGAGCCCACGAAGGTGAAGCCGCGCGTCCTGAGGTCCCTGCTGAGCGCGTCGGATTCGGCCGTCGTGGCCGGCACCTCCTTCAGGGACCGGCGGCGCGAGCGGATCGGCCTGCCGCCAACGAACCGCCACACGTAGGCGTCGAAACTGCCGAACTCCTTCTGCACGGCGAGGAACGCGCGGGCGTTCTTCACGGCCCCGGCGATCTTGAGCCGGTTGCGCACGATGCCCGGGTCCCGCATCAGCGCCGCCTGCCGCGCCGCCGTGAAGCGCGCGACCTTCGCCGGATCGAAGCCGGCGAACGCGGCCCGGTAGTTCTCCCGTTTCTTGAGGATGGTCTCCCACGACAGGCCGGCCTGGGCGCCCTCGAGGATGAGGAACTCGAACAGCACCCGGTCGTCGTGGACCGGCACGCCCCACTCCTCGTCGTGGTACCTGGCGTAGAGCGGCAGGTTGTCGCCGAAACAGCGGGGCATGCGACCCTTCCGGTGGTGGTGGTGTAATATCAGTGATGACCCGCCACGGGGGGATGGCACCCATGACCACGAGCCTGCGGGGCGCCACGCTGGCGCTGGCGGCCGTCGCCGCCGCCGGCGCGGCGGAGGCGCAGACCATCAGCCGCACGCCGGCCGGTCCGCCGCGCCCGGTCGCGATCGCCACGACGCCGAGGCCGCCGGCGCCGCCGGAACGGCCGCCGGCCGCGCCCATCATCATCGTGGACGGCTACAACCCGGTCTACTGGGTGAACTACGGCTGGGGACCGGCGGCCGCTCAGCCGGGCGCCGGCGGCTACGTGCAGGCCACGCCGCCCACGCCGCAGGTCGAGGTGCCCGGTCCGCCGCCCGGGCCGGCCATGGCGTGGGTGGGCGGCTACTACATCTGGACCGGGGCCGGCTTCAGCTGGCAGCAGGGCGCCTGGACGCCGATCCCCGGCGGCTACCTGCGCTGGGTCGCGGGCCGGTGGGAGCACAATGCGCTGGGGCACTACTGGGTGCCGGGACGCTGGGAGCGGTAGCCGAGGCGGAACGGGAGCGGACGCAGGGAAATGGGCGGAGGCCGGTCGCGGACAGCGGCCGGCCTCTTCCGTGCCGGTCCGTCGCGTGTCACCGTGATGCCGTGACCGCGCCGGTTCGCGCGACGCGCGCCACGGCGTCGAACACGGCGCCCGGCCGCTCCTCGTGGATGAAGTGCCCGGCGCCGGCGACGGACACCACGGCGAAATCGGCCAGCCGGGCACGCAACCGATCGATGTCGTCGGCGCGCGGTCCGGACGCGTGCGGTGCCGCGCCGATCAGCAGGCGCACCGGGCATCGCAGTTCGCCGAGGCGCGGACCGAGCGGCTCCGGTTCCCGCGCCTCGGCCATGCGCAGGTAGGCGAGGAGGGTGGCGTCCACGTCGGCCGTGGCGCCGGCGGTGTACTCGCGGATCACGTCGTCGCTCACCCACGATGCGTCACCCGAGGCGCGCACCAGGTTCTCGCGCACCACCCGCCGCACCATGCGAGCGCCTCCCGCGAGTTTCAGCAGCGGCGCGTACTGGAGCGCGCGGCGGAACCCGTCGCTCACCGCGCTCTCGGCGGGTCCGCCTTCGAGGGAGATGACGGCCCGCGCCAGGTCGGGCCGCTGGATCGCGACCCTCAGCACCACGGCGGCGCCCACCGAGTGGCCGACGAGCACGGCGTCGTCCACGCCGAGGATGTCGAGCGTACGCGCCACGCGCCGGGCCTGCGCGTGGAGCGAGTAGTCGGCCCGCCGCGGCCGGGAGGAGGTGCCCACGGCCAGCGGCTCGACCACGATGACGCGGAAGCCGGCATCGAGGAACAGGGGCACGAGGCGACGGAAGCCGTACGCCGATCCGAACAGCCCCGGGACCAGCACGACCGGCGTGCCCTCGCCGACGACGGTGACGGCCAGCGTCTCGGCGGGCGCGACGTGGACCCGGCGCACGACGGCCGAGTCGAGCAGGACGGTCATGATGATGGGCCACATGGGTCCTCCCGATCAGGTGGTTGCGGGTGCGACACGCTCGAGCGGTGGCGGAGTGCGCGCGGCCCGCGCACCCAGCGTTTTCCACCCGATGGCGACGGCCGTGAGCGCGGCAGAGCCGACCGCCACCGTCACCAGCAGCCATGTCGGCGGCATGAAGACCGCGCCGAGGGCGGCGAGCAGCCAGAACCGCGGGAAGCGGCCCAGCGCGGTGGCGGCGAGATAGCGGCGGACCGGGTAGCGCGCCGCGGGCGCCAGCAGGCGCACCATCCAGAAGGGCAACGGCGACCAGGCGAACATCCACACCGTGAAGAACGGCCGCCTGTCGAACAGGCGGACGGCGCGGTCGAACAGCGGATGCTGCCGGAGGCGGCGGTACGGGCGGGTATCGCCGAGCCGGGCGAGCAGGTGGTAGTCCAGGAACTCGACGTACGCGTTCGCCGCGGTGCCGACGGCCGCGATGAGCAGCGGCGGGTACAGGCGGCCGAAGAACATCAGCGTCGGTTCGTAGGCGGCCGGCAGGAAGGGCGAGAGCGGCCCGTGCACCCAGACGGTGACCAGGACGAACGCGGCGAGCATCGCGGCGTCCCTCCACAGCAGGGACAGGACGATGGCCGCGCCCCCGACCGCGCCCGTCCCCCGCACGATGCCGTCCCACATGGGCGTCCCGCGCGGCCGCGTCAGCCAGCGGTCAGCCATTGGCCAGCTCCACGAGGCGGCGGGCGTGCGAGAACAGGTCCGCGTCCATCATCGAGACCACGAGCGCCGCGGCGACCAGCGACCAGATGGCGAGGTAGACCGGCACGGCCCGACGACGCAGCCGGTACATCCCCGGATGCGTCACCGGCTTGCCGGCGAACTTGCCCGGCGCCTCGCGCGAGCGGCCGAACTTCTTGTGCGTCTCGATGGTGGCGACGGTCAGGCCGAGCGCACCGAAGGCGACCACCACGTACGACCCGCTGAGCGCGCTCAGGGGCAGGGCCCACGACAGCGCGATCAGCGGGCTCCGGAAGAACTTGACGATCTGGAAGCCCTCCTTGGGCGCATCCTTCCAGGCGCCGCCGAAGGCCGAGATCCAGCCGCCGAAGGTCCCGACGGCCAGCAGGAGCGCCAGGGGCGGGCGGCCCGCGCCGGGCTGCATCGCGGCGAGGCCGACGATGACGGCGGCGACGACGGCGACATAGCCGAGACCGGCCAGGAGCCGGTGGGCGCGGCGCTCCACCACCCGGCCGCCGACCGCGAACGCCATCGGGATGAAGTACTTGCCCTGGTCCTCCACGCGCACGAACGACTTCCAGGACTCCAGCACGAAACGCTCGAGCGCGTAGGAGGTCCCGAAGAGCAGCAGCAGCCCGGCGGCGTGCGTGAGGTCGAATCGCAGGATGCCCTGGAGTGCCAGCGCGCCAAGCGCGCCGGTGGTGACGCTGCGCAGGTACTTCGCGAGGCTGAAACCCTCGTAGAGGGCGTCCTTGTACATGCCCCAGGTCGCGGCGTGCAGGCCGGCGAGCGCGCCGACGACGAGGGCGGTGAACGTGAGCATGGTCATGCGTGGCTCCGGGTTCGTGGCGCCGCGCGGGCGATTGCCCGCCGGATCGGCGGCCGGTACGTTCCCAGCCTCGCCACGCCCCGTGGCCTGTCCGTGACCCGGAGGCATCGCTGCAGGTCACGCCACTGATCACCCGGTCGTCATGACCCTCCAGCTCCGTACCCTCGGCGCCGTGGACCTGCGCGGCGACGCCGGCGAGGTCCGCGTCGTGCTGCGCCAGCCCAAGCGGCTGGCGCTGCTGATCTACCTGGCGGCGGCCGGGGGGAAGTTCGTCAGGCGCGACACCCTGCTGGCCTGTTTCTGGCCGGAACTCGACCAGGAGCACGCGCGCGCGGCACTGCGCCGCGCGGTGTATTTCCTGCGCCGGGCGCTGGGCGACGACGTCGTCGAGGGGCGCGGTGACGACGAACTGCGCGTCGGCGAAGGCGCGCTGGTGTTCGACGCGGCGGCGTTCGGCGCCGCGCTGGCGCGCGGCGATGCCCGCGGGGCCCTGGCGCTCTACGCCGGTGAGTTCCTGCCGGGGTTCTACGTGGCCGGTGCCGGCGAGGCGGAGCGCTGGATCGACGCCGAGCGCGAGCGGCTCCGCGCGGCGGCATTGCGTGGCGCCTGGTCGATGGCCGAGGCGCCGGGTGTGTCGGCGGGCGATGCGGCGGCGTGGGCGGCGAAGGCCGTCGCCATCGCGGGCGATGACGAAGCGGCGCTCCAGCGGCTGTTGACCCTGCTGGAGCGGCTGGGTGAGCGGGACGCCGCCCTGCGGGCGTTCGATGCGTTCGCCGGGCGGATGGCCGCCGACGGCATCGCGCCCGATCGCGCCACGGAAGAGATAGCGGCGCGCCTGCGCGCGGCACCCGCCCGCCCGCGTCCCGCTCGGGCCGACCTGGTGATCGCCGCCTTGCCGTTCGACGTCCACGCCGGCCCCTCGATGGCCTACCTGGGTGAGGGCATGGTGGATCTGCTGGCGTCGGCGCTCGACGGCGTCGAGGGACTCCGCGTCGTGGACCCGCGGGCTCTCATGGCGGGCCTCGGGCAGGGCAGGGCAACCGAGGCGGCGGCGCGTCTCGGGGCCACGCACGTCCTGCGCGGGTCCATCGTCGAGGCCGGAGGGCGGGTGCGCCTTGCGGCCTCCCTCGAAGTGGCGGGCGGCGGACCGACGACCCGTGTCGAGGCGGAGGACGCCTCGGAGGGCCGCATCTTCGAGCTGGTGGACGAGGTCGTGCGGCAGCTGCTCGCCGCCCGCGCGACCGGACCGGCGGGCCAGCTCGCCCGCCTGGCCGCCCGGACCACGACCTCCCTCGCGGCGCTGAAATCCTGGCTCGCGGGCGAGCATGCGTTCCGCCTCGGGCGCCATCGCGACGCCGCCGCCGCGTTCGAGGAGGCGGTGGCCGCCGACTCCTCGTTCGGCCTGGCGCACTATCGGCTCGCCGGCGCGCGCGCCGCCCTGGCCCAGATCGAGCCGGCGCGCGACGCCTCGGCCGCGGCCGTCGCACACCGCGAGCGTCTCGCCGAGAGCGCGCGCGTGCTGGTGGACGCCCAGGCCGGATGGCTGGCGGGCCGGCTGGCCGAGGCGGAGCGGCACTATGCGGCGGCCGTCGCCTCACGACCGGATGACCTCGAAGCCTGGTACCTGCTTGGCGACGTGCTCTTTCACACGAATCCCTATCGCGGCCGCTCGATCAGGGAAGCGCGGGAACCTCTCGAACGCGCTCTCGCGCTCGACCCCTGGCACCTGGGCGCGCTGGCGAAGCTGGCCCGCCTGGACGCCATCGAGGGCCGTACGAGCGAGCTCGACGGACGGGTGGAACGGTTCCTCGGCCTGAGTCCCGACGCCGACCAGGCGCTGGCGATGCGGGCCCTGCGGGCCTGGCGGCTGGGACGCGCCGGCGAGAAGGCGGCACTCATCGCCACCCTGCGCCACGCCCGCGCGCTCGACGTGGCGATCGCGTTCGGTGACGTGGCGCTCTACGCCGGCGCGCTGGACGACCTGGAACCCGTCGGTCGCGCCATGCTCACGGCGGTGCGGTCGCCCGAGCTGCGAGCGCTCGTCCGCCTGATGCTCGCGCACGTGATGCTTGCCGGGGACCGGCACCTGGCAGCGCGCGCCGAACTGGAGGCGGCGTACGCCGACGAGCCCGCCTGGTCGCTGGAAGTGCAGGGGATGCTGGCCGCGATGCCGTGGTGGCCGTGGGACGCACCGTTCGTGGCCGGGGCGCGCGAGGCGCTCGAAGCCTTCGACCCGGCGACGGCGCCGATCCACGCGGGCGCTCCGCTCACCCAGCACAACGGCCTCCACGCGCACATCCGCGCGTACGTGCTGGGCCTGCTCGACGCACGCGCGCTCGATGCCGGACGCCTGGCCGCGCAGGTCGAAGCACTCGCCGAACTGGACGTGCCGCCGGGCGTGGCGGCCCTCGTGGAGCGGATGGAGCGGACCCTGCACGCGCACCTGCGGCGGCTCCGCGGCGACCCGGCCGGCGCGCTCGCGGCGCTCGAGGGCGCCCGCACCGACGTGTGGTACCAGCTGGCGGTGGGCTCTCCCGTCTTCGCCGGGACCGGCGAGCGCATCCTGCGGGCCGAGCTGCTCGCCGAATGCGGCCGGCCGGCGGAGGCCGTCGGCTGGCTCGAGGCGATCGGCGAGCGAACGCCGTGGGAACTGCCGTTCATCGGGCCGGCGCGGGCGATCGCGGCGCGGGTCGGGGCGCGCTAGCGCGATCAGCCGCGGCGCGCCGGAGCTTCCGCCGCGGCGCACCTCGGCGCCCGGGCGCCGCCCTCAGCGCTCTGCCAGCAGCTCCTCGACGGTGCGCACGAAGCTCCGCCGCAGCTCCTCGT
>CAZJZC010000012.1:0-26733 GCA_964550365.1 uncultured Gemmatimonadales bacterium | reverse complement strand
CCCGCTTTCCGCCGCGCGGGGCCGCGGGAGTTTCTCCCGCGCCGCCTACCTGCTCTTGGACAACTTCGTCGGCAGCAGTGGCACTAGCCTGCCATCACACTCGCCCGACATCGGCGGCGCGTGGACCAATTCGCTCGGCACCTGGCAGCTCGATGGGACTGGCCGGGCGAAGATGCAGAGTGGCGACGTCAACTACTTCAACGTCGCCCAGGTCAACGTGAACCAGGCCGACGGCACGCTCACGACCAGCATGCTCACGGCCACCAACCGCGTCTGGGCCGGCTTGTGCTTCAACTTCCAGGACTCCAACAACTTCTGGCTCTTCTACGGGAAGAACGGCACCGGCTGGCGCCTGGAGAAAAGGATCGCGGGCACGTTCACGATCATCGCCACGGCGGGGTCGGTCGCCTTGAGCACGAACTACGTCCTGGCGGTCACCACGCTGGGCGACGTCGTCACCTGCAAGGTGGACGGCGCGACCCAGATCAACCAGAACATCGGGAGCCGGCAACTGAAAACGGCCACGCGCCACGGCCTGTTCCGCAAGGTGGATCTGGACCTGGCCATCAACGACGACGGCCCGTCGGCGGGCAGCACGTTCGACTACATCAACTTCCTCCTGTAGGGCGTCATGGCCGTCACCGCCTATACCACGCTGGCCAAGATCAACGACCGCCTCTCCGCCGAGGGCGTGAACCTGCGGAGCGACGACGACGGCACGGTCACGACGCGGGTCATCGCCAACGCCAGCACGCGGATCGACTTCTACCTCCGCCCCCGTTACTCGCCCACGCAACTGGCCGTCAGCGACTGGGTGAGCGAACGCGCGACCGACATCGCGGCCTGGCTCCTGTGCGCGCGGCGGGCCAACCCCTTCCCCAAGTCGGTCCAGGCCCAGTACGAACAGTGCCTCCACGACCTGGAACTGGTCCGCACCAGCGCGGCCATCGTGCCCGACATACCCCAGCGCAAGGAGGACGTGCCCGTCCTCTCCCAGCCGCGGGTACGCCTCGACCCGTTCCCCCGCACGGTGATCGAGCCGAACCGGTCTACCGGCACCGCCGAGGGCTACCCGCGCCACGAGGACGGCACCGACCGATTCGACTACGGGTCGGGGTAGTCCGTGCGGCGGCTACGATTGTCGACATGGCCACCTTGACCTACACAGGCGGTCGGGAAGCCGTCACGGCGCTCTTCACCCAGCTCCTGGACGCCGCCGCCGGCACCGGACCGGACCCCCACGGCCTGGCCCAGGCAATGCAGGCGCGTCTGGGGAACGTGCTCCTGTCCAAAATCCGGCAGGCGTACCTGGAGAAGGCCCGGGGCGGCACCGACGAGTGCGGCATCCGCTGGGCCCCGCTCTCCCCCGTCACCGTCGCCGGCCGCCGGTTGGGGAAGGCGGACCGCCAGTCCCTCGCTGGCAAGTCGCGCCTGCGGGCGCTCTCGCCGGCGGAGCGGAAGTTGGAGCGGCGCGAGTACCGCAAGCGGCTGACCGACCTCGTCGCCCGCGGCCTGCCCCGGACGCGCGCCCAGGCCCTGGCTCGGGCCCAGGCGTTCAATCGTCTGCGCGGGCGGGACGCGGCGATCCCCACCCGCCTGGCGCTCCTGGGATTCCGCCAGGTGGACATCCTGATCGACACGGGAGAGCTCCTGGCCAGTTTCTCCCCCGGCGTCGAGGACCGGCCCAGCCACACGCCCGGCCAGGTGTTTGAGACGCCGCCCGGGCGCGTCATCGTCGGCAGTGCGCTACCGCGGGCCGCCTACCACCACCGGGGCACGTCGCGGCTACCCGCGCGGCCCTTCTGGCCCCCGGACGGCCACCTGCCCGACTCTTGGTGGGAAGCCCTGCTCGTGGCCCTACGGCGCGGCCTGAGTGAAGCCGTGACGTCCGCCGTGACGAGGGGGGCCGCCGCGTGAGCCAACGCGCCTTGCTCCTGGCCGTCGCCGCCCAGCTCCGCACGGTCAACGCCTGGACCGCCGAGCAGTGCGAGGTCATGTTCGGCGGCGCGCCCAAGCCCGACTGCGGCGAGTTCTTCGTGGCCGTCCACCCCGGCCAGTGGGTCAGTAACGCCAGCGAGTCGCTCGACGAGGAGTACGGCGTCCTCGTCACCGTGACCCGGCGGGTGGGCTTCAGCCCGGAGGACCGGATGGGTACGACGGGCGGCGTCACGCGGGCGTTTGACGGCCTGGCGGTGCTGGTCGAAAAGGTCCGCGTCCAGGTGCACATGAGCTACGTGATCATGAACGCCGCCAACGTGGAGGCCCAGCACGTGGACGGCAACCCCAGCGTCTCGACGCCGATCAACGGGTTCGTCGAGCCGCTCCGCTTCCGCGACGGCGGGCGGCCCGAGCCCAAAGGGGGCGACTGGTTCGCCGCCGACCCCGAAGGCGATGACCAGCCCGTCGGCCTGGCCCAGACGCTGACCTTCGCCGGGGCGCGGCGCGTCCAGACCCTGGAAACCATGTACTAGGAGGACACCCCGTGCCCCAGGTCAATCTGCCCGACGGGTCGGAAGCTACCTTGGCGGTCGCCGCCCCTCCCCAGGCGCCGCCGGCGCCAGAGCCGGTGAAGGCGTACCGCTGCTACAACCCCAAGTGCGCCGACAAGCCCGACATTCCCGGCCACGACTTCCTCTCCGCCGCGGCGACCTGCGACCGCTGCGGGATCAAGGCCGCCGACCCGCGCTTCGGTCGGTTCCTGACGGAGCTCGTCCTGGTCCACTACGAGCCGCCGTCGGGCGTGGTGGACGGGATCGGCGCGGACCACGTCGCCTGCCTGCCCGGGCGCCCCGCCGGCAGCCTGCGACGCACCGGCGCGGCCAGCGCCGTGACCTGCCCGGCCTGCCGATCCACGGAAGCCTGGCGGCGCGACAGCACGCCGGCGGCCGTCAAGCCGGAGGACGACCTGACCCTCACCATCGACCCGGCCACGGGCGTCGTCAAGGCGACCCCCTGCGGCTGCTAGGAGGCCAAGCCAATGGCATTGGACACCTTCATCGCCGGGCGCTACGCCGGCACGTACAACGCGGTGGACGTGGGCATCACCGAGCAGGGCTACGAAATCCAACAGGAGGCCAAGGCCCAGGCCATCGAGGAGTCCGACGCCTACGGCCAGTCGATCATCGACCTGGTCTACCGCGGCGGCAACGTGTTCCTCCAGTTCGAGTCGAAAGCCTACAAGGCCGGGTCCCTCACCCCCTTCTGGCCCTGGGGCTCCCTGGGCGTCATGGGCGTCATCGGCCGCCTGGCGTCCAACGTGGCGGCGGCGATGCTGCTGACCGCGACCGCCGGCACGCCCGCGGCGGCGGCCCCGGCGACGCTCACCGGCACCAGCTCGATCCTCGCGCCGAACAACCCGGCGCGCCTGCTCTTCAACTCCGTCCTGCGCACCGTCCCCGTGCGCCTCCTGGTGCTGCCCTACGATTCGGGGGGCGGCGTGATTAAGTGGTTCGTGACGACGTAAGGAACCGCGATGGCGGACCGCGCGACCTTAGAGATCCAACTCGTCGGCAAGGCCTCGCCGTCGGCGTTCGCGCCCCAAGGCGGCGCGGCCCCGCCGTCGGCCTCGCCTCCCTTCGTCGCCCAAGGCGCACCGCCTCCGCCCGCTCCCGCGTCAGCCGCGCCGGCGTTCGGGCCGCGCCAGGGCATCGGCAGTGCGTCAACGCCGTTCGTTGCTCCAGGCGGCGCTCCCGACCCGGACCGCCTGCGTGAGGAGCGGGCGCACCAGGAGTCCGTCAACTGGCTCATGCGCGAACGCGCCCGACGCGAGGCCGAGCTGCAACGGGAGCAAGAGCGGCAGAAGGCCGAGGCCCAGAAGGCGCAGGAGAAGGCCGAAGCCGAGGCCCTACGCCAGCAAAAGGAAAGGCGCGCCGAACTGGCCGCCCTGTGGCGGCAGATCGAGGAGGAGCGGGCGGCGGAACTGCGCACCTGGCTTGACCAGCAGCGGCAGTCTGTAGCATTTCGCACGGACCTCATCCGTCAGGCAGGTATCACCACGGCGGCACTCACGAACCCGAACCCCACCATCGGCAACGTGGCCAACTTAGGCGCGGTGCAGATGGAGAACCTCAGCGGTTTCATCGGGTCGGCGCTGCGGAGCCGCGCCGACGCCGCCTTCCGGCAAGACGGCCCCGACTCCGGGCGCGGGCGGGCCCTCACGGTCCTCGCCGGGAGCGCGCAGCTCGCCGGCACCGCCCTGGGCACCGTGGCCCGCACCGCCGGGGTCGTGGCTGAGAACCTCCGTGTGATGGGCTCGGCGGTCATGCCGTTCTCGCCAGCGTTGCTCCAAGCGAACGTCGCCGCCCAGCTCCGCGAGTTGCGGCAAGACGTTCAGATTGCTGCCCGGTACGGAGACACGCTTGGCAGTGCGGCAGACCTTGGGTCACGGTTCGAGCAAGCCATGCGGGGCATAACCGCCGAGCTGGGCACTACTCTCTTCAAGTTCTTCGAGCCGTCGCTCACCAAGTTCACCGCCGGACTGGAGGCTGCCAACTGGTTCGGCGTCATTGACTCCTTTAAGTACGAGGCGCTCGACGTTCTCCGCAAGTTCAGTGACACGGCGGAGAAGGCTTTCCAGCAGATGACGCTCGACCAGAAGAAGAAGTTTGCCGACGAGCACGCTAAGTTTGCGGAAATGTGCGCCCAGCGGATTGAAGCGTTCTTTGACCTCGACGCACGTCGCGCGCCTGGCGAGGAAGGCAACGCGCCGCGCGGGCCGCTCCCCGACGGCGTGCGTCCCCCGCCCGCCCTGGCACCGCGACGCATGTTCCGTGTGAGATAAAACGATGCCACTGCCGACGGCCGCCGTCGTCTCCTATAACGGCGTCACCTTCAACAGCCTGGTCCGTAGCAACATCAGCGGCGAGCCCCAGTACGACGACGCTGGGCGCACGGTCATCTACGTCACCTACACCCTGGAAGTGGACGGTTACATCACGCCAGGAGCCTACGGCGGCGGCGCCGGGGTCACGTCTACTGATATGGTCAACATTCGCGCCGCGCTGCAGCGGCCCGGCGGGGCGCTGGTCATCACCGGTACAGGCTTCGGCGACCTGAGCGTCAATTTCAACACCGCGCCCCACGACGTGGAGTGGGGGCCGAAGCCACGACTGCTTTCCTGGAACCCCATCGGCAGCGCGAGCGCCTGCTTGGTGAAGTGGCGCTGCGAGTTCCGCGTACCCGAATGCGCCAGCGCCAGTTACTTTGGAATCCTCTCCTGGAACTACAGCTTTGCCATCGACATCGACAACAGGGGCCTGACGACGCGCACGATCCGCGGCCACGTGGCCCTGCCCAACGCCAAGCGGGCCGTAAACGATCCGTACCTGCGGAACTACCAGAACATCGATGCACTGAAGGAGCGCCTTCGCCCATCGCTTCCCCAAGGTTTCAAGCGTAAACAGTCGTTCGTAGAGGCACCCGACCGCAGCAAGTTGGAGTTCACCTTCACCGACGAGGAGATTCCCGGACCCAACGCCTACCCGCCGGGGATTTCCGACATCAACGCCAAGGTAACGGTGCGTGTCACGGCCCAGGGCGACGCCGGCGCGTTCACGCGGTACATGTGGGTATTCACGGGCCAGGCGACCGCCGAGGCGGGCCAGCCGCCGAACACCGTAGGCGACCGCCTGCTCTTCATCATGACCTACCGGCTGGGGGTTATGAAAAACCGGCTGGCAACGAAAGACATGAAATACTCGCCGGTGATGTTCGAGGTCGGCGAGTCGCTCTTCGATGCCGACGGCAGCCTCAGCGTGGCGTTCGTCATCTTTAGTACCCAGGCAGCGCTCCTCCAAGACATCCTCTACCTGACGGGAATCTACGAGCCGCTACCACTTACTTGGGACGTGTGGCACGCCAGCATGGAGCTTGGCAACGGCGCGTTCACCGTCCGCGGCAACCGCGGGCTGATCCACGACAACAGCGCCGATGCCATCATCGACCTGTGCCTGGGCGTAAACCCTGGCCTGCCCGACCCGGCCGGCGGGTCCGGCTACCCGTTCATTGGGGCGGGTGAAGCAAACCTTCTGGACCCCGGCGACCTCACCGGAGTCTATCTCTGGTGGGAAAACCACGTGGACATCACGACCACGTCGGGAACGGTCTTTCACTTGCCACTGGCCGAAGGCGTGGAACAGGTCGAGGAAAAGACGCACTCGGCGCTGCAGGGCGCGGTCATGCACGGCTACGCTCTGCGTGTCGGCGTCAAAACCGAAATTCCTAATCTGATCTTGGTCAACGGCAACCAAGTGACAGAGATCGGCAAAGCAGAATCAGGATCGCGGATCGTGCAGACCTTCAACGGGCAGCCCGTCTACTGGACCTGGTGGCGGCGGCGATACGCCTGCCGCGTCGCGCAGTTTACTCGCGGCCGCCCGGTGGCTCCGAACCAGTTCCTGACAAACTCGCAGACGACCGTCAACCAGGACCCGCTCTTCGACGTAATCGCTGACGACCCCTAAAAGGGCAGCCCGATCCGTTCTTGGCGGTCCGCCTTGTCAATGAGGCTGCTCACCCTGAGCAGTTGTAAAAACGACCCGGCCAAAAGGAGTAGGGTCAGGAGCAGGGTCAACCACTGACGGTGCTTTGCGGCAAAACCGAACGCGGCGACGCCTGAAGCAATGCCGAGCCAGGACCAGACTGGCACCTGGTAGACAAGCAACTTAGGAACGTGGAGCAGCGTCACCTCCGCCGCGCCGATGCACGCCAGTCCGATGAAAAGGAACACCGACGCCGAGTCGCTCGACCGCCTGGCCCGATCACGCTTGCGCGCTCGCAGCAGCCGAGCAGCCGCCTTGCCGACGCGACTCTTCTTTTCCGTGAAGGCGCGGTCGGTCGGCAAGGGAGTCTCAATGGGCGCTGGCGGAGGTTCTGGAGCGGGAATTGGAGTGGGAGCGTGTGTGGAAGTGGCCACGGCGACGGGCGGCTGGTTCGGGATGAACACAGGCGATGAACACCCGCTGCACTTCGCGCGAGTGCCGGCCTTGTCCGTTGGCGCTCGCAACCTCTTTCCGCACGACGGGCAGGCGAAGGAGACTTCCATAGGTGCACGTGAAGTTGTTGGGGAGGCACCGGGGTCCGCTGGCGGGGATTATATGCGCCCGGAGTCTCCTTCGGCGACATGCTCAATGAGGAGCAGGGTGGTGGGTAGGAGAAAACCGACTGTGAAAAAGACGACACTGCGACTGCGACTGACACCGCCCCTGGACTACGCCGGTGTCGACGCCGCGCTGGCCATGATCGAAGCGGGCGTCCGACGCCTGCGGGCTGTCATCCGCGCCAGGGTGTCCCGGCCCAAGGCATTTACTTCAAGTGCGCCGCGGCGGTCGCCGGAGGGCGGCAGGCTGGACCGGGCCGCTGCCGACCGGTAGGATCGTGGCATGTTCGTCGTGTTCGCGTGCCACAAGTGCGGGCGGGAAGTCACCGCGTGGGTGAAGGCCGCCGACAAGGTGGTCTCCCTTTCCAGGGACGCGCCCGACTCCTACCACGTCGTGTGCCCGCACTGCGGCGTGAGCAACATCATCCGGGAACCACTCGCCCCGAAGGACTGAAGATGAGCGCGGACGCGCTGACTCGCTACGAGGCCCACGCACCGACGGCGGAAGAGGCGTTCTACGCCGCCTGGGGCTGGCAGGCGGTACAAAGCAGCATCGACCTGTGCAACCAGGTGAGCCGTCACCTGCTCACCACGACCGCCGCGCTGATGGGCGGCGGCATCGTGTTCCTCGACAAGGCGACCCTGCCGGCCTGGTCCCGGTGGACGGCGATGGCTTGGCTCCTGGCGGCGTTCGCGGCCGCCTTCCTGGGCATGCTGCCCTTCACGGGGGACGTGGACCCCGACAACGTTTCGGCGTTCAAGCGGTTCACGCAACGGGCCGGGCGCTACAAGCGACGCCTGGTCTGGTCGGCGGCAGGAATGCTCTTCATGGCCTTCCTGTTCGCCTTGCTGGGGTTGGCCGTCGGCAAGAGTCCCTGAAAGGTCTACCGTGCGGCGGGTAGGATCGGGCAAACGCCTGCCCCCTTCCACCCAGGGCCGCCAGCCGTGAGCCAACCCATCGAACTGTCGCCCGGAACCGTCGCCGTCCGCCTCCCCGACTCCCACTCCTTCGTCGTCGATCCCGTCCTGGCGCTGCAGGCCATCGGCCGGATCGCCGAGGAGTGCCAGGGCAAAACCAACTACGAGCACCTGGAGAGCTTCCGCTCCTGGGTGCACGAGAACTGCAACGCGACGCTCACCCTGGCCCAGGCCGACGAGCTCTGGGACGCGCTGCAGGCGGCCTACCTGGACGCAAAAAAAAAGCGGCTAGCGACGCCGAGCTCGCCGCCTTCTACGGCTTCGACCCCTTCGCCCTGACGGCGGCCGGCCGCCTGGGGCTCTGGGCCAACTTGCCGCGCCAGCGCGCCCGCCGCCGCCTGGACGCGATGGCCGCCGCCGGCGAAGCCCCGGCCACGGGGCGCGAAGCCTACGAGCTGGTCCTGGCGGCGACCGACGACGTGGGGCAGGCGGAGGCCGCGTACCGCCGCCACCGCCACGCCGAACTGCGGTCGGGGCGAACGCCAGCGGAGTGAGACGACATGCCAACCCCGGCCGCCAGCGCCTTCCTCGGCCCGCCCCAGACCGCCGGCTACCGGCCCGCCGTCTACGGGCGGGTCCAGTCCCTGGTGGACGGCCAGCGCGACTGGTTCACCTGGTCGGAAGTCGAGGCCATGCGCCGCGACCCCGACATCCGCTTCGGCCTGGCCATCCTCAAAGGCCCCTTACGCGCCGTCACCTGGCAAGTCGCCGCGACGAGCCCCGACGTAAGCCAGTTCGTGGACGCGACCTACCGCCGCTTCTGGCGGGAGGACCTGGACAAGGCGCTACAGTTCCTGGAGTACGGGCACAGCGCCGGCGAACTCACCTTCCGTGTCGAAGGCGGCAAAGTCGTGTACGCGGGCCTGCACGACCTGCACCCGCGCGACTGCCGGCCCCTGGTCGGCGCCACCGGCCTGCGCGGCGTGTGCGTGGCCAGCGGCGTGGCGGCGTCGGGGTCCGTGAACCTCTGGGGCCCGCGCGGCTTCTGGGCCGTCTACCGCCCGCGCTTCGGCGGCTGGTACGGCCAGGGGCGCTACGAGGGCTGCTTCCTCCCGTGGCGCGAGGCGAACGGGCGCCACGGGGGCAAGGACATCCGCCGCCTGTGGTTCCTCAAGAACGCCTTCGACGGCGGCACCATGTACCACCCGATGGGGTCGGTGGACCTGGGCGACGGCCAGGTGCGGAGCAACCAGGACTATGCCCGCGAGCTGGTCGAGAAGAAGGATACCGGCGGCGTCCTGGCCCTCCCCAACGCGGTCAACCCGGCGACCGGCCAGAAGGAGTGGGAGTACGTCCCCCCCAAGCCCAACGGCGACATCGGCGGCGTCCGCGAGTATTGCCGCGACCTGGCCGACGAAAAGCTGACCGGCATGGAAATCCCCGTCGAGGTGGTCCGCGCCGCCGAGACCGGGTCCGGCTGGTCGGGCCGGTCCGTCCCTTTCCTGGTGTTCCTGGCCGGCGAGGACGAGATCGTCGCCACGGTGGTCCGCGCCGTGGACCGCTGGCTCCGCCCCTTGGTCAAACTCAACTTCGGCGACGCGGCGGACTATACCGTCGAACCGGGCTCCCTGGTCAAGCTGGCTCAGGACCATGAGGAGGCGCAGGCAGCCACCCAGCGGGCTCAGTCGCAACCGCCCGCGGCCAGGCTGTCGCACGGCGGGAATGACCCACGACCGTTGGTCATCAGCGACCGGGTCCGCCGTCGGGCCCTGCGAGCGGCGGCGCGCCGGGCGTCATGACCCCTTCCCCGATCTTCGACGCCATCCTGGACCGAGGGCTCGCCGGCGGCGTCGCCCTGGCGGAAGCCGCCCGGCGCGAGCTGGCAGCCCGCGCCGCGTCGGGGGCCTCCGCCGAGGAGCTGCTGTACGAGGCGCGGCGCGTCCTGGCGCGGATCGACCCCTACCTGGCCGTCACGGTCCGCGACACCCTCCTGGCCGCGTGGCTGGCCGCCGCCCGCGGGCCGGCAGTCGAATCGGTGGAACCGGAGCCGGAAGAGCAGATCATCGAGCAGCCGCCCTTGCCCCCGCCGTTCGGGCCGGGCCCGGAAGCGGGCGTGCCGCGTCCGGTGGTCCGGTTCCCGTTCCTCGAGCGCGCCGCGCGGGACCTGTGGGACCGGCGCGTTCTCACGCGCCCCGACTTCGACGCGCTGGCCGACGACGCCAAGCATGCCGCCTTCACGGTCGCCCGCGTCGTCACCCTCGACGGCCTGGAAAAGGTTCGCCGCTCCCTGACTGAGGCCGCTTACGAGGGCGGCGACAAAAAGCGGTTTGCCGTGGCGGTCAACGTGGCGCTGGGGGAAAGTGGCGACGCCGCGCTGGCCCCGCACCACCTGGAGACCGTCTACCGCGCCAACGTCCAGCAGGCGCGAGCGGCCGGCCAGGACGCGGTCCTGCGTCACCCCCTGGTCGGCGGCGAGTTCCCGTACGTCCTCTACTACGCCGCCCACGACGGCCGCACCCGGCCCGAGCACCTGGCGCTGGAGACGATGGGCCTGGACGGCACGGGCGTGTACCGGCGCGACGACCCGATCTGGGATATTTTCACCCCGCCCTGGTCCTACAACTGCCGCTGCGGACTGATCCCGCTCACCCTGGAGGACGCCGCCCGGCGGGGCGTGCGCGAGGCCCGGGAGTGGCTCCGCACGGGACAGCCGCCGGCGGCGCCGACTTGGGTGCGACTCCCCGACTTCCGCCCGCCCCCCGGTTGGGGCCGCGGTCGCCCGCGCCTGGTCGCCGTCGTGTAGCGTGCGGCGGGTAGAGTGACCGGCTATGGCCGACCAGCCCAACCGCGTTACCTTCGGCGGCGAGCCGTGCTATGACCCGGGCCGCCTCGCCGCCTCCCTGGCCGGCACCGCGCGGCCCGTGCCCGACGAGATCGGCCTGGCCAACTCGTTCGCCAGCACGCTGGGCACGTCCCCCGGCACGGGCCACGTCCTTCTGACCCGCCAGTCCTTGTCACGCCTCAACCTCAACGCCACCGACCACCAACTGGTTTTCCACACGCCGCCCCTGGCGCCGGTGGTCGTGTCCAACCTGGTGATAGCCGACGAGCCGCGGCGCGTGTCGTTCGGGCCAACCGGGTCTGCCAACTCGCTCGGCAACGTGTTCCTGGTCCAGATCGCCGACCGCCGGCACCTGGCCCACAACGCGGCCTTCCGCCACGCGGACGAACTCTACTACAACTTGCCCGCCTACTCCTACCCGCAGAACTTCCACACCTTCAGCCGCAACGCCGGCACGGACTGGACCTGGCTGACGATGGTCCAGGACCTCTGGGACAAGTGCGTCGTCCTGGGCACCGTCCCCTCGTCGCTCCCTTACACGCCTGACGGAACGCCCGTAGGCTGGGCCTTCCCCGGCATCAGTGTCCTGGCCGCCCTGGGCATGGTCCTGGACCGCCTGTCCCTGGCGCTACGTCACGACCCGGCCACGGGCGACTTTGGCCTGGTCGAGTTGGGCGCTTCCGACGACACGCACGCCGCCAAGGTCAACACCTGGCGGTTGCAACGCGCGGTCGAGGACGACGATTTCCTAAGCGTCGTCGCCGCGTCGTTGCCGGCGAACGTGCGGGTCTACTTCCACGTGCGGTCCAGGCACCCCGGGTCGGAGCAGGTGACGACGCGCGGCGACCAGAACTGGTTCAACCGCCGCATCTACTGGGTGGACCGCCCAGCCCCGGACGCCACGGGGACCGTGGCCGACCTGTACCACCCGCTCTGGGACGACCTGGAGGCGGTGTACGACGCCTTCGCCAACACCTGGACCAACACGGCGGCCCTGGGCACGCGGGCCGACGAGCGCCGCGACAAGTTCTACCAAGCCCATTCGACCGCCGCGGACTTCCGCTACTACCAGGTCTACGGCGGGGCCATCGACTTCCGCGCCGGGAGCCGGTGCCGCGGCGTCGCCTGGCGGCAGGAGGCGCGCCCCAACGGCTCGGGCGCCTGGGTCTGCCCGTTCGTGACCGAGATCGTCAACGGCCCCGAACCGGTTCACGCCGACGGCGCCGGCCGCCTGGCCCGGTCGCCGAACCCAGGGGAGCGAACCGCCCCACCGTGGTTCCAACCGCCGGGGTACGTCGCCCACGCCCCCATCGTCGCGCCGATCAAGATCACCGCCAGCGCCAGCGGCCCCGGCGGGAACTTCGACGACGGCGTGACGGTGCGCTACGACCCCGACGCCGACGCCGTCGTGGACGGCGACACCGTCCTGGCCAAGGACCTCAACGCCGATGGCGCTTGAACCGGGGCGCGTCTACCTGGCGCGGCTGGGCGGCTTCCGGGACGGCAAACCCGTCTACGAAGTCGCCGACCCCCCGTGTCCCGGCGGGAGCGATTCGCAGAGCGGTTCCGGCAGCGGCAGCCAGGACCGGTTCAGCAGCCTGCACGTCCTGGCCGGGTACAAGGACGGCGAACCGGTGTACGTCCGCGCGGCGGGCCTGTGCGGCGACGCGGGGCCCAACGGCAGCCGGCTCATTGTGGGCGAGACCTACCTGGGCGTCTTGCAGGGGTTCGACCCCGTCACGGGCAAGCCGATCTACGGCGTGGTCTGCCGCGACTGCGGGCCCGCCGGTTCGGGCGGTGGCGACAAACGGCAGGGCAGCGGGAGCGGTTCAGGTTCGGGCAGCGGGTCGGGTTCCGGCAGTGGCTCCGGAAGCGGCAGTGGCTCCGGAAGCGGCAGCGGGTCGGGTAGCGGCAGCGGTTCAGGATCGGGAAGCGGTGGCGGCGGCACGGGGCTTGGCCCCTGCTGCGGCTGGACCGGCTCGACGTTCCCCAGCACCGTCCACGCCGACGTGACCTTCAGCGGGTCGTGTTCCTTCGCTAACCAGACCGACCTGCTGATGAACAAGACCATTGGGTTCTGCTGGTTCCGCGGCAAGTCGGCGACCGGCACATTCCCCTGCAATGCCGGCAGCTTGCCGTTCTACCTCTTGCAGTTCACCATCTGCTGCGAGACCGGCGTCGAGGACGGCGTCCCCTACGAGCAATGGCGCTGCACGCTCAGCCTGGTTGGCGGCGCGGACGAGGACACGATCACCAAGACCTGGTTCGCCGGTCAGCAGGTGTGCCGCAAGAATCGGGATGCATGCTGGGCCGACCAGCACTGCGAGCCATTGGACCTGAACTTCACGCTGGCGAACACCCTGAACCCGGCGCTGCCCCACTGCAACGACTGCCTGGCGGATACCTGCACGGTCCACGTGACGTTATGAGCGAAGCGCTCCACTACCCGTTGCCATGCCACCCGGAAGCCGACGGCTACTGTCGCGCCCACCAGCGGCGTCACGTCGGCGCGGAGCTCCGCTGGTCCCTGAGCCCCTGCGAGACGGGCGCGAAGTACCGCCAGCACTGGCACGCCCAGGCGGCCAAGGCCGGTCAGCGGCAAATACCGGTGCGGTGCCTGTACCTGGGCGACCCGACGGGCCGCACCGTGGAGTGTCTAGAGCCGGGGTGAGGGAAGAAACTTCAGTCCGTGCGACTGAAAGAATACACTTGCGCGCACGCCGACTTCGGGCCGCTCACGACGCTGAACCGCTGCAAGCCCGACGTGTGCGCGGGCCACACGCCGGGGCCGTTGCCGCCGCAAGCGCCCGTCGGGCCGCGTCCCCCCGTCCGGCACTTGCTCTATCACGTTTACCCGGTGAAAGGGAACGGCGTCTGGCAGCGGAACTTGGACCAGCTCAAGCTATGGCTGCACCTGTTCAACGGCGTCCGGGCGGTGGCGATAGCAACGGACGCGCGCACCGACCCGCCCGAAGCCGTCCGGGAATACCTGCACGGCCACGTGCGAGACTTCCTGGAGGTCCAGAACGACGGCAACCTGCGCGAGGTGACTACCTTCGTGCCGCTTCTGGAGCGCATCGCCTGGTGCGTTGGGCCGGAACACTACACCTTCTACGCCCACGCCAAGGGGGTGACGAAGCCGATCAACCCTGGCGTGAGCGTCCACCCGTGGGTGGGCGTGCTCTACGCGGCGAACCTGGACTATTGGCCCTTGGTGCAAAGCCAACTGGCCAAGCACCCGATCACGGGCGCCTTCAAAAAGGTCGGCCGTGGCTTCGGCTCGGCGTCCTCCTGGCATTACAGCGGCACATTTTACTGGCTGCGGAACGCGGACGTGTTCACGCGGCGGAACTGGCGGCACGTGGACTGGGCTTGGTGGGGGACGGAAGCCTGGCCGGGGCTGCACTTCGACCCGCAGGAGGCCGGGTGCCTCTTTCATACCGGGCGGGTGCCGAGCCTGAACCTCTACAACCTGCGATACGTCACGCGGACGATCCTGCCGGAGTTTGAGCGATGGAAGCGGGAGCACTGGGACAAGCGGACCACCGCGCCGGCGTAATGAAATACGTCGAGCCGTTCCCCCACTGGGTCGTCAACGACGCGTTCGTCGCCAACGACTTACGGGCGGCGGCGGGTGCCGTGCCACCAGCCGCCTGGCCGCACTGGGTGCGCTACGACACGCCCGACCAGCGGAAGCGGACCACGCGGGACCGGCACCTGTGGCCGGGACCGCTGCAACAGCTATTCGCGCTGCTCACACGCCGCGACTTCATCCGGCAGCTCGAGGAGTTGACGGGAATCACAGGGCTGGTCCAAGACCCGACGCTGCACGGCGGCGGCGTCCACGTGACCGACGCCGGCGGCTTCCTGACGCCGCACCTGGACTACGCCCTCCACCCGGACCTGCCGATCCTACAGCGCCGCCTCAACGCCATCGTGTACCTGAGCCGCGAGTGGCGGGAGGAATGGGGTGGTGCTACGGAGTTGTGGGACGACGAGGTGCGGGAAGTGAAGGCCCGCGTCTACCCGGCGTTCGGGAAACTTCTGCTCTGGGAGCCCAGTGACGTCAGCTACCACGGCGCGCAGGCCGTGACCTGCCCGGCGGGCGTGGCGCGGGTGACGGCTGCGGTCTACTACCTGGGTGTGGCCCAGCCGGGAGTGACTCGCAAGGTGGCGCTATTTCGGCACTTGAACCGGTCGGGGTGAACGATGCGATGCAAATGCTGCGGGGAGGACGCGCTCCGCCCGCTGTGGGCGGACAAGGACGGCGGGCCGTGGCACCGCTGTCTGGCGTGCGGCAGCGACTCCGCCGAGCGGAACTACGCCGACGTGCGGGAAATTTACAACGACGCCTACCTGGAACACTCCCTCAAGAGCGCCGGGGGCACTCTTGAGGACTGCGTCGCCGCGATGGCGACGAACCTTGACTGGTTTGGGCACCACGCCGAACGCTGCCCCAACCGAGACTTCCTCGACATCGGCTGTCTGGAAGGCGCCGGGCTGACGGGCATGGCGGCCCGCGGCTGGTCCGTCCACGGCTTCGACGTGACCAAACCGCCGTACTACGGCCCGCATGTCACGGTGGCCCCGAACTTCCACGCCGGCCTATTCCCGCAGCAATACAGCGCCGTGTTGTGCCGCGAAGTGATCGAGCACGTGGAGGGGTGGAGGCAGCTCGTGACCGACGCCTTCGCGGTGACGGCGCGCGGCGGCCTCTTCCAACTGCAAACGCCCCGACCCTGGCACGAGCCGGACCCGATCCCCTACCAACTCGCCCACCTGCAGGTGTTCGCGCCGATGGTGTTGCGGTACTGGCTGGAGCACGTCGGCTTTACGGTGGCGGACTACCGGCTGTGGGACAAGGGCCAGGCGTGGATGTGCCGGCGAGAGGTGTAGGCCCGTGAACGCACTTGCCCTGAACACGCTCGACGACCGCCGCGAACTGGACCGGCTCCTGGCCCGCCTGCCGCCCCGGCGACGCGTCGCCTTCCTGGCGCGGTGCTGCGGTCGCGCTGCAGTCCCCCACAGCGCGACCCGTCCCGGCGTGCGCCACGACACCTGGGCGCGGGTGCCCAGCGCCGAGCGCGACGACGAGGCCGACCGCCGGCTCACCACCGAGGTCTACTTCGACCTCTGGTGCCTGGCCATGCAGTACGGCCTGGACCTGCGGCAGGCGGCCCTGGACCTGGAGGCCGAAGTCAAGGCGTTTTGCCGCGGGCGCGGTCGCACTGGCGGCAAATCCAAAACCTCCCCTGGTCCCCGTCCGGGTGCGTGGTGAACAGGGAGAGCGGCTTGGCGACCTTGCACCGCCGGCACTGCTGTCGCGGCTCGCGCTCGACGGCCGCCAGGAGCGCCAGCGTCAGGGTCGGGCGCGCCTTCCGCAGCCGACCCGTTTCCCCGCTGGCCAACAGCGCGTAGGTCGGCCCGTCCCCGTCCACGTCGCGGGCGAACGTCAGCT
Organism: uncultured Gemmatimonadales bacterium; assembly: GCA_964550365.1. Taxonomy (GTDB): domain Bacteria; phylum Gemmatimonadota; class Gemmatimonadetes; order Gemmatimonadales; family JACORV01; genus DASXPG01. The sequence goes on along the minus strand of CAZJZC010000012.1, from coordinate 10,419 downwards.
CCACCGCCCCGAACCGCTCCAACAGTTCCGCCAGGACCGCCAAGGCGTCGGCGTCGTGGCGCGCCAGGGGCAGTTCGCTCTCCAGGCGCCCCTGGGCGACGGCCAGCTCCAGGCGCGTGGCGGCCAGGCGCTGCTCGCAGCGCCGCTGCCGTCGGCGTGCGGGCGTTACGATGGGGCGACTACGGCGGCGACTGGGTACGGAGCGGCTGCGGGCCAAGGCGTTTGGCTCCTGGCGGGCTGGGTCGGCTGGCCGCTGGCGGGGGTGCACTGCCAGTATACCGCGTAAAGCACAAAGGTTCAGGCCACTGGGAGGGTTCACCGTGAAGTACCGCGTCTGGGTGATTGCCGCACTGGTGCTGCTTTTTCTGGCCCTGGCGCTGGGCGTCTGGGCCTGGCTGCGGCCCGCGCCGCCGAAGCCGTGGATCGACCTGCCGGACGGCCTGCCGCTGCCCAGCGCGCCGAAGATCGACGGCCGGCCGCTCTGGGGCGAGAAGCCGGTCGGCCTCGTGCGCGGGTGCGAGTGCGGCGACGGGTGCCGGTGCGTGGGGCCCTGCCTATGCGGCGCGGTGGCGTGCGCGGGGCAACCGCCGGCGGAAGCCACGCCCCCGCGAAGGCCGGGACCGGAGGGCCCGTTCTCCCCGGACTGGACCGAGCTCAAGAAGCTACTGGACGGCTTCTTTGGCCAGGCGCGGCAGGAAGTGAAGGAAGCCTACCGGAGCGTCCACGTCGAATTCCTCCAGCCGGCGGCGCGGCAGGCGGAGACGGCGGTGAGCGTCGGCGTCGGCTGCGCCATCATCAACACCCTGAGCGGCATCGTCGTGGCGTGTGCGGCTGTGGTCATTGCGGTGAAGGTCGGCGGCAACGCGGCGTAAGGAGCTGCCATGAACCCGCTGCAATACCTCCCGTTCTTCGGCAAGGCGAAGGCCGTGGCCAATGAGGTCGCGGACAAGGTAAGCGACGTCGCCCAGCGCACGGACGAGCTGCCGGAACTGCTCGACGCCACGCTGCGGCCCCGGCGGGTCAACGCCCTAACGACGGTGCTCTCCGCGCTCGCCGGCAAGAGCGCCGTCGAAATGGCGAAGTCGCTCATCGACCGGAACATCGTGAACCTGACGGCGGAGCAGCTCGAGGCGCACGCGCTCCTGGCGACGGCCACGCCGCCGGCACCCAAGGACGCGGCACCGGTAGAGGACAAACCGCAATGACTTGGCTCAAGCGTGTCCTGCCGTTGGCGGCCATGCTCGCCGGCTTCACCGGTTGGCTGGCGCTCATCCTCATGGGCGGCTGGGTCGGTTCGCTGGCCCTGTTCAGCCCGCCGCTGTTCTTCGTCGGCCTGGTCATGCTGGACAAGGTTTGGGAGTGACGCCGATGGAGTGGCAAACCTGCGTCTATACCGCCGTGAGCGCCGCCGCCGTGCTGGTGTTCGGCCTTTTCCTCCTAGCGATGGTGCTGAAAGACAAGAACGGGACGCCGCAATGAACCCGCCGACCGAGGAGGAAGCCCGCCAGGCCGTGCGGGTCTACGTCATGCTGATGGAAATGACCGGCGCGACGGCGGCGAAGATACGCGACTTCCGCGAGCGGGCGGAGAACATGATCCTGCGGGCGTTCGGGGGCATGGTGGACGAATGAACTGGCTCTTTCCACTGCTCCTGTGCGCCTGGGGCGTTGCCGCCGAAGTGCTCGACGGCGACAAGCCCGACGACCTTCTGGACGTGGACCGCACGGCGCTGCGGCTCCACCTGGCGGGCGGCTGGCCGGCGGAGTGGACGGCGCTGCGGTTCCCCACGAACGACGTGGCCCGGCGGCAAATGGAATACTGGCGCGCCGCGGTGGAGTATCAGGAAGGGCAAGAGCGGCTTCGCCCGTGGTCTACCGACGTGGCCGCACGACTGGACCGGGCGCGGTGGGCGTTCCGCGTGTGGGACACCCTGGACAACGCCCAGCGCTTCGGTGGCGTGTTTTGGAAGCGGGAGCAACTGGACGCGCTGCGGCGCATGATCGGCCCCGAAGCCTTCGCCCGCGGAGAAATGCCCCTGCCGTGAAACGACTTTGGCCGCTGCCTCTACTCCTGGCCGTTCTCGTTGCCGCGCCGCTGGTGGCCCAAACGCCCGCCGGCGGCTTCCGCGCCGTCGTCAACGGGCCGGCCCTCGCCGACGGAACCGAAGTGGACTGCGACCTGCCCAATGAGCGGCACCTGAAAAACGTCGGCGGATCGGACGGCGCGGGCTTGTGTGTATTCACCAGCATCGGCCATGCCGCCGACTGGTGCAACGAATCGGCCTTGATCGACTTCCAGCGGTGGATGCGTTCGCGCCCCGGCGGCGGCTACCCGGACAAGGTCACGCGGATGATTCGCGAGAAGTGCCAGGCGGCGGGCGTGCCGGAACCGCCGTACATTCAGGACCAAAGCGGGGACCTTGGATTACTCGCCTTGGCCGTGCAGCGCGGCCACATGGCCAGCGTGACCTATGGGATCAGCCCCACGGGCCGCTACGGCGGGTCGCGGATCGGCCACATGGTCAACTGCGTGGCGGCGCGGGCCGGACCGCAGAAGCTCTGGGCGGTCCTCGACAACAACTATCCCGGCACCATCGAGTGGATGGCTGAGGACGATTTCAAGCGGGCCTATACGTCGGGCGGCGGCGGGTGGTGTGTCATTCTCCTGCGGGCGGGCCCGCCGCCGCCGCCGAGGAATTGAAATGCACTTACTGACGATACTGCTCTTGTTCCCGTGGTCGCTCGTGGTCGGGCTCATCCTGTCGTGTCCGATGCACGGGCGAGCTCAATGGGGCGCGCGCCAGTGCGGGCCGGTCGGCCTGCCGGACGCGGCGGCGGTGCAAGGCGGCTACCAGTGGGTGCGGCCCGCCCAATGGCCGGACCAGTGGGACCTGATGCACAACGGCAGGCACGTCGGGAGCTGGCGGATCGGCAACGGCGACTTCCTCTATTGGGACGGGCCGGGCCGCTGGCGCGAAGGCGTTTGCCCCGTGGACCCGCCGCCGGGCGTGGAAACGGCACCGTCCATCGGCCAGAACTTCGGCGTGGACCTGCCCCGCCTCGACCGCAGCGCCGCGCCGACGTTCCGCGGTAAGCCGATCAGCCAGGCCCGAGCTCTCGAACTAATCGGCGGGGTCGAGCTGCCCGACTACAGCGGCAAGCGCCGGCTGACCGTCATCGGTTCCGACGCCGACCGCCGGCCCGTGATGGACGCGCTGCGCGGCCCGCTGGCCCCGCTCGTCGCCGAGTACGTCGTCGCCGACTACCCGCCGGAGCATTGGGCCGTCGCCAAGGCCGGATTCGTCACCACGGGCAAGCCCACTATTTACCTTCAGGAACCGAACGGGTCGGTAGTGTTCCGGCGCGACGACGCGACGGGCATTAAAGCGGCGCTCGAGGCCGTGCGGAAGCCCGGACCGTATGACCCGAACAAAGACCCGGACCCGCTGAAGCCGTCGCCGCTCCTGGCCGCCGACAACCTGCCTCTAACTGCCGCCGTCGGCGTGCTGGGCCTGCTCGTGCTCGCCGCCGTTGTGGGGTCGCTCTTCGCCGCCGCACACTCCGCCGAAAGTGAGGACCACCCGTGAACCCGACCCTGATCCTGTACGTCGCCGGCGGGTTCTTTCTCGCCGCGCTCTTTGCCCTGGCGTGCTGGGGCTTCTACCGACTCTTCAAGCGGCCCCGGCGGGCGAAGCCGCTTCCGTCCGCGCGGACAACGCTGACCTTCCCCACGCGCGACGAGCTCGACCTGGGCGGGCGCCTCGTCGCGCGGCAGTTCCGGGAGTGGAAGCGACAGCAAGAGGAGGCCGAGGCGGACGCCGCGGAGCTCTTTCGGATGCGGTTCGGGACCGTCCCGGCCGCCCCTGCAAAATAGCGGCCCCTTCCTGTACGCCCCTTGGGAGTTGTTCCCCATGAAGCTCTACGCCGGCCAGTCCCGCAAGTTGCCTCCGCTGTACGACCGGCTCTCGGACGGCGGCATGCGCCCCGTGACGGCGACGGCCATTGAGTGGTCCGTCGAACCGGCCTCCCTCGGCAGCGTCGCCGACGGCAAGCTCGTCGCCGCGCCGGACGCCGGCGGGCGGAGCGGTACCCTGACCGCCACAGCGACCTACGCCGACGGCCGGGCGTTCGCGGCGTTCTGTCCCCTAGCCGTCGAAGAGCCGCCCGCCGGACCGCCCGGACCGCCGCCCACGGTCAACGTCGAGGACCTGATCCTGGTGGACCCGGACTAAGCCGCGGCGTGTGCCGTGGTATGTCAAGTACATAGGAGACCGCACCCATGCCTGCCGTCAACAAGCCGACTCCCGCGCCGCCCGTGGTCCCGCCCGACCCGCCGAAGGAGCTGCCGCAGATCCCCCCCGACCTGCACGACCCGGTGATCCTGCCGACCGACCCGCCCGTGGAGCTGCCCGCGCCGGTCGGCGGCCCGCTCATGGGCCTGCTCACCCGGATCGCCGACAGCCTCGACCGCCTCGCGCTGGCCACGCTCGCCGGCGGCGTGGTGGCGCAACACCCCAACCACGACGCGGTGAGCGCCGCGTCGGTGGCGAAGAAACTTCACGCACACCTGAGCGAGTAGGTTGCCGGTGGCGACGGGTGCGGCGCACGGGCTGGCCTTCGGGTCGGCCCGTGCGTTTTGGCCTGCCCCCGTTTCCCCACAAGAAAGCGGGGAACGCCAACGCCGCCTGCAATTTTTGCACGCCTCGCACGACATTGGCGCGCCGGGCGAATCGCGGTAAACTCCGCACCCGATTGATAGTTGCGGCGGTTGGCCCGCTAACCGGCTGTGTCCTTCGAAGCCGAGGGTTGGGGGTTCGAATCCCTCCGGGCGTACTGGACACAACCTGTTAGCTGAGGGCTGTTTACAGCTTCCCTGGCACGGCTGCCAGGCGCGGCACAACCGCCGTTGCGTTGGGGGAAGGTTCCCCCGCGCTGGCGATGGAGTGCCGCGCGATGAATCAGCGAATCCCCAAGGCCCATTTCCACCGTGGCCAGGCCCGCCTGCGTCTGCGGATTGGCCCCAAACAGTACCAAGAGCTCTATTGCGGCCCCTGGGGCACGCCGGCTGCCGTGGCCCAAGAGGCGCAATACGTGGCCGCTTGGCTCGCCAGCGGCGGCCTGGCGCCGACGGGCCGGCCCGCCGTCACCGTGGCCGAGGTGGTCGCGGCGTACCTGGGGTATTGCCGGGGCTACTACCGATCCGCCGGCGGCGAGAGCAAGCAGTTTGCGCGCGTCCGCCGGGCGTTCGGTTTCGTGGTCGAGCTGTACGGCACTACCGCCGTCCGCGACTTCGGCCCCGTCGCCCTGGCGGGCGTGCGTGCGCGGATGGTGGCGACTGGCTGGACGCGGCGTTTCGTCAACGCCAACGTGCAATGCCTGAAACGTGGCTTTCGCTGGGCCGTGGCGCAAGAGCTAATTGACCCGTCGATCTATCAGCGGTTGGCGGCGCTGGACGGTTTACGGAAGGGCCGCACGACGGCCCCGGAAGGCGCGGGCCGTACTCAGCCCGTGCCGGCGGCGGACGTGGATGCCGTGCTGCCGCGCGTCGGCCCGGCGGTGGCGGCGATGATCCGCCTGCAACAGTTGACCGGGATGCGGCCCGGCGAAGTCGTGATTATGCGCGGCGCGGACATCGACCGGTGTGGCCCCTGGGACACCTGGGTTTACTGCCCGCCGCGCTTCAAGGGCGACCACTACGACGGGCGCGTTGACGAGGTGTTCCTGGGGCCGCAAGCGCGGGCGGTGCTCGCGCCGTTCCTGGCCGCCGACCCGGCGGCGTACCTGTTCAGCCCGCGCACGGCGCGCCACGTGGGCCGGCGCACGGGGGAGCGGTATTCGGTCTACACCTACTGCCAGGCGGTCGAGTACGGCTGCAAGGCGGCGGGCGTGGCGCGGTGGACGCCGAAACGGCTACGGCATACGCGAGCGACCGAGCTCCGCCCGCGGTACGGGCTGGACGGCGTGCAGTCGATCCTGCGGCACCGGCACGCCAGCACAACGGAAATCTACGCCGGCGTAACGCGCGAGCTGGCGGCGCGGATCATGGCGGAGACGGGGTAAATCGCGCAGTTTCCCAATGTTTTAGCGATGCAAGAAAACGGGAGCCAAACCCATGAAAGAGCTATCGGAAACTGGTTGGCGGTGGACGGCCTTATCAGCCTGGCGGTCCGGCTGGTGAGTGCGGTCCTGAGTTTCTAGCACGCAACGCGGCCCGGCAGGAAATCGTAGGCCTCCTGGAGCGCCTGGCATGACCCGCGACCCTGCCGCCGTCAGCCTCGGAGCCGCCATCCGCGCCGCGCGGGTGGCGGCTGGCCTAACGCGCCCCGCGCTGGCACGGCTGCTCGGCAACACGCCGGCGACAATCTACCTTTGGGAGCGCGGCGACCGCCAGCCGCCGATCCTGGCGCTTGTGCCATTGGCGAAGGCGCTGGGCGTGGAGCCGGCGGCGCTGGTCGCCGGACTCGGCTTGCCGCCGAAGCGCCGGCGGGGCGTGAGCTGGCGGCCAAAATAATTCAGGAAGCCGGTTAGGATTCTCGCCAACTGGTCTGCCGCGCGCCCGCCCTCGCGCGGTACTCTCAGGGGATGCACCGTCCCTCCCGCCGCCGCAAACCGCGCTGTCTGAAGCGGTCCCTGCCCGACGCGCACGGCTGAGCCAGCGCGATCGCGCGGCGCTTACTTCCACCGGCTTGATCCGTGTAGTAGAATGGTGCAACCTCCGTTAGCACCAGGGACGGCCCGCCCCCATGCCCGCAGACCAGAGCGCGCTGCTCGCGCTCCTTGACTGCTACCGACGGCAGTCCGAACTCGCGGCCACGTCGCCGACGCCACACCACGCCGCCGAGATGAAGCGTCTCGGGTCGCTGGTGGAACGCGCCTTCCTGGAGACGCCGCCCGCTCAGCCGGCCATCACACCTCCCGCTGGTATGCCGGCGTTGCCGCGCATTCGCCCCACGGAGCAGCGATTCCTGGACGCCCTCGGCGACGGCGACATAGACGGCCCCGACTGGCGGGGGCGGATCAACGACGGCAAGCCCATCCACACGCATATCAGCGACGGGGCCTTCCGTCGGGTGGTCATGGGAATGGCCGACAAGCAGCTAGTAGTTGCCGTGGGCAAAAAATATCGGCGCGGCCCCAACGCTCCCGCCCCATAAAAAACGCCGCGCGCGTGTAGCGCACTCCGTGGTAACAAAATGCGCTACAGAGTGGGTAGCAGACGCGCGCACCCACTCTCCGGTAGAGTTGTCGCACGATGCACGCGACAACGCCGACCGACCTGATCCCCCTGAGCGAAGCGGCCAAGCTGCTGCCCGCCTACCGCGGCGCCCGCTGCCACGCCTCGACCGTGTACCGCATGGGGAAGGCCGGCAAGCTGCGGATGTTCCGCGCGTCGTGCTGGCGGGTCAGTCGGCAGGAAGTGCTGGCGCTGGCGGAGCCGAGGGCGTACCGCCGACCGGTGAAGCCGATCACGGCGAAGCGGGCTGCCGCCGAGGAGCGGCTGGCGCTGCGGTACCTGGAAGGGCTTGGGCTGAAGGTGGGAGGGGGTTAGCCATGTCGGCACGCGGCACCGGAATGCGCCACGGGCTGAAGGGCGACCGCTGCTCGGTCTGCGCGGCGTTCGTCCCGGACTGGGAGAAGCGGGGCCGCTTCGGGCTCTGCCCGGAGTGCCTGCCGCTGGACGGCGCGCTGCGGGCCTGCGACTGGCACCGGCAGCGGCGGGTCTGGTACCCGCTGGCGGACCACGAGCGCGGGGACTGTGACTCGTGCCGGGCGGTCAAGGCGCGGTTCGTGGTGGAGGGTCGGGAGTGAAACCCGTGTCACGCTTGCGGCGGAGAAGGCGCACGCGCTTCGGCCATCGCTTTCAGGAGCGCCTGGGCGCGCTCGCGCTCGCTGGTTTCCTTCTGCCACTGGCGTACCAGGCTTACTATTTCCGCGTCCGCGAGCGGTTTCTTCTTCGCGCCGTCGGCGCGGCCAAACAGGAACCCGATGACCACCCCAAAGATTCCGTACAGCGGGGCCAGTTGCTGCTGACTGTACCCGACGACAGTGAGGAAGGAACTGAGCCCGATCACCAGTGTCCCCAAGAACACACGCGATGCCCAGGGGTCACCCCAAGTCGTGCCGTCGAGGCGCATGACAACGAGCTCCGCGAGCAAGAGTCCGGCGGTCAACACCAGCGTGGACCAGGCGAGCAGTTGCAGAGTCTGAAGGTAATCCGCGACGGCCTTCGGGTTCGCCTTGGCCAGTGCGGCGAGCTCGGCGGAGCCTTCCACCGGGAGCTGGGCTTGTACGTTGGGTTGGCCGGCGGAGGCCAGGGCGGCGGCCAGGCAGAAGGCAGCCAGGGCGATGACCGCGTAGCGCATCTTCCCACCCTACCACCGGCACGACGCGAGTTAGTCTCTCACTCTCAGTGTCGCCTGCCGGATTCCATCAGCCACACGATGCACATGAAAACCGCGGCAAAGAGGTTCAGCAGCAGCGCGACCATTCCGAGCACTTGCCCGCGGCCTTTGCGGGACGTGGCGACAGTGCTCAGCGCGAATCCGAACGTGGCAAAGATCAGCCCCGGAAGGGGCAAGCACGCCATGCAGATGGAAGCGACGCCGAGCACGAATGAGGCGATGGCCGCGCCGCGAGCGCCAGTCTCTTGCAGCGTCACCGTGGCCTGTGCCGCCAAGTCGAACTGGTTGGCAGGGGTCGCGACGGGAAGCGGCGTCGCCAAAGGGATCGGCACCGCATTGTGCGCAGGCGGCGACGGTAGCCGCCTAGGCGAGTCGCCCCGGTACTTGCCGAGAACGGTACGTCGAACCGGTGGCGGTGGCTTAGGAATTTCGATTCGTTGGCCGCACCTGGGGCAGTTGCCTTTTCGGCCAGCCGCCTCAGTCGGGGCCGACATGGCGGCGTCGCACGTTGGGCACGCAAAACGAATCACGGCCCGCCCCTCAGTGCGTTGGCGGTTGGTTCCCGCGGATCGGCGGCGGCCACAGTTGGTGGCGCTCCAGGTACTCCCGAATGGCGTTGCGAGCCTCTTCGGTCAAGTCGCCGCCGTGCAGATCGGCCAGCCGTTCGAGGCCCGAGCGCATGGAGTTGGGGAGGCGAAGGTTCAGCGTCGCCTTGCCGCTCTTGGACTTATCAGTCGGTTTTCGCTTCGCTGGCATCAAAAACAATTGTGTGCACCCCAATACGCAATTGTCCATCCTCCATTCTACCGCAGAGAATAGCGAATATACAAGGTGCATCACAAAGTATTAAATCATCATTGACAACGTATCGCACTGTGATACAATTACTCCCGGTACAACCGACCCGACTCCACCCAGGGGGCGAAATGATGGCTGCAAAAAAGCAACGGCTGGTGTGGTCCGTTGAGGTCCGCTGCACGGACGAACCCGAGGACGACCTGACCCTCGGGAACGACCTTTTACATAGGACCATTCACGTTCTGGCGGATGGCTGCGGCGATGCGGCCGCCGTCGCCGAGAAGATCGCGGTGAAGGAGCTCGGCGACACGATTGACGGCGCTCCCTACGCGGCTAGCGCGCGGCTGCTGTGCAAGTTGGACGACTAACTGACCCACGCGCCGCCGGGGGACGACGGCGGCAACTGGACGGCGGGCCGGACTAGGAGCCAGGGGAGAGCCCTGGACCAGCTAACTGCGCTGAGTGAACACCGGCCCGCCGCTTTTTCACGGAGAAGCCATGCACCAGCCTTGCGACCTCTTGCCCGACGACACGCTGTTGATCGGCTTCGGGCCGGACGACGATGACGACGACATCGACAGCGACTTCGACGACCTGGACGACGACGATTGGGACGATGACGACTCTGACTTGGACGACGACCTATGAACACGCCTGTCGCGGCAACCGAGCCACTCACCGACGCCCAGCGCCTCACGCTGGAGCTGTTCCGCAGCCGTACCGCACCGGGCCGGTGGTACCGCGCCGACCAGGTGTTCCCCGACGACCCGCGCCGGCGCGTCGGCCTGTACTTCCTCTCCACCGCCGGGCACGTCGCCTTGCGGTACACCGGCGGCCTCCGCCACTACGCGCACAAGGAGTGAAGAATGGCAGCCCCAGAGACAGCGGCACTGGTGACTGTTCGTCGCCAGATCACCGGCGACGTGATCGGCACAGGTGAGTCAGCGAAGGCGGTTGCCGAAGGCAACCGCGCCAACCTGCGCGAGGCCAACCTGCGCGGGGCCAACCTGCGCGGGGCCAACCTGAGCGGGGCCGACCTGAGCGGGGCCGACCTGCGCGTGGCCAACCTGCGCGGGGCCAACCTGCGCGAGGCCAACCTGAGCGGGGCCGACCTGAGCGGGGCCGACCTGCGCGTGGCCAACCTGCGCGGGGCCAACCTGCGCGAGGCCAACCTGAGCGGGGCCGACCTGAGCGGGGCCGACCTGCGCGTGGCCAACCTG
>CAZJZC010000011.1:0-27176 GCA_964550365.1 uncultured Gemmatimonadales bacterium | reverse complement strand
CGGCGAAGGCCGAGCGCGGCGGCAGGGGGTAGGGTCCGCCGGCGTCGTCGTCCACCACCAGCACCTCGACCGCCGCGGGCGTCGGCACCTCGCCCCGCAGCGCGCGCACGGCGTCACGGCACAGCGCCTCGCCCCGGGCGCGGTGTGCCGCCAGCGCGGCGTCGTCGAGCGGCGCGGGCGGGGCGGCGCCGTGCGCCATCCGGGCGCGCCGCAGCGAGGCCTGGGCCAGGTGACCGGCGAGCGCGTCGTCGCCCGCCCGGACCGCGTCGGCGATCCCGGCGATGACCACCTCCGGTTCGTGCGGGTACAGCAGGACGTCGCAGCCGGCGGCCAGGGCGCGCACCGCGCCGTCCACCTCGCTCGCGCCGGCGCGGGCGCCTTCCATGATCAGCGCGTCGGTCACGGTGATCCCGTCGAAGAACAGGTCGCGGCGCAGCAGATCGCGCAGCAGGCGCGAGGAGTGCGTGGCCGGCGCGCCGGAGGGGTCCCAGGCCGGGAACGCCACGTGACAGGACATCACCGCCGCCACGCCGGCGCGCACCGCCAGCCGGAACGGGATGAGGTCGCGTTCGAGCTCGCGGCCCGCCGCGACCACCGGCAGGGTGGCGTGCGAATCCAGCGTGGTGCGGCCGTGCCCCGGGAAGTGCTTGGCGCAGGCCAGGACGCCCTCGCCCTGGCAGGCGCGGACCCAGGCCGCCGCGAGCCGGCCCACCTCGAAGGCGTCGACGCCGAGCGCCCGCGTCTGGACGATGGGGTTGCGCGGCTCGATGTCGAGATCGCAGACCGGGGCCAGCGCCCAGTTGATGCCCACGTCGCGGCACTCGCGCGCGGTGATGGCGGCCGCCTCGGCCACCGCCGCGTCGCCCAGCGCGGCCAGGGCCAGCAGGGGCGGCAGGCTGGTGAGTCCCCGCACCTGCTGGCCGGCGCCGCGTTCGACGTCCGACGCGATGAGCAGGGTCCGGGGCGTGCCGGCGCGCAGGTCGGCTGTCAGCGCCCGGACCGCCTCCCGCTCCCCGCCGAAGATGATGAACCCGCCCACGCCCAGCTCGAGCCAGCGTTCGACGCGCTCGCGATAGGGCGCGAAGCCCAGCGCGTCGTCCCAGCGGATCGCCGGGCACACCAGGTCGCCGAACGGGTTCACGCGGGCGTGATGGACCCCAGCACCCGCGGACCCGCGGCGCCGGTGGCGCCGGGCTCGTTGCCCGGCCGGCCGGTGTAGGTGAGGTAGCCCAGGAACGCGAAGGCCACGGCCTCCTTGGCCTCGCCGTCGAAGAACAGGTCGTCGAAGGCGCGGTGCTCTGCGCCGGGCCATGCCCGCGCGATCGCGGCGACCAGCGCGTCGTTGCGCGCGCCGCCCCCCGAGCGCACCACGTCGGCGCCGCGCCCCCACGCCGGCAGCAGCGCGGCCGCGCGCCCGATGCCGCGCGCCGTCAGCTCGGTCGCGGTCGCCACCACGTCGGCGTCCGTCGCGCCGGCCGCCCGGCAGTACGACGCGAACTGCTCGGCGAACGGTCCGCCGAACATCTCGCGTCCGGTCGACTTGGGGGGCGGCGCGGCGAAGTACGGGTGGGCCAGGAACTCGTCGAGGGCCGCCTCCAGCACCCGGCCGCCGCGGGCGATGGCGCCGCCCTCGTCGAACCGGCGGCCGGGGAACAGCCGGCGCACGCAGGCGTCGATGACCATCACGCCGGGACCGGTGTCGAAGGCCAGCAGCGGCCCGTCGTCCCCCCGGGGCGGGACCAGGGTGAGGTTGGCGATGCCGCCGAGGTTGAGCAGGACGCGCGGCGCCCCGTCGCGGGCGAACAGCAGGCGGTCGGCCCGCGGCACCAGCGGCGCTCCCTCGCCGCCCGCCGCGACGTCCCGGGCGCGGAAATCGGCGATCACCGTGACGCCGAGCCGCTCGGCGATCACCGCCGGCGCGCCGAGCTGGAGCGAGGCGCGCCGCGGCTCGTGCCAGACGGTCTGGCCGTGCGAACCGACGAAGGCCAGCGCGGCCGGCGCCACCCCGGCATCGTCGAGCAGCGCTTCGAGGCACTCGGCGAACCACTCGCCCAGGTCGGCGTCCAGCAGGGCCAGTTCGCGCGGCCCGCCGCCCGCCAGCGCCTGCGCGATGCGCCCCTCGCGATCGGCGCCGTAGGGCACCGTGCGGCGCATCAGCAGCTCGACGGCGTACCGTCCGGGCGCCGGTTCGGCGATCCGCACCAGCGCGCCGGTCACCCCGTCGAGCGACGTGCCCGACATGAGCCCGGCGGCCAGCACGCTGACGGGAGCGCTCACGCCGGCGGCGGGAAGGCGAGCGCGGCCGGCATCACCGGCGGCGGCGCCTCGCCGATGGCCTTCCGCGCGTGGCCGTCCGCCTCGGCCAGCAGGCGCTCGGCCTCGGCGCGGTCCACGCGCTTCTTCTGCATCACGATCGCCGTCTTGACGAACCCGCCCGCGGCCGCGATCGCCTGCTTCGCGGCCGCCCGGTCCACCCCGCAGACCTCCATCACGATGCGCTCGCCGCGGTCGTGCAGCTTGGCCGACATGGCGCGCAGGTCCACCATCAGGTTGCCGTAGGCCCGGCCCCAGCGGATCATCGCGCCGGTGGTCACCATGTTGAGCACCAGCTTGGTGGCGGTGCCCGCCTTGAGCCGCGTCGAGCCCGTCAGCGCCTCGGGACCGACCCGGGGCAGGATCGCCACGTCGACGTTGAGGAGCAGGTCCTTCGGCGGATCGGTGCAGGCCAGCAGGATGGTCTTGGCGCCGCGCGCCGCGCCGCGCGCGATGGCCCCCCGGACGTACGGGGTGGAGCCGCTGGCGGCGATGCCGAACACCACGTCGGCGGGGCCGGCCTCCTTCGCGTCGACCGCCGCGCCGCCGGCGTCGAAATCGTCCTCGGCGCCCTCCATGCTCCTGACCAGCGCCGGCAGGCCGCCGGCGATACTGCCCTGCACCAGGTCCGGCGCCACGCCGAAGGTGGGCGGGCATTCGCTGGCATCCAGCACGCCGAGGCGGCCGCTGGTGCCGGCGCCGAAGTAGTAGAGGTGGCCCCCGGCGCGGAACGCGGCCTCGACCAGGGCGATGGCCTCGGCGACCTCCCGGCGGCAGGCGTACACCGCGTCGGCCACCGTACGGTCTTCGGCCGCCATCAGGTCGACGATCGCGAGCGGTTCGGCGAGGTCGATCTCGGCGGTGGCGGGGTTCCGCTGTTCGGTGAGACGCGGGTCGATCGGCGGGCCGTGGCTCATCTGGCCTCGCAATCTAGGCACGGCGGGGCCGGGGTCAACAACATCGCGCGGCCGGCGCGCTCCCGGCCCTGCGGCCGCTTCAGCCCGGCGCGGCGGCGACCAGCTCGGCGAAGGTCGCCAGGTCGATGTTCCCGCCGGACACGATCGCCACGATCGGCCCCGGCCCGGCCTTCCCCGTCAGCGCGGCGGCCAGCGGCAGCGCCCCGGCGCCCTCCGCGATGACCCGCGCCTTCTCGGCCATCAGCCGCATGGCGCGCTTCGTCTCCTCGAGGCTGACGACGATGCAGCCGTCCACGACCGGGCGCATCCGCTCCCACATGCGGGGGAACACGCTGCGGCCCCCGGCGCCGTCCACGAACGACGCCTGCCAGCCGGGGAACGCCTGCGGCGCGCCGGCCGCGAACGACGCCGCGGCGGGCGCGGCCGTCTCCGGCTCGGCGCCCCACACGGCCGCTTCGGGCCGCAGGGCCCTCATCACGCTGCCCACCGCGGTGACCAGGCCCCCGCCCCCGACGGCGGCGATGACGGCGGCCGTGTCGGGCGCGTCCTCCAGGATCTCGAGCCCCATGGTCGCATGCCCGGCGATGAAGTCATGGTCGTCGAAGGGATGGACGAACGCGCCTTCCATGCCCGGGTAGGCGCGGTCCTCCAGCGCCTGCCAGGCCGCCGCGAACGGCACCGGGACCAGGCGGGCGCCGAGGGCGCGCATGCGCTCGATCTTCGCGGCCGGCGCGGTCTCGATGACGACCACGGCGCACGGTACGCCGGCCTGGCGGGCCGCCCAGGCGACCCCCTGCCCCGCGTTGCCGGCGCTGATGGTCCAGACCCCGCGCCCGCGCTCGGCGGCGCTCAGGCGCGCCACCGCGTTGACGGCGCCGCGCAGCTTGTAGGCGCTGATGGGCTGGAGGTTCTCGAGCTTGAGCCGGATGTCCGGGGACCCCGGGCCCAGGTCCAGCCGCACCAGCGGCGTGCGCACGATGGCCGCCGCGATGCGATCGCGGGCCTCGCGGACCTCCGCCATGGTGACGGGTCGAACCGGCGGGAGCGGCGCGGCGACGGCGGGCGTTGCGGCGGGTCGGTCCATGGCGATCGCCAAACCTACGCCGGCGCGAGCGGCCCGGTGAGGGCGCGTCCGGCCGGCGCCCTCGCCGCCGTCACTTCGCCTGGCCGGCGTCGGTGAACGCCTGGGCGTAGTCGATCACGCAGACCACCCGGTACTGCGCGTGCGGGGCGCAGGCCGCGCCCGCCACGGCGAAGGCCGGGTTGAAGATGTTGCGGCGGTGCCCGCGCGAGCCGACCCCGTCGTCGATGATGAGCTGCATCACGACCTCCCGCGCGCCCGCCGATCCGTATGCGATGTTCTCGGCCGCCGAGCCGGCCCACGACCCGTAGCGCTGCATGCGCGCGAACGGCGAGCTGCCGTCGGCGCCGTCGTGCCCCGTGGCCCCGCGCGACCCCTGGTCGCGGGCGTGATCACGCGCGGCGCGTGTGAGCCCTGCCGAGGCGGCGAGGGAGCCGATCGGCGCCTGGCGCTCGAGGAAGGCGATGGCCTCCTGCACCGCCGCCGCGCCTTCCTGCGTGCGGATGGCGACCTGGCCCGGCTGGCGCCGCAGGGTGCCTTCGAACTGGGTCAGCATGGCCCGGAGGAACCCGGCGTAGCCCGCCGGATTCGTGCGCGCCAGGTTGTGCTCGGCCACGATCTCCAGCTCGATGCCGGCCGGCGGCCCGTCCTGCGCCGCGGCCGCGCCGGCCGCGGGCGGCGCGAATGCCAGGGCCGCCGCCAGCGCCGCGGCCCGGACCGGCGTCACAGTGCGGGACCCGCGGCGAACGTGGGCGGCCGGCGCGCGCGCGAGGCCTGCTCGTAGGCGAACGCCAGCCGGATGAGGGCCGCCTCGCTCCAGGCGCGTCCGAAGAACGACAGCCCCACCGGCAGTCCGTGCACGAACCCCATCGGCACGGTGACATGCGGGTAGCCCGCGACCGCGGCCAGCCCGGCACTGCCGCCGCCGCCCGCGTCGCCGCTCACCAGGTCGATGGGCCGGGCCGGCGCGCCCGAGGGCGCCACCAGCGCGTCCAGCCGGTTGGCGCTCAGGGCCGCGTCGATGCCCTCCTCGCGCGTGGCGCGCCGCAGGCGGTCGCGGATCTGGAGGTACTCGGGCGTGGTCAACGGCCCCCGGCGGGCCGACGCCTCGAGCGTCTCCTGCCCGAAGTACCGGAGCTCGCGCGCCGCCTCGCGGCGGTTGAACGCGATGATGTCGTCCAGCGTCTTCATCGGCGACGTCGGGGCCCACTCGGCGAGGTAGCGCTCCAGGTCGGTCTTGAACTCGTACTGGAGGAAGTCGCCCTGGCCCGCCATGGACGCCTGGATGGTCACGTCCACCAGCTCGGCGCCGCGCTGGCGCAGCACGGTGAGCGCCTGCTCGTAGACCACGTCGGTCTTGGGGCTGAACCCGGGGCGCAGGACGCCGAGCCGGGCGCCGCGCAGGCCGTCGGCGTCGAGCGCGCGGACGTAATCGTCCCGGCGCTGGTCGGCCTCGGCCGTCGCCTCGTCGGCCGGGTCGGTGCCGGCCAGCGCCGCGAGGAGGACCGCCGCGTCGGCCACGGTGCGGCACATGGGCCCCGCCGTGTCCTGCGTGTGGGAGATGGGGATGATGCCGGCGCGGCTCACCAGGCCCACGGTCGGCTTGATGCCCACGACGCCGCAGGCGTTCGCCGGCGAGATGATCGAGCCGTTGGTCTCGGTGCCGATGGTGCCGGCGCAGCTGCTGGCCGCCGCCGCGACCCCGGAACCCGAGCTGGAGCCCGACGGGTTGCGGTCGAGCGCGTAGGGGTTCCTGGTCTGCCCGCCGCGGCCGCTCCAGCCGCTGGTCGACCGGTTGGAGCGGAAGTTGGCCCATTCCGAGAGATTGGTCTTGCCGAGGATCACCGCGCCGGCCTCGCGCAGGCGCCGCGCCAGCGTGCTGTCGCGCGGCGGCCGGGCGCCCACCAGCGCCAGCGAGCCGGCGGTCGTCTCCATGCGGTCGGCCGTGGCGATGTTGTCCTTGATGAGGATGGGGATGCCGTGGAGCGGCCCGCGCACGCGGCCGGCGCGCCGCTCCCGGTCGAGCTCGTCGGCGATGCTCCGGGCCTCCGGGTTGACCTCCAGCACGTGGCCCAGGCGCGGACCGCCGCGGTCGAGCCGGTCGATGCGCGCCGTGTACTGGTCCACCAGCCGGCGCGCGGTGGTGCGCCCGTCCGTCATCCGGCGCTGCAGCTCGGCGATGTCCACCTCGCTCAGCTCGAACCGCCCGTCCTGCGGCGGTGCCGGCCGCGCCGGCGTGCGGCCGGTGGCGACCACCGCCGCGCCGGCGGCCACGTCTCCCACGAACTCCCGACGGTCCATGCGTCCTCTCCGCGCTGGGTGGCTGACGACGACGATGAGAACATGCCTGCGTGGCGGCGCCGCGGCCAGTCGGCCGGCCGGCCGCCCGGTGCCGCGACTTGACGGACGGCCGCGGGTGCCGTTCATCTAATGGTCCTCAGAGGAGCGCGCATGGCCGGCATCCCGTTCACCAGCAACTACCAGGACCTGTCGTCGAACCGCGGCTTCCAGTTCAAGTTCTTCTGCGACAAGTGCGGCAACGGCTACCTGTCCACCTTCCAGAGCAGCACGCTTGGCGCGGCGGCCGCGGCGGCCGGCGCCGTCTCCAGCCTGCTCGGCGGCATCTTCGGGCGCGCGGCCCAGGGCGCCGCGTCGCTCCAGCAGATGGTCGCCGGGCCCCAGCACGACGCCGCGCTCAAGAAGGCGGTCGAGGAGATCAGTCCGCAGTTCAAGCAGTGCACCCGCTGCGGCAAGTGGGTCTGCGAGCCGGTCTGCTGGAACCGCAAGGCGGGCCTGTGCGAGAGCTGCGCGCCCGATCTCGACGAGGAGATCGGCGCCGCGCAGGCATCGGCCGCCCGCGAGCAGGTGGCCGCGAAGGCGCGCGAGGTGGACTACCTCGGCCAGCGGGACCTGGCGCAGGTCGCGCCGGTCAACTGCCCCGCGTGCGGCGCCCGGACCCAGGGCGGCAAGTTCTGCCCGGAGTGCGGCGCCACGGTCGCGACGAAGCGGAAGTGCGGCCAGTGCGGCGCCCTGGCCGACGGCACGCCCAAATTCTGCCCCGAGTGCGGCAAGCCGTACGGCGGCTGAGATGACCGACGAGGCGCGCCGCGCGCCGGCCTCGTTCGCGCTGCATGACGCGGCCGGCGCGGTGCTCCAGGAGGGACAGGCCGACGCGGTCATCGGCGATGCGGACCTGGGCATCGGACCCATCAGCGCCGCGCACCTCGACATCGACGGCCTGCGCGCCGCCGACTACCGCATCGAACTGGACCTCTGGCCCGACCGCCGGCTCACCCTCACCGGGCTGGGCCGGCGGCACGACACCTTCACGGCCGCCCTGCGGCGCGCCCGCAACCAGGCGCGCGTCGCGGGCCTCCTGGCGCACGGCCCGGCGATGCCCGAGGTCTTCACTGCCGCGCTCATCGTCGATGATGCGTCGCGGCCGGCCGAACTGCAGGTCTACCCCACGCACCTGACCATCGTCGCCGGGGACACGGACCCGTACCAGGTCCCGTTCGGCGCGCTCACGGCGATCCGGACCGCGACGGACCCCCCGACCGTCACCTTCGAAGGCGGCGAGACGCCCGTGACGGTGGGCCACCTGGGGCGCCAGCACGACCGCTTCTGCGCCGCCGTGACCGGCGCGCGCGACGCCCAGGCGCGCCTGCTGGCGCAGTACACCGGCGAGACCGTGTTCGCCGACGGGCGCGGCGTGCCGCGCGCCGACCTGCGCTGGTTCGAGCCCCTGCTCGCGCGCTGCGCCGCCGCCGAGCGGCTGGCCGGCGCCCGGACCCTGCTCGCGGCGGCGCGCGGGGGCGAGCCGAGGCTGGGGTTCGCGCAGCTGCTCGACCCCGACGCCGAGGGGCAGGCGGCGTCCGACGCCCTGCCGAAGGACTGGGCCAGCTTCCTGCTGGTCCCGGCCGGCCGGTCGACGGCGCTCGAGATCCTCGCCGGTCCGTCCGCCGCGACCTACCTGTTCGACGCCGACATCGACGCCGTGAACCGCGACCTCATGGCCCTGCACTTCCGGCGCGGCGCCCTGGCGCTCACGGCCGAGCAGGCGGTGATCGCGCCGGGCAACCCGCACCGGCTCGCCCTCCGCCGGCTGGCGCCGCTCCAGCGCCTGCGGGCCGCCACCCGGGCGCGGCTGGTGCACGCCGACGGCTGGGCCGATGCGCTGGCGAAGGCCCTCGCGTCCGGATAGGCTTCCCTGCATGCCCGCATTCCGCGTCCTCATCATCGGCGGCCTGCTGGCCGTCTCGGCCTGCGCGGTCAGCCGCGCCCCCTCGACCGCGGCCATCCCGGCGGCCTGGCGCTGGACGTCCGTCGACTCGCCGGTGGTCGGCCAGCGCGCCATGGTCGCCAGCGAGCACGCCCTCTCGAGCGCCATCGGCGCCGACATCATGCGGCGCGGCGGCAACGCCATCGACGCCGCCGTGGCCGTCGGTTTCGCGCAGCTGGTGGTCAACCCGCGGGCCGGCAACATCGGCGGCGGCGGGTTCCTCGTCTACCGGGACTCGACCGGCCGCGTCTACGCGCTCGACTACCGCGAGAAGGCGCCGGCCGCGTCGTCCCGCGACATGTACCTCGACTCGGCGGGGAATCTCGGCGACGGGGCGCTCATCGGTCACCGGGCCGCCGGCGTTCCCGGCGCCGTGGCCGGCCTGTGGACCATGCACCAGCGCTTCGGCCGCCTGCCGTGGCGCGCGCTCGTCGCGCCCGCCCTCGCCCTGGCGCGCGACGGCCACGAGGTGGACAGCGCCCGCGCCGGCGCCATCGCCGGCAGCCGCGAGCGGCTGGCGCGCTTCCCCGCCTCGGCGGCCATCTTCCTGCCCGAGGGCCGGCCCATCGCCGCCGGAACGCTGTGGCGCCAGCCCGACCTCGCCCGCACCCTCGAACGCATCGCCGATTCCGGCATGGCCGGCTTCTACAGCGGCCGCACCGCCGACCTCATCGTCGACGAGATGCGGCGCGGCGGCGGGCTCATCACCCATGCCGACCTGGCCGCCTACCAGGCCGTCTGGCGCGAGCCGATCCGGATCCCCTACCGCGGCTGGACCATCTGGAGCATGCCGCCCAGTTCCAGCGGCGGCGTGACCATGGCGCTGATGTTCAACATCCTGGAGGGCTACGGCCGCCTGCCCGCCTTCGGCAGCGCCGAGCTGCTGCACCTCGAGGTCGAGGCCATGCGCCGCGCCTTCACCGACCGCAACCGCTGGCTGGGCGACCCCGATTTCGTGCGCATGCCGCTCGACCGCCTGCTGTCGAAGGACTACGCCGCCCGGCTGCGCGCCCGGATCGACCGCCGGCGGGCCACGCCCAGCGACGCCATGCCGCCGATCGTCGAGGGCACCGAGACCACGCACTACTCGATCGTGGATCCCGCGGGCAACGCCGCCAGCGTCACCACGACGCTGAACGACAACTTCGGCAGCGCCGTCACCGTGACCGGCGCCGGGTTCCTGCTCAACAACGAGATGGACGACTTCACCACCAAGCTCGGCGCGCCCAACGACTACGGGCTGGTGCAGGGCGAGGCCAACGCCATCGCGCCCGGCAAGCGCATGCTCAGCGCCATGACGCCGAGCATCGTGGAGGGCCCCGACGGCCGCCTCGCCCTGGTGGCCGGTTCGCCCGGCGGCCCGCGCATCATCAGCGGGGTGATGCAGGTCATCTCGAACGTCATCGACCACGACATGAGCCTGGCGCAGGCGGTCTTCGCGCCGCGCGTCCATCACCAGTCGCTGCCCGACTCGGTCCGCTGGGAGCGCGACGGCGTGGACCCGGCCGTCCGCCGCCGGCTCGAGGCCATGGGCCACGCCTTCTTCTCGCGCCCGGCCAGCAACGCCGTCGTCCAGGCCATCCGCGTCACGCCGCGGGGCCTCGAGGGCGTCACCGATCCGCGCATCCCGAGCCGGGCCGCCGGCTTCTAGGAGGACCGTCCCGCATGCGTCGATTCGCCCTGTCGCTCGCCGCCGCCCTGTGCGCCGCGCCGCTCTCCGCCCAGGAGCGGCGGGCCCTGACCGTGAACGACTTCCTGGCCCTGGAGCGCCCGGGCGAGCCGGCCCTTTCGCCCGACGGCCGCCAGGTCGTCTACTCGGTGACCACGACGGACGTGGCCGGGAACCGGCGGCGCACCGACCTGTGGCTGCGCGCCGCCGACGGCGCCGGCGACGCGCGCCGGATCTCGACCGACTCGCTCGGCGGCCGGAGCGCCCGGTGGAGCCCGGACGGCCGCGCCATCGCGTTCATCAACGCGCGCGGCGGCACGCCGCAGGTGCGGGTGTACGACGTGGCCACCGGCCGCGAGCGGCAGGTGACGACGCTGTCGACCGGCGCCGACGGCGTGCTCTGGTCGCCCGACGGCCGGCGGCTCGCCTTCGTGTCCGAGGTCTACCCCGCGTGCCGCGACGACGCCTGCAACCAGCGCCGCGCCGAGGAGGAGGCCCGGCGGCCCAGCCGCGCGCGGGCGTTCGACGGCCTGCTCTACCGCCACTGGAACACCTGGGAGGACGGCCTCCGCTCGCACCTGTTCGTGGTGCCGGCCGACGGCTCGGCCCCGGCGCGCGACCTGCTGGCCGGCCGGGACTGGGACACCCCGGTCCCGCCCTTCGGCGGCACCGAGCAGTACGCCTGGAGCCCCGACAGCCGGACGCTGGCCTTCACCACCAAGCTGCCGACACGCGACGAGTCGTGGACCACGAACCTCGACGTCTACACCGTCGGCGCCGAGGGCGGGGAGCCGGTCCTCGTCAGCGCGAACATGCCGGGCGCCGACCAGAACCCGTCGTTCTCGCCCGACGGCCGGTGGCTGGCCTTCGTCTCGCTCGAGCGCGCCGGGTTCGAGGCCGACCGCGCCCGGCTCATGGTCCGCGACCTGCGCACCGGGCAGATGCGCGAGGTGACCCGGAGCTTCGACGACAGCATCCTCGAGTACGCCTGGGTCCCGGGCGGCGACCTGTACGCCGTCACCGAGCGGCGCCAGCGCCACGAGATCGTCCACATCGTCGTCCAGAGCGGCGCCGTGCACCGCGTGCTCACCGACATGAACCCGTCCCAGCTGGCCTTCACCGGCACGGCCGCGGCGCCGGTGCTGGCGTTCGTCAGCGACGCCATCAACCGCCCCGCCGACGTGTTCGTCTGGGCCCCCGACCCGCGCGGCGCCGCGCGGCCGCCCGTCAACGTCTCGCGCCTCAACACCGCCGCCCTCGCGCGGCTGGCCATGAACCCGGCCCGCGAGTTCGCCTGGATGGGCGCGGCGGGCGACAGCGCCTTCGGCCTGCTGGTGATGCCGCCGGACTTCGACGCCGCCCGGCGCTACCCGGTCATCATCCTCATCCACGGCGGGCCGCAGGGCGCCTGGCTCGACAACTTCCACGGCCGATGGAACGCGCAGATGTTCGCCGCGCCGGGCTACGTGGTGGCCCTGATGAACCCGCACGGCTCGACCGGCTTCGGCCAGCGGTATGTCGACGCCGTGAGCCGCAACTGGGGCAGCCTGCCGTACGAGGACATCATGCGCGGCGTGGACGTGGTGGCGCGCCTGCCCTACGTGGACTCGACCCGCATGGGCGCCGCCGGCGGCTCCTACGGCGGCTACATGGTCAACTGGATCGCCGGCCACACCGACCGGTTCCGGGCGCTGGTGAGCCACGCCGGCGTCTTCAACCTCGAGGCCATGTACGGGTCCACCGAGGAGCTGTGGTTCACCGACTGGGAGTTCGGCGGCCCCTACTGGCTGGACCGCAGCGACTACGAGCGCTTCTCGCCGCACCGGTTCGTGCGCAACTTCCGCACGCCCACGCTGGTGATCCACGGCGCGCTCGACTACCGGGTGCCCGAGACCGAGGGCATGCAGATGTTCACCGCCCTCCAGCGCCAGAACGTGCCGTCGCGCTTCCTCTACTTCCCCGACGAGGGGCACTGGATCGGCCGGCCGCAGAACCAGATCGTGTGGTGGACCGAGGTGCACGCCTGGCTGGCCCGCTACCTCCAGCGGCCGTCGAGCTGAGCGCGCCGACCCGCCCGGGGCCCGTGCCGCCCGCGGGGGCGCGGCCCCGGCCCGCGCCCGCATGACCCTGCTCCGGTCCCTGCTCCCGTACTTCCGGCGCTACCGGCTCCCGGTCGGCGCCGGACTGCTGTGCGTGATCCTCGGCAACCTGGCGCAGTTGAGCGGCCCGCAGTTCCTGCGGCGCGGCATCGACGCCGTGGCGGCGGGCCAGCCGGTCCGCGTGCTGCTGCTGTTCGGGCTCGGGCTGCTCGGGGCCGCCGTGCTCACCGGCGCGGCGCGGTACGGCATGCGGCAGCTGCTCAACGGCGTGAGCCGCCGCGTGGAGTACGACGTCCGCAACGACCTCTTCGCCCATCTCGAGCGCCTCGAGCCGGCCTTCTTCCGCCGGCACGCGACCGGCGACCTGATGGCGCTCTCGACCAATGACCTCGCGGCCGTCCGCATGGTGGCCGGTCCGGCCATCATGTACGCCACCGAGACCGTGACGCGCATCGCGATGGCGCTGCCGCTCATGGCCGGCATCGACCGCCGGCTGACCCTGCTGGGCCTGGTGCCCATGTTCGCCGTGCCCATCGCCATCGTGGGCCTCGGCCCGCTGATCGAGCGGCGGTTCCGGTCGGTGCAGGATCACTTCGCCACGCTGTCCACGTTCGTGCACGAGAACCTGAGCGGCGTGCGGGTGGTGCGGGCCTACCGCCAGGAGGCGCCGCAGACGGCGCGCTTCGCCGAGCTGTCGGAGGAATACCTGCGGCGCAACGTGTCGCTGGCGCGCGCCTACGGCGTGCTGTTCCCGGTGGTGACCCTGCTGGGCGGCCTGGGCGCGGTGCTGGCGCTCGGCTACGGCGGCGTGCTCGTCATCCGCGGCACGGTCAGCGTCGGCGACTTCGTGGCCTTCTTCGTCTACCTGGCCATGCTCACCTGGCCGATGATCGCCCTCGGCTGGGTGATCAACCTGTTCCAGCGGGGCAGCGCGTCGATGCAGCGCATCCTCGCCGTGATGCGGACCGCGCCGGCCATCGCCGACCCGGCCGGCCGCCCGGCCGCGACCCTGCCGCCCGACGCGGCGCTCTCGCTCGAGTTCGAGGGCGTCTGGTTCCGCTATCCCGAGGTCCCCGCGGCCCCCGGACCCGGCGGCGGGCCGCCCGGAGCGACGGCGGCCGCCGGTCCGCGCTCCCGCGGCTGGGCCCTCGAGGACGTGTCGTTCCGCGCGCCGGCCGGCAGCTGGCTCGCCGTGGTCGGCGCCACCGGCGCGGGCAAGTCCACCCTTGCCGAGCTGGTCCCCCGGCTCGGTGACGCCGACCGGGGGCGGGTGCTGGTGGGCGGCGTGGACGTGCGGGACCTGAGGCTGGCCGACCTCCGCGGCGCGATCGGCTTCGTGCCGCAGGACACCTTCCTGTTCTCGGACACCATCGCGGAGAACATCGCCATGGGCGTGCGGCCGCGGGCGGCGGTGGAGGCCGCGGCGCGGGCGGCCCAGCTCCACGCCACGGTGACCGGCTTCCCCGCCGGCTACGAGACCATGCTCGGCGAGCGCGGCATCAACCTGTCGGGCGGGCAGAAGCAGCGGGCCGCCATCGCGCGGGCGCTGGCCACGGACCCCAGGCTCGTGGTGCTCGACGACGCCCTCAGCGCCGTCGATACCGAGACCGAGGCCGCCCTGCTCGCCGAGCTGCGGCGCACGCTCGCCGGGCGCACGGTCCTGGTCATCTCGCACCGCATCACGGCGGTGCGGGACGCCGACCTGATCGTGGTGCTCGACGAGGGGCGGGTGGTGGAGACGGGCACGCACGAGGGACTGTTCGCCCGTCGCGGGCGCTACTGGGAGCTGCTGCGCCGGCAGCAGCTCGAGGAGCGCATCGAGGCGGCGGCGCCGGCCTGAGCGCCGGGCGACGCCCGGGCGCTAGAGCCGGTCGCGGAGGACGGCGGGCGTCAGGCTGTTCAGCAGGCCCGCCAGCCGGGTGAACATCCCGCTCACCAGCAGGACCCCGAAGACGACCAGCAGCAGGCCGGCGATCCGCTCCACCCACACGATGTGGCGGCGGAACCGGCTGGAGAACAGCGCGAACCGCTCGAACGCCGCGGCCGCCGCCAGGAACGGGATGGCGAGGCCGAACGAGTACGCCAGCATCAGCGGGATGCCCCGGGCCAGGTCGGCGTCGGGCGACGCGGTGATGTACAGCAGGATCGACCCCAGGATGGGGCCGATGCAGGGCGTCCAGCCGGCGCCGAAGGCCATGCCGGCCAGCACCGAGCCCAGGAACCCGAGCGGCTTGTCGCCCATCTGGACGCGCAGTTCGCGCGAGAAGATGCCGATCTTCAGCACGCCCATGGTGTAGAGGCCGAACACGATGATGAGCGCGCCGCCGGCGCGCTCCAGCCAGTGCTGGTAGGTGTTGAGCACCCGCCCCAGCGCCGTGGCCGTGGCGCCCAGCGCCAGGAAGATGAGCGAGAAGCCGGTGACGAACAGCGCGGCGTGCAGCAGGGCGATGTGCCGGCGGGCCGTCAGCTCCGCCGCGCCGCTCACGCCGGTGATGTAGGAGAGGTAGCTCGGGACGACCGGCAGGACGCAGGGCGAGAGGAAGCTGAGCAGGCCCGCCAGGAAGGCCACCGCCATGTCAGCGGCTCCGGCGCCGGCCGTGCTTCCAGTAGCCGATCAGCTTGTAGACGAGCTTGGCGCAGACGAAGTCCGGGGCCGCGTTGCCGCCCAGCGGCGCCAGCTCGACGACGTCGGCGGCGACCACGTTCCGTTCGGCGAACACGCGCTTCAGCATCCTGGTGCAGGAATACCAGGAGCCGCCGCCGGGTTCCGGCGTGCCGGTCGCCGGGATCAGCGACGGGTCGAAGTAGTCCACGTCGATGGTGATGTAGACGTCCTCGCCCAGCGCCTTCACCGCGCGGTCCATCCAGCCGTCGCCGGCCGCCACCTCCTCGGCGAAGACGGTCGTGATGGTCTTCTTCCGCCGGCGCATCAGCGCCCGCTCCTCGGCGGCGATGGCGCGGATGCCGACCTGCACCAGGTCCACGTCGTCCGCCACCCGGCGCATCACGCAGGCGTGCGAGTGCGGCGTGCCTTCCCAGGTGTCGCGCAGGTCGCCGTGCGCGTCGAACTGGAGCACCGACAGCCGGCGCTTCGCCTTCGCCAGGCGCGCGACGTGCTCCTGGATCGGCGGGCCGGAGATCGAATGCTCGCCGCCGAGCATGATGGTGAACACGCCCGGCGCCGCGGACGTTGCGTAGGCCCGGCGCAGCTCCCTCATCGCCTGGGCCGGCCCCGCGCCGGTCAGGTGCACCTCGGGCATCGTGGCCACGCCCACGTCGTACGGCTCGTCGTCGAGCTCGTGGTCGTACAGCTCGACCGCCCGCGACGCGTCGAGGATGGCCTGCGGCCCGTTCTTCGTGCCGCCGAGGTAGCTGACCGTGGCCTCGTAGGGCACCGGCAGGATGCGGACCTTCGCCGTGGCGGGGTCGGCGTCCTCCGGCGGCAGTCCCAGGAAGTTGCGGGGAGCCGCTTCGCTCACTCGGCGTACTCGACGTACACGCAGGCCGCGACCACCGTGGTCCACAGGCCGTCCGGACCGCACTCGGCCGACTGCGTCACTTCCCGCGTCTTCACGATGTCGCCCGAGAGCAGGTAGGCCTCGCGGCGCTCGTCCCAGGCCTTGTTGGGGTCGAACGGCACGCCGAGCGTGGTGGCCAGCATGGAGGCCGCCAGGTCCTCGGCGTAGTCGCCGGCGACCTGCTCCTTCTGGCCGTAGGAGTGGTGCTCGGAGATGTAGCCGTAATGCGCCGGGTCGGAGGGGACCGCGAGGCCGATGGACGCCACCACCATGCGGCTGGGCTCGTTGGTCGCCATCTCGGCCAGCACGGCGAACACCACCTGGCCCGGCCGCAGCTGGCTCAGGCCGTCCTGGCGCGAGATGAGCTTGCAGTGCGGCGGGAAGATGGAACTGACCCGCACCAGGTTGTATTTCTCGATGCCCGCGTCGCGCAGCGCCATCTCGAAGCTGGTCAGCTTCTCCTTGTGGCGTCCCACACCCCGCGTGAGGAATCCCTTGGTCGGGACGAATCGCATCGGGTTGTACACGGTCCGGCTACCTCGGTCCTGAGGGTGAAGGCGGCTCGCCGCCGCTCTGGCGCTGGCACTCGGGGCACGTCCCGAAGATCTCCAGGCGGTGATGGTGGTGCCGGAAGCCGTACTCTTCCGCGATCAGCGCCTTCATCCGCTCGAGGCGCTCGTTGACGAACTCGATGACCGTGCCGCACCGGACGCAGATGAGGTGCTCGTGGTGGGCCCGCCCGCGGGCGCGCTCGTAGCGCCGGAACCCCTCGCCGAAGTCGCGCGGCGCGATCATCCCGCTCTGCGCCAGCAGGTCCAGCGTGC
Organism: uncultured Gemmatimonadales bacterium; assembly: GCA_964550365.1. GTDB lineage: Bacteria > Gemmatimonadota > Gemmatimonadetes > Gemmatimonadales > JACORV01 > DASXPG01. Next base: position 10,473 of record CAZJZC010000011.1, on the reverse strand, counting down.
GGTACACGGTCGCCTTGCCGACCTGGGCGCCGCGCGAGCGCAGGGCCCGTTCGATGTCGTCGGCCGACAGGTGGCCGGTCGCGCCGAAGATGACCTCGGCCACCTGCTCACGCTGGGCCGTCACCGGCAGGTTGTGCTCGCGCAGGTAGCGGCGGAAGACGTCGAGCAGCTGCGCGGTGCCGGACGGCGACTCAGGACGCGTGGCCGTCGGTCGCCCGCTTCCACGGACCCAGGTCCACCAGCTCGGCGTCGCCGGCCTCGTCGGCCCGCCGCCGGACGCCTTCGATGACCTGGGGAAGGAGGCCGGCCGGCGCCTCGGCCGTCTCCTCGATGGCCACGTCGATGCGGCCGCGTTCCTGGCCCTTCTCGACCCGGACGTAGCGGGCCCGGTAGACCAGGTGCCGGTCGCCCGCGCCCGCGCGGGTCAGCACGGCGACGCCGTGCTCCCGCCCGTCGCGGCGGACCAGCGGGAAGGCCCAGGCCGTCTCGACCTCGGAGCGCGGCATGCGCGCCGCCACCGCGTCGAGCAGGGCCGCCAGGCCCTCGCCGTAGATCGCCGGGTCGGCCGGCGCCTCGCTGCCCGCCACCGGGTCCGGAACGACGAACCGGCCGCCGGGCTCTTCCCCATCGGCCGGAGCAAAGGACTGCGCTGGCGTCGTCGGCGGATCGGACATTGCGGGGAAAAAGTACTTTGGTGGAGGCGAAAAAGCGATTGGAGGACCGTGATGGGGGTAGGGGTGGGTGAGAGGGGGAGGGGTAGGTGAGAAGCGAGAGGTGAGAGGGGGAATGGACCCCTCTCACAGACGCTATCACCTATCACTTATCACCCATCACCTTTCGCCCATCACCCATCACCTATCACTTATCACCCATCACCTTTCGCCCATCACCCATCACCCATCACCCATCACCCATCACTCACCACCCATCACCCATCACCCATCACCCCCATCACCCATCACCCCTCACCTACCCCTATCCCCACACCCCTCACCTACCCCCACCCCTACCCCGGGCCGTTCTCACAGCACACTCACAGGATCCCGATCGATCACCAGCCGCACGCCCGAGGGCACCGGTCCGTGCGTGGCGAGATAGCCCACGAGCCGCGTCAGGCGCGCGGCGTCCGGCGTGCGCGCGAGGAAGTGCCAGCGCCAGCGGCCCCGCACCTTCCCGATGGGACACGGCGCCGGTCCCACCAGGTCCACGCGGCTCTCCGGCCGCGCCCGGAACAGCTCCTCCAGCCAGCGGACCAGCGCGGCCGACGCCTGGGCCACGGCCGTCTCCCGGGTGCCGCTCAGCACCACGTTGGCCAGGTGCACGGTGGGCGGATACGGCGGGTCGGCGCGCTCGGCCAGTTCGGCGCGCGCGAAGCCGGCCACGTCGTGCCGCGCCGCGAAGTCCACGGCCGGGTGCGCCGGCTGGCGGGTCTGCACCACCACCCGCCCGCCCCGCGGCCCGCGCCCGGCGCGGCCGGCCACCTGCGTGAGCAGCTGGAACGTGCGCTCGCCGGCGCGGAAATCCGGCAGGTTGAGCGACACGTCGGCGTCCACCACGCCCACCACCGTCACGTTGGGGAAGTCCAGGCCCTTGGCGATCATCTGGGTGCCGACCAGGATGTCCACCCGCCCCGCCGCGACCTCGTCGAGGATGCGGTGGTGCGCCCACCGGCCCCGCGCCGCATCGGCGTCCATCCGCGCGATGCGCGCCGACGGGAAGCGGCCGGCCACGACGTCCTCGACCTGCTGGGTGCCCGCGCCGCGGAACTTCCGGGTCGCGCTCCCGCACGCATCGCAGGTCCCGCCGACGCGCTCGCGGTGGTCGCAGTGGTGGCAGCGCAGGCCGGGCGGCGCGCGGTGGTAGGTCATCGCGACCGAGCAGTTCGGGCAGTGCCGCACGTCGCCGCAGGCGGGGCACTGGATGAACACGCTGAACCCGCGCCGGTTGAGCAGCAGCATCACCTGCTCGCCGCGCGCCAGCGCCCCGGACACGGCGCGCTCCAGCGCCTCGCTCCAGGGGACCGGCCCGCCCGCCGCCGGCGCGCCGCGCAGGTCGACGACCTCGACCGGCGGCAGCGGCCGCGCGCCGACGCGCCCGGGCAGGCTCACCAGCCGGATGGCCCCGCGCTCGGCCGCGGCCCAGGTCTCCAGGGACGGCGTGGCGCTGCCGAGGATCACCGTGGCCCCGGCCAGTTGCGCCCGGCGCATGGCGACCTGGCGCGCGTGGTAGCGGGGCGCCGGATCGCCCTGCTTGTACGAACCGTCGTGCTCCTCGTCCACGACGATGGCGCCCAGCCTCGGCACCGCCGCGAACACCGCCGACCGCGCGCCCACCGCCACCCGGCGGCTGCCCTCGCGCAGGGCCCGCCAGGCGTCGTAGCGCTCGCCGTCCGAGAGCTGACTGTGCAGCACGGCCACCTGTTCGCCGAACACGCCGCGGAAGCGCGCCACCGTCTGGGGCGTGAGCCCGATCTCGGGCACCAGCACGATGACGCTGCGCCCCGCGTCCACCAGGCGCCGCAGGTACTCGAGGTACACCAGCGTCTTGCCGCTCCCCGTGACGCCGAACAGCAGGCCCACGCCGCCGGGCGGCAGGGTCTCCAGCGCCGCCAGCGCGTCCCGCTGCTGCGCCGTGGGCGGGCCCGGGACCGCCGAGGTCGGCAGGTGGGCGAAGGGGTCCCGCTCGCGGCGCTCGGCGCCGACCCGCACCAGGTCCGCGCCGACCAGCGCCCGCAGGGCGGCGGCCGACACGCCGGCCGCCTGCAGCTGATCGGCGCTCGCCGTGCCGCCCAGCCGCTCGATGACCTCGTACGCCTCGCGCTGGCGCGGCGCCCGGCGGAAGCGCGCGTCGCGTTCGAGGAGGGCCAGCGCGTCGTCGCCGGCCAGCGTGAAGACCCTGGCCGTGCGCTCCGGCGCCCTGGTGCGGGGCGGCACCGTGACCAGCTCGACGCGGCCCTCGCCGGCCAGCCGCTGGAGGAGCCGCAGACCCGCCGCGCCCGCCGTCTTCCGGATGCTCGCCAGCGGCACGCCCGCCGCGCCGCGCGGACCCCGCAGCAGGGCGAGCACCGCGTCGGCGGCCCCGGCCGTCGCGGGCAGTTCGCCGATGCGCCGCACCACCGGGCGGCTCTCCGAGAAGAGCGCCGCCGGCAGCATGGCCCGCAGCACCAGGCCCGGGCCGGCCGCGTAGTGCGAGCCGATCCAGGCGGCCAGCTCGAGCAGGTCGGCGCCCAGCAGGGGCGCGGCGTCGGGCGCGGCCAGCACCTCGCGCGCGGCCGCCGGCGGCGGCGGCTGGTCGGCGGCGGTCACGATGCCGATCACCTCGCGCCCGCGGACGGGGACGACCACGCGCGCGCCCGGCACCGCGCGCGACACCAGGTCGGCCGGCACCGCGTAGGTCAGCGGTTCCGGCAGGGCCAGCGGGAGGGCGACGGAGATGAACACGGGTGAGGGGTAGGGGTGGGGGTGGGGATGGGGGTAGGGGTGGGTGAGGGGTGATGGGTGATGGGTGATGGGGGCGAGCCGATGAGCGTCGTGCCCCTCCTCCGCGTCCCCCTCCCCTCTCCCCTCCGCTATCCCCTCCGCGTCACGCCCAGGCCTGGTCCGGTCGGGAGGCTCACGCGGCCGCCGGCGATGCCGGCGCCCTGGTACGGGTCGTGCTTGAGCAGGGCGGCGCCGTCGAGGTCCACGTAGTCGAGCAGCGGCGTGAAGTGCGCCGCCGCGGTGATGGCGATGCTGGTCTCGATCATGCAGCCCACCATCACCGCCAGGTGATGGGCCCGGGCGACCGCGATCATGCGCAGCGCTTCGCGCAGCGACCCGCACTTGGCGAGCTTGATGTTGATGCCGTCCACCACGCCGGCCAGCCGCGGGATGTCGGCCGCCGTGCGGCAGGACTCGTCGGCGATGATGGGCACCTCCGACGCGCTGCGCACCAGCGCCAGGCCTTCCAGGTCGTCCGGCGGCAGCGGCTGCTCGATGAGCTCCACGCCGTGGTCCGCCAGCATCGGCAGGCTGGCGATGGCCTGCTTCGCCGTCCAGCCGCAGTTGGCGTCCACCCGGATGGGCCGGTCGGTCTCGGCCCGCACGGCCTCGAGGATCTCCTCGTCGTTCCCGGTCCCGACCTTGATCTTGAGGATCGGGTAGTCCTCGGCCTCGCGCACCTTGCGCCGGATGGTCGCGGCGTCGGCGATGCCGATGGTGAACGAGCTCGGCGGCGCCGCCGCCGGGTCCAGCCCCCACAGCTTCCACAGCGGCGCGCCCAGCCGCTTGCCGGCCAGGTCGTGCAGGGCGATCGACACGGCCGCGCGCGCCGCGGCGTTGTGGCGCATCGAGGCCAGCAGGGCGGCATCGACGCCCTCGAGGTCGAACGGGTCGGCGGCCGCGACCAGCGGCGCGAAGCGCTCCAGCGCCGCCACGACCGTCTCGGCCGTCTCGCCGTAGAACGACGAGGGATTGGCCTCGCCCCAGCCTTCGGCGCCGTCGGCGTCGATGACGCGGACCACCACCACGCGATACGTGCTGCGCGTACCGCGGGCGATGCCGAAGGGATGGGCGGTCTCGAGGTCGAGGATCTCGTGCGTCAGGCGCAGTGCCATGTCAGGTCCAGTGCTGCCGTTTGAGGAACCACCAGATGGCGCCCGCCGCCATGGCCATGACGCCGAGCGCCCAGTAGAAGCCGAGGGGGTGATGGGTGAGCGGGATGCTCGAGAAGTTCATGCCGAAGACGCCGCCGATGACCACCAGCGGCAGGGAGATGGTCGCCACCACGCTGAGCGACTTCATCACCCGGTTCATGCGGTTCGAGGTCTGCGTGAGATAGGTGTCGAGCACCGAGCCCACCAGGTCGCGCACCGATTCCAGCGACTCCACGATGCGGATGGTATGGTCGTACACGTCCCGGAAATACACCTGCGACTGCGACGCGATGCAGGCGTGCGGCCGGTTGGTCAGCACGTTCAGCACCTCGCGCAGCGGTCCCAGGTGCCGGCGCAGCTGCACCACCAGCCGCTTGATGGCGAAGATCTCCTTGATGGCGCCCTCGTCGTAGCGCTCGAACAGCCGCTCTTCCAGCGTGTCCACCATGTCGTCGACCTGGTCCACCATGGGCAGGTACTCGTCCACGATGGTGTCCATGACCCCGTGCAGCATCATCTCCACGCCGCGCTGGAGCATGTCCGGGCTGCGCTCGAGGCGGTGCTGGATCTCGGCCACCGCGCGCACCGGCCCGGTGCGGACGGTGACCAGGTAGTTGCCGCCGATGAAGGCGTACAGGTTCTTGGTCTCGAGGTCGTACGGGTCCTCGGTGCCGCGGTCGAACTGCACGCCGCGCACCACGATGAACAGGTAGGCGCCGCCGTATTCCTCGAGCTTGACGCGGGTCTTGGGGCTGAGCGTGTCCTCGATGGCGAGGTGGTGGAACCCGAAGACCTTCTCGAGCAGGGCGTGCTGGGCGCGGTCGGTGGCGTCCACGTCGACCCACAGCTGGCCGCCCTCCTTCATGGCCTCCACCAGCCGCGGCGGCTTGAGCGCGCGCTCCACCTGCGTGCCGCCGGGCGGCAGGTACACGCTGTAGGGCACGCCCCGCTCGGACGCGGGCGCCGTCGGCGCGGCGGCGACGGGGTCGCTCACGCGGCGGAGGGACGGGCGGTGGCGGGCATCATCGCCAACTTAGCTCAGCCGCTCGCGGCGGCAAGCGCCCCGGCGTGCAGGCTGGCCGCCTCGGCGAGACGCGGCGGATCGTAGCCGCCCTCCATCACCCCGATGGCCGGCGCCGGCGCCGCGCACGCGCCGATCCGCCGCGTGATGGCCGCGAAATCGGCCGGCTCGAGCGTGAAGCCGCCCAGCGGATCGCCCGCCAGCGCGTCGAAGCCGGCCGAGTGGATCACCAGCGACGGCCGCCACCCGTCCAGCGCCCGCTCCACCGCGTCCATCAGGTCGGCCACGTAGACGGCCGCGGGCAGGCCGGGGCCGCGCGGCACGTGGAACAGGTTGCCGCACCCGGTGTCGTCGGCCCGTCCGGTCCCGGGGTAGTAGGGCCACTGGTGCAGGGACACGTACCGGATGCGCGGTTCCTCCCGCACGCAGTCGGCCGTGCCGTTGCCGTGATGCACGTCCCAGTCCACCACCAGCACCCGCTCGGCGCCGAACCGCTCGAGGGCCGCGAAGGCCGCGACCGCCGCGGTGGCGTACAGGCAGAAGCCCATCGCCCGCGTCGGCGTCGCATGGTGGCCGGGCGGCCGGACCGCGCAGAACGCCGGACCCTCGCCCCTGAGCGCGCGGCCGGCCGCGAACACCGCGCCGCCCGCGGCCCGCGACGCCGCGGCCAGGGACCCGGGCCGGACGGCCGTGTCGGGGTCGAGCCAGCCGCCGCCGGCCGCGTCCACCGCCCTGAGCTGCGCCAGGTACTCGCCGGCGTGGGCCCGCAGCAGGTCGGCCTCCTCGACGGGCGGGGCCTCCAGCCACACGGCCCGGCCCGCCGCCACCAGCTCGGCGTCCAGCCGCGCGAGCACCGCCTCGAGACGCGCGGGCGACTCGGGATGACCGCGTTCGTTGACGTGACGGAGACAGTCGGGATGGGTGACGAGTCCGAGCACGGACCCGCCGCTCACGCGTCCGGACGGCGGCCCGCGCGGGCCTCGGCCGCCGCGGACCGCAGCCGGGCGACCTCGGCCTTGAGGTCGGCCCGGGCGAGATCGACCGCGTCGAGGGCTTCCTGCCAGCGCCGCCAGGCCACCACCAGTCCCACGGCGGCCGCGAGCAGCGCCAGGCCGACACCCACCAGCACCGGCCGGCCGGTGAGCTGACCCAGCCAGATCGCCGCGCCGCCGTCGAGCAGCAGCACGACGAAGCCGACGATGAACACGATCCGGCTCGTGCCGCGCCTGGTCACCGGACGGCCCGTCGCCTCCGCGACTGGACGATGATCGCCGAACCGCGGCGCAGACCCGCCTCGGCCAGCGTGCGCGACTCGTCGCGCAGCTCGACGCCGCCCGCCTTGACCTCGTAGCCGCCCGCCCGGCCGGCGTCCACCCGCGCGGCCGCCAGCGCCCGCACCTTCAGCGCGCCCACCGTCTCCTCGGGCGACGCGGCCAGCTCGGCCACGTCCCAGGTGTCGCCCAGCGTGACCCGCAGGGCCAGACGCTCCGGCGCCGCGGCGTTCAGGCCGCCCCCGGGGCCGCGGGCGGCAGGGTGGTGAAGAACCGCTTGACCTGCGGGCCGAACAGCAGGCTCGAGCCGCGGACCGCGGAGCCGCCGGGCACGGCCATCGGGGCGATCACGATCTCCTCCCCGCCCTGCCCGCGCAGGACCACGTGACCCGCCGATTCCGCTTCGACGGACGCGCCGGTGGCCGGGACGCGGGTGGCGAAGAACGACTTGGCCCGGGCGATCACTCCGGCCGGGTCCAGCGAGGTCACGGTCTCGAACGTGGTCATAGGCTCCGTGGTGTCAATTTGACCGCGCCGGGGCGCAGGAATGGCGCAGCCGCTTGCCGTTCTGGCCGACCCGGGCCTCTCCTGCCTGGCATGGGCGTTGCACATCCGGGGGCCGGTGACGGCCGGGGGGCCGTGCCACAAAACTACTCTATCAGGAGGGAGGTTGCACCTATGTTCGCCATCAGTCGTACCCGGGGTCCCTTCGCCGACCTCCAGGTCGCCTCGCACCAGCTCAACCGCCTGCTCGACGACGCCTTCCGTCCCGCGTTCTGGAACGGCTCGCCGCTGGAGAGCCCGCTCACGGGCAACTGGATGCCGCCGGTCGATGTCATGGAGGACAAGGACCAGGTCCGCATCGAGGCCGAGCTCCCGGGCGTGAAGCCCGAGGACGTGAAGATCTCGATGGAGAACAACGTCCTGACCATCCGCGGCGAGAAGCGCCAGCGGACCGAGGAGCAGCAGGAGCGGGCGCACCGCTACGAGCGCAGCTACGGCCTGTTCGAGCGCGCCTTCACCGTGCCGGCCACGGTGGACGCCGAGCAGATCACGGCCCGCTACGAGCAGGGCGTGCTGACGATCGCGCTGCCCAAGGTCGAGCGCGCCAAGCCGCGCCAGATCACGGTGCAGGTCCAGGCCTGATCGCGGCGCACGACGGACGGCGGCCCGGCGCACCTCGGTGCGCCGGGCCGCACGGCGTTCCCCCTCGCGCGTCGGGCGGCCTCAGGGTTCCGGTCGCGCCGCCGCGGTCCCCTGCCCCACGGTGGTCCGGCGCACCAGGTCGCGGGCGCCCGGCCTGCGCCTGATCACCAGGACCAGGTCGCCCGCCGGTTCGGGCCGGCAGCCCTCCAGCACCAGGTAGAGCACGTCCGGCAGGCTGGCCGGCAGGGCGCAGCGCCAGCGCCGGCCGTGCCAGGTGAACGCGCGTTCGGCGCCGGCGGCCGCTTTCCATTCGCGCGCTCCCAGGGCCTCGTCGAGGAAGACGTCGTCCTCGACCTTGGTGACGCCATCGCCCAGGCGCTCACCGTGCAGGTGGAACAGCGCCGGGAACGGCTCCCCGTCGTGGCGCGCGTAATTGGCCTCGACGGCATCGTCGAGCGCCTCCAGCTCCGGGACCCGGGCCCGCCATTCGAGATGGTGGCGCACTTCGTGGGTCAGCGTCTCCCAGGCCTCGTGGCGCCAGTCGAAGCCGGGGGCCAGGCGCGCCAGCGCGGCGAAGGACCCGTAGTGCAGTTCCACCCGCGAGCGCAGTTCGGCCGCCCCGGCCCCGGCGGCGGCCCCGAACTCCAGCGGCACGCACTCGCCCATGGTGTAGATGTCCGCCCGGACCGGGTGCGGCACCGTCTTGCCGGTCACCGTGATGTCGACGATGCCCTCGAGGAAGCCGGGCGGGAGGTCGCCGACCATGGCGCGGACCATCGTCTCGAAGTCGCGCTGGCGCATGGCGTCAGGCCGGCGCGGCCTCGCACAGCGCCGTCAGGGCCTCGAAGCCGAGGGGTCGGCCCGTCGCCGTCGGCGCCAGCGCCGCCGCGTCATCCTGCTGGCCGCGCGCCAGGAGGTCGAGCAGCCAGGGTCCGGTGCGCGGGTTGCGGAACCAGTCCTCGTCGAAGCGCTCGACCAGGGCGGAGCGGAGCGCCGCCTCGAGCTGCCAGGCCCGCAGGTACCGGGCGGCGTAGAAGCCGTCGTCGAGGTCGAGCAGGGCGTCCTCGGCCTCGTACCGGAACCCGGTGGCGGCGCTGAGCCGCTCGACGTAGCCCGCGGCGCCCTGCGCCAGGGTCGGTGCGCGATGCAGGTCGATCTCGTAGCGCAGCTTGGCCGCATAGCGCCGGAGCATGGCGAGCGTGTTGAACGCCTGCTCGCGCAGGAAGCCGTCGAGCGCTCCGCCGTTCAGGCCGGCGTACCGGCGCAGCCAGGGCCGGGCGACGAGCATGTGCTCGAACAGCATGGCCCAGGCCTCGGTGACCGAATTGTCGCCCAGCCAGCGGTGCTCGAACGGCAGGCCGCGCGCCATGGTGCCGAAGTGCAGGGCGTGGCCGAGTTCGTGCCAGAACGACCGGTAGTCCACGTAGCCGCCGTGCGGGCGGATCACCAGCCAGACCTCGTCCGGCACCGCGACCGGCGCGCAGAAGGCGCGCGCGCGCTTCCGCTCGCGGTCCTCGGTGTCGAAGCGCACCCGCCCGCCGGCGGCGGCATCGATGCCCATCTCGCCGACCTGCGCCCGCGCCGTCTCGACCAGCGAGGCGCCGGGGAAGTACCGGTCGAACGAGGCGCCGCGGAACAGCACCGACGCATCGACGCGATGGGCGTCGCCGGGCGCCAGGTCCAGCACCCGTCGCAGGTGTTCCTTCAGCTGATCGGCGTAGCGGTCGGCGGTGCGGGCCAGGAAGCCGTCGCAGCCCTCGGCGAGCGCGTCGAGATCGATGCCCGAGAGCCAGGCGCGGGCCTCCACCACGCCGAGGCCGGTGAGCGCCAGCAGGAGGTCGCGTTCGACGCCCAGGCGCTCGGTGCGCATGGCCGCGGGCTCGGCCAGGATCGCGCGGCGCGCCCGGTCGATCGCCAGCCGCCGGCCGCGATCGGCCTCGTTGGCGATGGCGATGCCGGCGCTCTGGTAGGGCAGGCGTTCGCCGTCGGGCAGCGCGACCGTCGCGGCCGCCTCCCAGGCGTGCAGCCGGTCGTCGAGCGGCGCCACGGCGCGGCCCACCCGGGTGTCGGCCACCCATTCGCGCAGCGGCGGCGAGTGGCGGGCGGCGTCCCAGGCGTCCTGGGACGCCAGAGCGGCATGGCGGGCGAAGATGCCGGCGAAGTCGGTCGCGTCCTTCAGCCCCGCGCCCGCCAGGTAGCCCTCGCGGGCGAGTTCCCGGCTGAAGCGCTCGCCCGCCTCGCGCAGTTCGTCGGCCGTCACACCTCGATGCGCTCGCTGAGCCAGCCGACCAGGCGGCCGGCGTCCACGCGTTCCTGCGCCAGGCTGTCGCGGTGGCGGACCGTCACCGTGCCGTCCTCCTTCGACTGGCCGTCCACCGTGATGCAGAACGGCGTGCCGGCCT
>CAZJZC010000010.1:0-27370 GCA_964550365.1 uncultured Gemmatimonadales bacterium | reverse complement strand
CGAGGTTGCCGGTCGGCTCGTCGGCCAGGATGACCACGGGGTCGTTGACCAGCGCCCGGGCGATGGCGACGCGCTGCTGTTCGCCGCCCGACAGCTCGTTGGGATACTGGTTGGCCTTGCCGGCGAGGCCCACCTGGGTGAGCACCCGCATCACCCGCGGGCCGATCTGGGAGCGCCGCACGGCCGTGACCTCGAGCGCGAAGGCCACGTTCTCCTCGGCGGTCCGGTCCTCGAGCAGGCGGAAGTCCTGGAACACGATCCCCAGGCGCCGGCGCAGCATGGGCACGTCGCCGCCGGCGATCCGGTTGGTGGAGAAGCCCGAGACCCGCACTTCACCACTGGTCGGGTGGTCGGCGAGGTAGGCCATCTTGAGGGCGGTGGACTTGCCGGCGCCGCTGTGGCCGGTGAGGAACGCGAACTCGCCCTTCTTCACGTGGAAGGAGACGTTCTGGAGGGCCGCGCCGGTCTTCGCGTAGTCCTTCGTGACGTCGGTGAACTTGATCACGGTCGCAATCTAGGCCTGCCGGCGGGCCCGTGCGAGCCCCCCGGGCGCCGGCCGGCGGTCAGCGCCGCGACCGGTCGAGCGTCTCGCGGACCGCGCCGAGCAGGGCCTGCGCGGTGAACGGTTTCTGGACGAAGGGCACCGCCGACTCGAGCACGCCGTGATGCCCGATGGCGTCGTCGGTGTAGCCCGACATGAAGACCACCGGCACGCCTGGGCGCTCGTGGAGGAGGCGGCGCGTCAGGTCCGCCCCGCTCATGTCGGGCATCACCACGTCGGTCGCCAGCAGGTGGATCGGACCGGCGTGCGCCCGCGCGGCGGCGAGCGCCTCGCTGCCGCCGCCGGCCGGCAGCACCGTGTAGCCCCGGTCGGTCAGGATCCGGACGGCCAGCTTGCGCACCAGCGGCTCGTCCTCGGCCAGGAGGATCGTCTCCGAGCCTCCCTGGACCGTGGGGGCGCCCGCGGCCGGCGCCTGGGCGGCGGCCGAGACGGCCGGGAGGAAGACGCGGAACGTCGAGCCTCGCCCGGGCTCGCTCTCGACGAACACGTAGCCGCCGCTCTGCTTGACGATGCCGTACACGGTCGCGAGACCGAGGCCGGTGCCGGCCCCGACGTCCTTGGTCGTGAAGAACGGCTCGAAGATGTGCGCCCGGGTCTCCGGTTCGATGCCGTGGCCGGTGTCGGTGACCACCAGCGCCACGTACGGGCCCGGCTGGACCACGCTGGTCTCGTCGGCATGGCCGGCCGTCAGTTCGGCGCTGGCGGTCTCGACCGTGAGCAGGCCGCCGTCGCGCATCGCGTCGCCCGCGTTGACGACCAGGTTGGTGATGACCTGCTCGATCTGCCCGGCGTCGGCCTGCACGGCCGGCAGCGGATCGTGCAGGTCGAACCGCAGGTCGATGTGCTCGCCGATCAGTCGCCGCAGCAGGGAGTCCATGCCCCGGACGATGGTGTTGAGGTCGAGCGGCCGAGGCTGGAGGGTCTGACGGCGGCTGAACGCCAGCAGCTGCCGCGTGAGGCCGGCCGCCCGCAGGCCGGCCGCCCGGACATCGACCGCCTCGGCGCGCATGGGATGGTCGTCCGGCAGGCCGTCGAGCAGCATCTCGGCCGAGCCGATGATGGCCGTGAGCAGGTTGTTGAAGTCGTGCGCGACGCCGCCGGCGAGCCGGCCGATGGCCTCGAGCCGCTGGGCCTGCCGCTGGCGATCCTCCGCTGCCCGGCGCCCGGTCACGTCCTCGACGAAGGACTCATACCAGCCGCCCGCGCCGTCGGTCTCGGGGACCCACCGTCCGGTGATCCGCACCGTGATCCGGGTGCCGTCCCGGCGGACCCACAGGGCTTCCTGCACGCTGCCGGGGCGTTCACGCTGGCTCTCGAGGACGCGCCGGCGCTCGGCCGGGCTGACGTAGACCCGGGTCGGCAGGTCCAGCGCGAGGACCTCGGCCTCGTCCTGGTAGCCGAGCATCTGCACCAGCGCCGGGTTGACCATCAGGAACCGGCCGTCGACGGTGGCCCGGAAGATGCCGAAGCCGGCGCGGGCGACCAGCGAGCGGAACCCGGCTTCGGACTCCCGCAACGCGGCCTCGGCGCGCTTGCGCAGGATGGCCATGGCGACCTGGTCCGAGACGAAGCGCAGCAGGTCGCGCTCGGCCTCGCCGTACCGCCGGCCCGGCTCGTAGGTCTGGACCACCAGGGCGCCGAAGGCACGCCCGCCGGCCATCAGCGGCACGCCGAGCCAGTACTCGGCATCCGTGCCGATCAGCTCGGCCGCGCCGCGGCGACGCAGGTCCGCGGCCGCCGCCCGGTCGACCAGCAGCGGCTCGCCGGTCCGGATGACGTACTCCGTCAGGCCCCGGCCCGCGCGCCGCGGCGGCGCGGTCGGGTCGCGCTCGTCCACGAAGTACGGGAAGCTCACCACGTCGGACTCGGCGTCGTGGAGGCCGATGAGGCAGTTCCTGGCCGGCATCAGCTCGTTGATGATGCCGTGGATCGCCCGGTAGAGCTCGGGCAGGCTGGCGGTCTGGTGGACCGCCTCGCTGATGCGATAGCTGGCCTCGCGGAGCCGCTCGTTGCGGCGATCGGTCGTGACGTCGCGGGTGATGCCGAGCAGGCCCATGATCGTCCCGTCGGCGTGGCGCAGGGGCACGGCCCGGGTCCTCAGGCGGCGCCGATTCCCCTTCAGGCTGACGATGCCGAATTCGAGCTCCCCGGAGCCGCCCTCGAGCACCGTGCGGGTCAGGCCGGCGAACGCGGAGCGGTCCTCTTCCACGATCAGCGGGAGCATCTGGCTGCCGGCGACCTGGGCCAGCGAGTCGGCATCGATCATGGCGAGGCCGGCGGGGTTCATCTCCACCAGCCGGCCCGCGAGGTCCAGGGTCTTGACGCACTCGGGCTCGGTCTCGATCACCGTCCGCAGGCGGTGCTCGGTGGCGCGCAGGGTCTCCTCGGTCTGCTGACTCGGGGACAGGTCGCGGATGAAGGCGCAGAACTGCCAGCGCGCGCCCTGGCGCAGGGGGCTGACGGTGAGCTCGAGCGGGATCTCGCCGCCGCTCCGGTGCAGGCCGGCGACCCTGATGCGCCGGCCGAGGATGGGCCCCTCGCCGGTGGCGAGGAACCGCTGGAGGCCCTCGCGATGCCGGGGGCGGACGGGTTCGGGGATGATGAGATCGGCGAGCTGATGACCGATCGCTTCCTCCCGCGTCCAGCCGAAGATCCGAACGGCCTCGGCGTTCCAACTCGTCACCCGTCCGTCGTCGTCCATGGTGACGACCGCGTCGAGCGCGGCATCGACGACCGCGGCCCACGACGGCTCGGCGAGCGGGGGCGTGGATCCGGCTGGTTCGGCGGCTGTGCGGGGGCGCCGGGGCATCGGTCGCCTGCGGCTCAGACCGCTGCCAGTCCCCGGGCGAGGTCCGCGATGATGTCGTCGGGATCCTCGAGGCCCAGGGACAGGCGGATGAACCCGTCGGGGATGCCGGCGTCGGCACGCTCGTCGGCGCTCATGGCGGCATGCGACGTGAACCGCGGCTCCGAGACCAGGGATTCGACGCCGCCCAGGCTCGGCGCATGCGTGATGAGGCGCAGGGCGCGCAGGAACCGGTCGGCCGCGCGGGCGCCGCCGACCAGCTCGATGCCGACCATGCCGCCGAAGCCGTCCAGGCTCGCGCGCGCGAGCTCGTGGTCCGGGTGGGAGGCGAGCCCCGGGTAGGCGACCCGCTTGACACGCGGCTGGCCCTCGAGCCACTCGGCCACCGTCTGGCCGGTGGCGTTGTGGCGCGCCAGCCGGACCGCCAGCGTCTTCATGCCCCGCTCGATCAGCCAGGCGCAGTGCGGGTCGAGGGCCTGCCCCCAGACCCGCATCCGCTGGCGCACCTCGTCCACGAAGGCCGCGGTGCCCGCCACGGCGCCGGCGATGACGTCCGAGTGGCCGTTCAGGTACTTGGTCACCGAGTGGATCACCACGTCGGCGCCGTGCTCGAGCGGCCGGAAGTTGATCGGCGAGGCGAACGTCGAGTCCACCAGGAGCGGGATGCCCTTCTCCTTGGTGAGCACGCTGAGCCAGTCGAGGTCCAGCACCCGCATCACCGGATTGGTCGGGGTCTCGACGAAGATCGCCCTGGTGTTCCTGCGCAGCTTGGCGCGCCAGTCGCGCCGCCGGTCCGGGTCGACGAACGAGATCTCGATGCCGAGGTGGTGGAAGTCCTCGGTGAACAGCCGCCGGGTGCCGCCGTAGATCCACTCGCTGGCGAGCAGGTGGTCGCCGGGGCGCAGCACCGCGAGGTGGGCCAGGGCCGTGGCGCCCATGCCGCTGGCCACGAAGATCGCGTCCTCGGCGCCCTCCAGCTTCGCCAGCCGCTCGGCCAGCCGCAGCTGGTTGGGGTTGTTGCCGTAGCGGGTGTAGAGCACCTCGTCGTTCGGACCGAACGGGCTCGTGAAGGTGCTCGACTGGACGATCGGCGCCGCGACCGGGCGGCCGGGTTCGTGCGCGTGCAGGTCACCGTGGATGGCGGTGGTCGCCGGTCTCAGCGCCTTGCGCGCCATGCCTCAGGCCGCGGACGGCGCGCGGTAGTGACCGGACTCGCGCAGCACCAGCCGGCGGCCGGCCAGCTCCTCGAGGGCCGTGCGCACGTCCTCGAGGGGCCAGGACAGGTCGGCCGCCAGATCCTCGGCCGCCGCGCGACCCCGGGCCGCGAGCCGCTCGAACGCCTGGCGGCTGCGGTCGGCCACGTCGCCCAGCAGGCGCAGGACGCCGCTGGATTCCGCGACCAGCGCCAGCTGCTGGCGCCGCAGGACCTCGCCGATGTCGTCGATCTGGTCGTCGGTGAGTCCCCGGATCAGGAAGATCGCGGGCATGGCGGCGTCGGCCGCGAGCGAGGCCAGCAGCAGCTTGGCCACGATCTCGTCGGCGCAGGAGCAGTCGATGATCCGCACGGCGGAGAAGTCGAGCACCACGACGGCGAGGCCGGTGAGCTGGGCGAGCTCCGTCTCGATGGAGCTCCGCACGGCGCGACCGGTCGGCCGGGTGACCAGGTCGTTGTGGCCCTCGGCCACCACCCGCGTCAGTACGCCCCGCACGTCGATCTGGGTAATCACTTCGCTGGTGGTGCCTCCGCCGGGATGACCAGTTGGAGCTGCGCTCCGGGGAACGACGGCAGATTGTCTGCCCGCGGTGTGTCCTCATCCCAATCCGGCACCAGCGTGATGCGCGCGGTGCCGCTGCGGACGCTGAGCTTGCCCTGCCACCTCGTAAGGTAACGCCGGATGCCGGCGAGTCCCTGGCCGCGGCCGGGATCGCGGAACCGGCTGACGGCCTTGAGGACCGCCGCCTCGATCGCGGCGCCGTCGCCCCAGCGCTCGCCGTACTGCCTGGCCTGGGTAGGCTCGAGCGTGTGCCGGAATCCGACGCCGGCGTCCGCGACGGCGATCACCACCACGCGCTTGCCGAGCTTGCGCCAGTTGTAGGCGTGGACGGCGACCCAGCCGCCGGTGCCGGCGTGTTCCACAATATTCTGACAAGCCTCGGAAAGCGCCATACCGAACCCCATGGTCGCCTTCGGATCGAGGCCCAGCTCGCCTGCCAGGATGGCCGAGGACTTCTCCTGGATGTGGTGCACCACCGCGTGGACGTCCTCGGCGGCGCGGACGGGCGTGACCTCGAGCAGGACGCGCGACTCGCCGGCCCTGGACCTGGGGACCTTCCCGTGGAGTTCGAACAGCTCCCTGGCGTGGGTGAAGAAGCCCATGCGGGCCCAGAAGTGGGCCACGTCGGGATCCTGCGGCACGGTGAACCGTGCCGGTTCGCCGGTGCGCTCGAGCAGGGCCTGGCCCGCCGACAGCAGGCCGACGAACCCGTACGGCGCGATCCACTCGCAGGCGTGGGCGTCCACCAGCACCTTCGGCGCCTGGCCGGCGGCGGCGAACGACGCCGCGAACTGGTCGAACGAGTGGTCGTCGAACCGGGTCGGGACCTCGATGATCGCGCTCACGCGCGGGCCGCCTGGAGCGCGCCGCGCAGGTGGTGCTGCAGGCCCGTGGCGCCGCGATAGCCGACGTTGCGGGCGGCCGCGCGGTTCGCGGCGGCCAGCGCCGGTTCGAGCGGCCGGCCGTCGAGCAGGCCGGCCATGAGCGTGGCGCCGAACACGTCGCCGCACCCGGTCGGGTCGCCGGCGACGGGGCCGCCCTCGGCCGCCACCAGCGCGGTCCGCACCAGGCTCCCCTCGGCGCGCCGCGGCGGCCGCCCGGCGCCGGCCCAGTCGAGCGCGCGGAAGTCACCGGTGGCCACGTAGACCGCCCCGCGCGCGCCGAGGGTGACGCAGACGGCGCCGGTGCCGAGCGACAGGGCCCGCGCGGCCAGCGCCATCGGCTCGTCGCCCAGCTGGGTCATCTCGTCCTCGTTCACCTGGGCCACGTCGAAGCAGGTGAGCCAGCCCAGGGCCTCGTCCAGCGGCCGGTAGTAGCGGCTGCCGTCGGCGTTCCGCCCGAGGGCCAGGGAATGCAGGTCGCCGTAGATGGGACCCGCGAACGCCTGGCGCAGGGCCCGCATGGTGGCGAGGTCGGTCTCGTACCCCGTGATGAAATTGGCGTACAGCGCGTCGAGGCCGATGAGCATCGGCCCCAGTTCCTCCCAGGTCCAGGGCGGCACGCCGCCCTGCAGGCCCTCGCAGCGGCGCTCCTCGTCCACGTACGACAGCGTCACGCGCGGATTGGGCGCGGGGACCTCGACGAAGCGCGCGCCGGGCGCGGTCCGGCCGATGCCGCGAAGGAACTCGGCGGCGCGCGGCGCCAGGTCGCTGCCGACCTTGACCAGCGGCGTGAGGCGCCAGCCGGAGGGCAGGGCGGCGTCGAGCGCGGCGAGCGCGTACCCGATCCCGCCCCACTCCTCGCGCGGCAGGCCCGGCCGGCCCGACGCGAAGGTGTCCCAGATCATGGTGCCGAGGACCCCCAGCGTCCTCACGCGGCGCCCCCGCGCTGCATCGTGAAGGTCGCCGCGGCGCCGACGACGCCGGCGGTCCCGGGCAGGGTGCCGGCCACGATGCGGCAGTGCTCGACCGCCGGCTTGAAGGCCCGCCGGTTCACCTCGGCCCGCAGGGGGACGAACAGCCGCTCGCCGGCGAGCGTGACGCCGCCGAGGATCACCACGGTGTCGGGGTTGAAGATGTTGATGAGGTTGGCCACGCCCGCGCCGAGCAGCTTGGCGGTGTCCTTCACGACCTCCCGGGCGTACTCGTCGCCGTCGTGCGCGGCCTGGTAGACGGTCTGCGCCGTGATGGCCTGGAGGCCGCCGGCCACGTAGGTGGCCAGCGACGACTCGGCACCCGCCTCGATGCCTTCGACGGCGCGCGCCGCGATGTTGGGGCCCGACGCGTAGGCCTCGAGGCAGCCGTAGTTGCCGCACTTGCAGCGCCGGCCGGTGGAGTCGATGGTCGTGTGCCCGATCTCGCCGGCCGCGTCGGAGGCGCCGTGGTAGATCTGGCCGTCGATCACGATGCCGCCGCCGATGCCGGTGCCGATGGTGAGTCCGACCAGGTGCCGCGAACCCTTGCCGGCGCCCATCCACCACTCCCCGTAGACGGCGCAGTTGGCGTCGTTGTCCAGCGACGCCGGCAGGCCGAGCGCCGAACCCACGCGGTCGCGCAGGGGGAAGTTCTTCCAGCCGAGATTGGGCGTGACCAGCACCAGCCCGCGGCTGCGGTCGAGCGGTCCGGGCGAACCGATGCCGACGCCGACGATGGCCGGCGCGCGCACGCCCGCCGCGTCGGCGGCGGCGATCGACGCGCCGCACAGCCGCACGATGCGGTCCACCACCGCGTCGGCGCCTTCCTCGCTGCGGGTCGGCTCGCTGAGCACGCCGTGCACCGCCGAGCCGTCCTCGGCCACGAGCCCGACGACGATGTTGGTCCCGCCCAGGTCCACGCCCAGCACGTACCGCATCAGGCCCTCCCCCGCTGGCGGACAATCTGGAGCACGGTCCGCACCTCGGCCAGCACGCGCGCGACCGGTGTGTCGCGCATGCACTTGTGGTGCACCAGCGGGCAGACGACCGGCCCGTGGTGGTGGCAGGGCCGGCACGGCAGCGGGTCGGGCTCGACGATGCGGGAGCGCAGGGGCCGCGCGGCGAACCCGAACTGGGGCACGGTGGGCCCGTAGACCTCGATGACCGGCGTGTTGGTCGCCGAGGCCAGGTGGACCGGGGCCGAGTCGTTGGCCACCAGCGCCACGGCGCGGCGGATCAGTTCGCCGCTGGCCAGCAGGGAGAGGACTCCCGCGCCGTCGGCCACCTGGCCGGCGGTGCCCAGGGCGTTGCGGATGGCGCGGGCGTCGGCCCGGTCGCCGGGTCCGCCGACGATGGCGAGCGGCACGTCGTCGGCCAGCGCCCGGGCGAGCTCGGGGAAGTAGGGCCAGCGCTTGGTGGCCCAGGCCGAGCCGGGGGCCAGGGCGACGAACTCGCCGGAGATGCCGGCCTCGGCCAGCAGGCGGTCCACGGCCTCGCGGTCGCCGCTGGAGGGGTAGATCTCCGGCTCGCGGCGGTCCGGGGCGCCGTCGGCCAGCCTGAGCAGCCGTTCGATCTGGTGGAGTTCCCCCGCGTCCATCACGGCGTGGGTGTATGTCCGGCTGCCGGCGGCGTTGCGGAAGCCGATGCGCCGCGGGATGCGTGCCAGCCAGGCGATGGCGCCGCTGCGCAGGCTGGCCTGCGCGAGGTAGGCGACGCCGTAGCCGCGGACCCGCAGTTTCTTCGCCAGCCGCA
Source organism: uncultured Gemmatimonadales bacterium (assembly GCA_964550365.1). Lineage (GTDB taxonomy): Bacteria > Gemmatimonadota > Gemmatimonadetes > Gemmatimonadales > JACORV01 > DASXPG01. The sequence goes on along the minus strand of CAZJZC010000010.1, from coordinate 18,623 downwards.
GCACGCCCCCGAGGCCGCCGTCGGCGCCCTTCTTGTCGAACACGATGACGTCGCGGATATGGGGATTGTTCTGGAGCACCGGCGCCGCGGCGGGGGTCGTCACCACGTCCACGGGCAGGCCCAGGCGTTCGGCGGCCCGGCGGATGAGCGGCGTGGACAGGATCACGTCGCCGGGGAAGGCCGTCTGGATCACGACCCCGCGCTGACCCAGCCGGCCCGAGGCCCGCGAGACCCGCGGCGCGGCGTCGGTCACTCGACCTTCAGGACCGCGAGGAAGGCCTCCTGCGGGATCTCGACCGTCCCGACCTGCTTCATCCGCTTCTTGCCCTCCTTCTGCTTCTCCAGGAGCTTGCGCTTGCGCGTCACGTCGCCGCCGTAGCACTTCGCCGTGACGTTCTTGCGCAGGGGGCGCACCGTCTCGCGCGCGATGATCTTGCTGGCGATGGCCGCCTGGATGGTCACCTCGAAGAGCTGGCGCGGGATCAGTTCGCGCAGCTTCCCGGCCAGCTTCCGGCCCCACTCGTAGGCCTTGTCGCGGTGGATGATGACGCTGAAGGCGTCCACCGCCTCGCCGTTGATCAGCATGTCGAGCTTGACCAGGTCGCTGGCCCGGTAGCCGATCAGCTCGTAGTCGAGCGAGGCGTAGCCGCGCGAGATGGTCTTCAGCTTGTCGTAGAAGTCCAGGATGATCTCGGCCAGCGGGAACTCCCAGTCCAGTTCCACGCGCGTCGGGTCCAGGTACTTCATGCCGAGGTAGATGCCGCGCCGTTCCTGGCCGAGCTTCATGAGGCCGCCGATGTAGTCCGACGGGCTCAGGATGCGGGCCTTCACGTACGGCTCCTCGATCCGGTCGACCTCCGAGCCGGTCGGCATCCTGGACGGGTTCTCGACGACGACCTTGGCGCCGTCGGTGAGGTACACGTCGTACTCGACGTTCGGGACCGTGGTGACCAGGTTGAGCCCGAACTCGCGCTCGAGGCGTTCCTGGACGATCTCCAGGTGCAGCAGGCCCAGGAACCCGGTCCGGAAGCCGAACCCCAGCGCCACCGAGGTCTCCGGCTCGTAGTGCAGGGCGGCGTCGTTGAGCTGGAGCTTGGCCAGCGCGTCGCGCAGCTCCTCGTACTGCTCGGTGGCCGTCGGGTACAGGCCGGCGAACACCATGGACTTGGCGTCGCGGTAGCCCGGCAGCATCTCGGCGGCCCGGCGATCGACGTCGACGATGGTGTCGCCCGAACGGGTGTCGGTGACGTCGCGGAAGTTGCCGACGACGTAGCCGACCTCGCCGGCCGTGAGCTCCGCGGCCGGCCGGTGCCCGAGCATGAGCCAGCCCACCTCGGCGACCTCGAACTCCCCTTCGTGCGAGCCCATGGCGATCCGCATGCCGGGACGGACCGCGCCGTCCACCACCCGCACCGAGGGGATCGCGCCGCGGTACCGGTCGTAGTACGAGTCGAAGATCAGGGCCCGCAGCGGGGCGGCGGGGTCGCCGCGCGGCGCCGGCACGCGCGCCACGACCGCCTCGAGGACGTCGCCGATCCCGGTGCCTTCCTTGGCGGAGACCTGGAGGATGTCGTCGGGGCCGGCGCCGATGAGGTCGTGGATCTCGGCCTTGCGCCGCTCGGGCTCGGCCGAGGGCAGGTCGATCTTGTTGAGGACCGGGATGATCTCGAGGCCCGCGTCGAGCGCCAGGAAGAGGTTCGAGAGCGTCTGGGCCTGGATCCCCTGCGAGGCGTCCACCACCAGGATGGCGCCCTCGCAGGCGGCCAGGGAGCGGCTCACCTCGTAGGTGAAGTCCACGTGCCCCGGCGTGTCGATGAGGTTGAGCTCGTACTCCAGGCCGTCGCGCGCCGCATAGACCATGCGCACCGCGTTCAGCTTGATGGTGATGCCGCGCTCGCGCTCGAGGTCCATGGTATCGAGGACCTGCTCGCGCATCTCCCGCCGGCTCAGCGTGCCGGTGGCCTCGAGCAGGCGGTCCGCGAGCGTGGACTTGCCGTGGTCGATGTGGGCCACGATGCAGAAGTTGCGGATGCGCGAGGCGTCCATGACGGGGCCAAATATAGCCACGCGCCGATTGGATTGGTCCCGCGGGGCCGGGGGCTAGCCGTCGATCGGCACGCCCGGGAACATCTTGGGGAAACAGTCGGGGCAGACGCCGTGACTCAGCCGGGCGTCGGTGTGGGTGCTGAGGTAGGACTCGACGCTCTTCCAGTACCCCTGGTCGTCCCGGATCTTCCGGCAGGTGGAGCAGATCGGCAGCAGGCCGGAGAGCGTCTTGACGCTGGTCAGGGCCTCTTCGAGCGTCTCGATGAGGCCCTGCTGCTCGTCGCGGGCCAGCTTGAGCGCCGTGCGGTCGGTGACCACGCAGCGCGCGCCGGTGGCCGCGCCCGCCTCGTCCGTCATGGCCGAGGCGGACAGGTGGACCGGCAGCAGGCGGCCGTCCTCGCGCTGGAGGTCGAGTTCGACGTCGCGGAGCCTGCCGGTCTCGTGCAGCCGCTCGAGATGCATGGCCAGCGGCGTGCGCTCGTCGGCCGGCAGGAGGTCGCGCAGTTCGAGGCGGCCCTCCACGTCGGCCGGCTTGAGTCCCAGCCAGCGCAGGGCCGTGTCGTTGACGCGGGTGATGCGACCGGAGCGGTCGATGGTCAGGTACCCGCACGGCGCATGGTCGTAGAGATCGCGCAATTCGGTTGCCGTCGCCCGCAGCCGGGTCTCGCTCTCGGCCAGCGCGACCCGGTCGCGCTCGCGCCGGGCCACCTCGCGGGCCAGGCCGCCCGTCCCGCTGGCCAGGATGCCGAGGCTCAGGCTGAACAGGATCAGGACCGCGTACCGGGCCCGACGCGCGGCCGCGGTCAGCTGATCGGCGCGCGCCGCGATCTCCTTGCGTTCGATCAGGCGCAGGGCGGAGACGCGGGAGCGGAGCTCGGCGGCGGTCTCCAGGGCCCCGGCCGACGCCAGCACCGACTCGGCGGCCTCGGGGCTGTCGCTTCGCTGACGGGTATCGACGGCCAGGTTCGCGATCGAGGCCGCCGACTCGCTGATGCTCCGCAGGCCGTCCACCGCCTGCCGGGCCGGCGTTCCCTCGGCCGTCAGCGAGGCGAGTCGGTCGAGCAGGATCGGGACCCGGGTCCGGGCCGAATCGAAGTGCGCCAGGTACTCGCCCCGGCCGCTGATCGCATAGGCGCGCACCGCCGCCTCGGCGCCGGCCACGTGGGCCTGGGCCGCGTCGAGCAGGTCGAACTTGCGCTCGCTCCGCTGCGAGGCGGCGAGGTGCTGTTCGGTCGCCTCGGCGCCGCGCCACGCCTCGCGGCTCACGAGGGCGAGGGCGGCCAGGGCCAGGGCGCCGGCCAGCAGGACGCGGGTACGCAGGCTGATGTTCACGCGAACAAGGTGGCGCCGGCGCCGACGGGCGGGCACCGGTGGCGACCCGCCGCCGGTGTGGGGCTTCCCCTACACCGGATCGGCGAACGGACCGAGGACGTCGCGATAGCGCTCCCACAACGGCCGGGGCGCCGCGACGGGGGTCCCCTCGAGCATGCTGCGGATCATCAGCGCGTTCGCCGGTCCCTTGCCCTCGAAGTGGTTGTTCGCCACCACGTAGACGTCCTCGACGCCGCGGGCGCGCTCCACCCTGCGGATGCGCTCGATCCACGGCGCCAGCTCGTCGGCCGTGTAGAGATAGTCGTACCGCGCCGCGACGTCCTCCCCGTGCTCGAACCAGGTGTCGTAGCGCCGCCCGTGCAGCCGCACGTAGCCGACGCCGCTGGTGGCCCCGGCGCTCGGCGCCAGCGACGCGCCGATCACCGGCTGGTCCACGTTGCAGAAGCCGAGGCCCAGGCGCTTGAGCAGGCGCGCCTGCTCGCGGCTGGCCCAGGCGCCATGGCGGACCTCGACCACGACCGGCCAGCCGGCGAAATCCTCGGCCAGCCGGGCCAGCACGTCGCGGTTGGCGGCGGTGGGCCGGAACGACCAGGGGAACTGCGCCAGCAGGGCGCCGAAGCGGCCGGCCTCGCGCAGGACCGCGAGCCCGTCGGTCACGGCGCGCACGTCGGCCGCATCCCAGCCGGGCGGCCCGCCCGCCGCGGGACCCCGGCGGCCCGGGGCCGCGACGCCGTGGGTGAACTTCTGCCACAGCTTGGCGGTGAAGCGGAAGCGCGGGTTGTGCGCGACCCGGCGGGCCCAGGCGGCGCAGTTGCGCGGCGGCTGGGGCGCGTAGAAGGACGCGTTGATCTCGATGGTGTCGAAGTACGTGGCGAGATAGGCGAGGACGTCGAACGACTTCGGCGCGTCCGCCGGGTAGACGCGCCCCGGTGAATCGGGGTACGACCACCCGGCGGGGCCGACGCGGATCACTCCATGGCCTCGACGATGCGGCTGCGGCTCTCCGGGTTCCACTGCGGCCGCGCGGTGGTGTTGGCCACGTCCAGGCCGAGGTAGAACACCATCTGCACGATGCGCGCCGCCTTCTCGGCGTCGATCTTGTCGACCGAGTCGGACACCCGGTGATAATCCGGGTGCGTGCCGTTGAAGAAGAACAGGATCGGCACGCCCTTGCGCGCGAGATTGTAGTGGTCGGAGCGATAGTAGAAGTTCTCGTTCGGCCAGATGTCGTCCACCAGCGCCATGTTCAGCTCGGGGTGCTCGCGGGCGATGCGGTTGGCCGTTTCGCCCAGCGTGCTGTGCTCCTTGCCGATCACCGCGATCGTGTCGCGCCAGTTGCGGCCGATCATGTCGAGGTTGATGCCGGCGACCGTGCCCGCCATGCTGACGGTGGGGTGCTCGCTGTACCACTCGCTGCCCCAGAGGCCGCGTTCCTCACCCGAGACGGTGATGAAGACCAGCGACCGGCGGGGCCGCGGGCTCATCCGCGCGTAGGCCTGCGCCAGCATCACCACGCCGGTGGTGCCCGACGCGTCGTCGTCGGCGCCGTTGCAGGTGGAGTCGGCGCCGACCGCCCGGCACGGCTGGCCGCGGCCGGTCATGCCGACGTGGTCCATGTGGGCCATGAAGACGACGTACTCGTTCCGCAGCTGCGGGTCCGACCCCTCGAGGATGCCGATGACGTTCGGCGCGGTGATCGCGCTCAGCACCGTGCGGCGCACGGTGGCGCTGCCGGTGAAGCCGGCCAGCGGGCGCACGCCGGCGCCCTGCCCGGCACGCAGAGCGCCGAGGTCCTCACCCGCGGCCCGCAGCAGTTCCAGGGCGCTGGAGTCCCGGACCACGAACACCGGGATGCCCACGTTGCCGTAGTCCCGGGCCAGGTCCATGGTCTCGCTGGCCGAGGCGCCGCGGACCATGCCGGCGAACTGCTCGCCGCTCATGGCGACCAGGGCCACCACCGCGCGGATGCCGGCCGCCCGCGCCTTGCCGACGTACTGGTTGATGCCGCTGAGGCCGGGGCCGCGGAGCACCATCAGCGCGATGGCGCCCTGCGGCGCGGCGCCGAAGGGCCGGGCGGTGTCGGCGGGCGCACCGGCCACCAGGACCAGCGGGCCGTTGACGGGCTCGGACGGCACGCGGCCGTCGACGGTACCGGCCAGCGCGGCGTCGCGGCCGATCTGCCAGTGCCCGTGGACGCCGCGGCCCATCGCCATGACGAACGACTGCGCGGTGTCGAGCCGGGAACGCTGGATCGGGTAGCGCTGGATGAAGGAGCCGTCGTCGCCGCCCGGCCGCAGGCCGAAGCGCTGGAACTCACCGGCGATGTGCTGGGCCGTGAGGTCGAGCTCGGGGCTGGGCGTGCCGCGGCCGCGCATCGAATCGTCGGCGATGATGGCGATGCGGCGGCGGTAGTCGGCCTCGGTGATGGTCGCGGCGGCCGCGCGGGCGGCGGCATCGCCCGCCCGCGCCGCCTGGGCGGCCAGCGGGGCCGCGGCGGTGGCAAGGATGAATGTCAGGGTGGCGAGGCGTCGCATGCGTCGTCCGGGTTCGTGGTGGTGGCCTGCGGGCGCGCGCGCGCCCGGCCGTGGAATCTGCTACGGCCGGGCGCGAATGGAAGTTGCAATCCGGGTCGGATCAGTCCGGGCGGCGCCGCTGCAGCCCTCCGGCCGGTCTCGGCGCCTCGCGCGGGGGCGCTTCGGCGGGCCGGGCCTGTGGCGCGGGGCGCCCGGCCGGCGGGTTCGCCGGACGGGCCGCGGGCTCGGACCTGGGTCGCGGAGGCTCGGGCCGGCTCTCCGGAGCGCGCCGGGGCTCGGCCTGCGGCCGTTCGCGCTCGGGCCGCGGCGCTTCGCGGGGCTCGGCCTGGGGCCGTTCGCGCTCGGCCCGCGGCGCTTCGCGGGGTTCGGCGCGGCGGGGCTCCCGCTCGGGCTGCGCCGTTGCGGGGCGCGGGGCATTCGGCTCCGCCTCGGGGCGGCGGCGTGCCTCGGAAGGCTCGCCCGGGTTCCCGGTGCGCGATGGCGCGCCGGTGCCAGGCTCGGCCGCTCGACGGCGGTCGGCGCCTGGCGCGGGGACGATCTCGATGCCGGGCTCGGCCGTACGGCGACGAGGCACGTCGGCCGGCGGGTCGGTGCGACCGCCGGGAGCGGCGCTCTCGGCGCGGCGCCGCTGGTCGGGGCTGTCGGCGCCACCTGGCGAGCGCCGGGCAGGCGCCGACCAGGGGCTGACGTCGTCGGTGCGGCGCGGCAGGTCGGGCGCCACGCGCCGCGAGGGCATCCTGGGGGCCGGCACGGCGCCGACACCGCCGACGCTGACCGCTCCCACGCCACGATCGTCCGGACGCCGGGCGATGTCGTTCAGATCGCGCCGGCGGTAGTCCACGCCGGTCGGCGCGCCGTCACGGTCCTTGAACACGTAACGGGGTGCGGCGTTCGGATAGGTGTACACCACCCGCGAACCGCCGTAGTAGCGCACCGGGTATCGATAGCTCGGGTAGTAGTACCACGGGTCCGACCAGACCACGAGCGTGAACCGGCGGCACCAGGCCCGATACGGGTCCCAGGTGTAGAATGGCACGTACGCGTGGCAGTCGTAACAGACGAACCGCGGGTAGTCGTACCGCCGCTCGACGTAGTAGGGCGCCAGGTGCGTCTCGAAATCGTCGTAACGGTCGGGCAGCAGTCGGCCGACCAGGGCCTCCAGCGCGGCGCGCGGGTCGCCGTGGACCCGGCCGTCGCTGATGGCGTGCACGTCCCACCGGCCGTAGTCCTCGATGACCCGGTAGTCGAACGGCTCGCTCGAGGCGGCCGCGAACACGTACCCGACGCCGGGGTAGTCGTCGACCACGAAGGCCACGCCGCGGTCCCAGTTCGAGACCGAATAGGTCGCGCCGCCCTCGGCCCAGTTGTCATCGTCGGGCCGGCGCGGGAACAGGACGCGCACGCGGCCGTCGGTATCCACGCGGAAGACGGTGACGAACGCGCCGCGCTCGGTCCGGTAATAGACCCGGATGCGGTCGTTGCGCTCGTGGAGGTCGCCGCCCGAGATCCACACGCGGACGCCGGGCCCGTAGCGCGGCGTCGCCGGCGCGTGCTCGCCGGCCGTGGCGGCCGGGGCGGCCGTCGCGGCCGCCGTGGTCAACGCGGTCAGGATCATCGTGGTGCGCAGCATGGCATCTCCCGGTCGAACTCTCACGACACTCTGCAAGGCAGGGAGTGTGCCATCCCGGCGGCGTCGCCCCAAGTAGTGTATTGACAAGGAGTTGAACGATGACCTCGAGGCCAGCTACCTTTCGGCGTGTCCACATTGGGTGACAGCAGGTGACCCCGACGGTGCTGCCCGGCCGGCTCGATCTCCTCGATCCGCGCGACGTCGCCAGCCTCGGCGGCATCGAGGTCGTGGCGCGCGGCGTGGTCGAGGGGTTCCTGTCGGGTCTGCATCGCTCGCCGTTCCGGGGCTTCTCGGTGGAGTTCGCCGAGCACCGTCCCTATCAGCCGGGGGATGAACTGCGGTACCTGGACTGGAAGGTCCTCGGCCGGCGGGACCGGCTGTACGTGAAGCAGTACGAGGAGGAGACCAACCTGCGGGCCACGCTGGTGCTCGACGTGTCCCGCTCGATGGGCTGGACCGGCGATCCCGAACGGACGCTCACCAAGCACGCCTATGCGGTCCGGCTGGCGGCCGCGCTGGCGCTGGTGCTGATCCGCCAGCGCGATGCGACCGGCCTGATCGCCTACGACGAGGCGGTGCGGGTGACCGTGCCGCCGCGTGCGCGGCTGGCGCAGTGGCAGCTGCTGGTGCGGCAGCTGGCCTCGCTGACACCGGGCGGCGGGACCGCGGCCGAGCGGGCCCTGCCGCGCGTGGTGGGACTGCTCAAGCGCCGCGGGCTGGTGGTGCTGGTCAGCGACCTGCTGGTGGACCGCGAGCGCACCCTGCAGGCGATGCGCTACCTGCGCCATCGCGGCCACCATGTGGTGGTGTTCCACCTGATGGACCCCGCCGAGGTCGACCTGCTCGGGCCGCCCGAGGCGCGCTACGTGGACCCCGAGACCGGCGACAGCGTGGTGGCCAGCGCCGCCGACCTGCGCCGCGCCTACCGCGATACCGTCGAGGGCGTGGTGGCGGCGTGGCGGCGTGCCTGCCGCATGAGCGGCATCGCGTATCACCGGGTGACCACGGACCAGCCGTTCGGGCACGCGCTCCGGCGCGCGACCGAGCGGCGCGCCCGGCTCGGCTGATGTTCTTCCTTTCGCCGCTGGCGCTCCTGGGTCTCGCGGCGGCGCTGGTGCCGCCGCTGCTCCACCTGTTCCAGCGCCGGACGCCCCCGGAGCTCCCGTTCCCGGCCGTGCGGTACCTCCGGCAGACCGAGCGCGAGGCCCAGCGGCAGATCCGCCTTCGGCACCTGCTGCTGATGCTGCTGCGGGTGCTGGGTGTGGTCCTCATCGTGCTCGCCGCGGCGCGGCCGGTGGTACCGGGCGGCGGCGCCGGCCTTCACGAGCCGACCGCGGTTGTCGTGGTGCTCGACAACTCGCTGTCATCGGGCGCGGTCCTCGCCGGGACACGGGTGGCCGACGACCTGGCGGCGCGGGCGCGCGAGACCTTCCGCGCGGCGCAGTCGGGCGACGCGCTCTGGCTGGTCACGGCCGACGGCATCGCGCGGCGGGGAACGGCCGAGGAACTGCTGGCGCTGGCGTCGGCGGTGCGGCCCGAGCCGCGGCGACTCGACGTGGCGGCCGCCGTGCGTGGCGGCGCGCGCCTCCTGAGCGGCTCGGGCTACGCCAGGGCCGAGGTGCACGTGCTCACCGATGCCCAGCGGACCGCGCTCGCCGACGGGCCGCCGCTCGGCGGCCTGGATCCGATGCCGGCGCCGGGGGGCCGTCCGGCGGCGCCGGGCGCGATGGCCGACAGCGCCCTGGTCGGACTGCACGTGCTGGTGTACCGGCCGCAGGGCGAGCCGCCTCCCAACCGCGGCGTGGCCCGGGCCCGGCCCCAGCCGCGCGTGTGGTTGCCTGGCGCCGGCGCCGTCGCGGTCGAGGTCGGTGGCACGCCCCCCGGTGCCGGATCGGCGGCGCTGCAGCTGACCATGGGCGGGCGTGGCGGCGGCCGCGCGCTGGCGGCGGTCGGCGGACAGGCCGTGCTGAGCGCGCCACGCCTCGAGCCGGGCTGGCGCACCGGCGTCGTGGCGCTCGAGGCGGACGAACTGCGCGGCGACGACGAGCGGCCCGTCGGCGCGCGGGTCCTGCCACCGGCCGCCGTCCGCGCCGTGTCGCGCGAGGAGGTCGGTCCCTTCCTGGTCGAGGCGCTCGGCGTGCTGGCCGACGGCGGCCAGGTGGCCGCGGCCGGCGGTGCGGCATGGGCCGAGTCGGTCGGGATCGGCACGATGCCCGGCCCCGGCCGGACGATCGTGGTGCCGCCGGCCGACCCCGCCCGTCTGGGCGCGACCAACCGCGCGCTGGCCGCGGCCGGCGTGCCGTGGCGCTTCGGCGCCCGCGTGACGCGCGACGACTCGCTGGTGGCGCCCGACGTACCCGAGCTGTCGGGCGGGCGCGTGGCGGTCCGCCACCGCCTTGAGCCGGCCGGGGACGGGTCCGGCGAGGTCCTGGCGCGCGCGGCCGGCGAGGCGTGGATGGTGCGCGTCGGCCGCGTGGTGCTGGTGGCCAGCCGCCTGGTGCCCGAGGAGACCGCCCTGCCGCTGAGCGGAGCGTTCGTGCCGTTCGTCGCGGCGCTGGTCAACCGCGTCGCGTGGGGCGAGAGCGGGGTCCTGGACGCGTACCCGGGCGCCAGCGTCGCCCTGCCGGAGCGCGTCACCGCGCTGGCGCGCGACGACAGGGCGACGGCCCTCGAGCCGGGCGCGGTCGTCGCCGCCCCGGGCGCCCCCGGGGTGTACGCCATGCTCTCCGGGCGCGACACCGTGGGCCTGCTGGTCGTCGGGGCCGATGCGCGCGAGTCGGACCTGACCCGCGCCGAGGCTGCCGACTGGCGGCGCGCCCTTCCGGGCGCCCGGGTGAGCGTCACCGACGACGCCGAACGCTACGCCGCCGAGCGTTTCCGGGGCGCCGGGCGGAGCGAACTGACCGGCTGGCTGCTGGCCGCGGCCCTGCTGGTGCTGCTGCTGGAGTCCCTGCTCGCGGCGGGCCGCGTGCGGCCCGGCTGACGGTGTCGCTCGCGCTGCTGCTCGACGCCGTCCGCGGTCTGGAGGGTTTCGCCGCGCTCGAGGCGGCGCTGCGGACGCCGCGCGCCGACGCGCGGCTCGGACCGCTGGCGGGATCGGCCGGCGCCGCGGTGCTCGCGGCGCTGGTCGAGGCCCAGCCGTCGCAGATGTTCGTGGTCCTCGCCGACGGCCCGCCCGCCGCCGAGCGGTGGCTCGCCGACCTCGCCGTGCTGCTCCCCGACGAATGGCTGACGCTCTACCCGCAGCGCGAGGGTCTCGGGGACGAGGAGCCCCATGTCGAGATCGCGGGCGAGCGCGCCGAGACGCTGGAGCGGCTCGCCCGGGGCGGCGTGCGGGTGCTGGTCACCACGGCCCGCGCCACGGCCGAGCGGACGCTGATGCCGGCGGCGCTGGCGGCCGCGCGCTTCGAGCTGGCGGCCGGCGTGCCGTTCCGCGAGGCGGTGCGGCACCTCGAGCGGCTGGGATACGAGCGGGTGCCGCAGGTGACGGACGTGGCTCAGTTCGCGATCCGCGGCGGCATCGTGGACGTGTACGGTTTCGGCATGGCGCTGCCGGCCCGCGCCGAATACTGGGGCGACGACCTGGTGGCCCTGCGGGCGTTCGACCTGTCCACCCAGCGTTCGATCGGCGCGGTGGAGCGGGTGACGGTGCTGCCGGCCAGCGCGCACGCGGTGCTTGCCGAGGACGCCGCCGAGCGGCGGGCCCTGCTCGACCTGGTGCCGGCGGGCGCCCTGCTGGTCGAGGACGGCGCCACCCGGTTCGAGGCCGAGGTCGAACGGGCCTGGGACGAGGCGGAGCATCACGCCGAGGTGGCGCGGCGCCTGGGGGAGGACGTGCCGCCGCGCGAGGTGCTGCTGTTGCCGCCGGCCTCCTGGCGCAACGCGAAGGCCGCCTTCGCGCGGCTGGCCATCGGCGCGGCCGACCCGACGCACCGGCTCGAGGTCGGCGAGCCGCCGGGTATCGCCCGCGACCTGGAGCGCCTGGTGCCGCCGCCCGGCGGCCGCACGCTGGTGCTGTGCGACAACGAGGGCCAGCTCGAGCGCCTCGATGAACTGCTGCACGAGGGCCGGCGGCCGGTCGCCGGCGTCACGCTGGCGATCGGGGCGCTGGACGGCGGGTTCGTCCTGCCCGGGCTCACGGTGCTCACCGACCACGAGATCTTCCGGCGGGCCCGGCGGCTGCGCCGGCCACGCCGCTACCGGCAGAGCCCGCCGGCGGCGCTGGGCGGCGCGCTCCAGAGCGGCGACTGGGTGGTGCATCTCGAGCACGGCATCGGCATCTACCGCGGCATCCAGACCATCACGGTGCAGGAGAGCACGGTGGAGGTCGCCGTCATCGAGTACGAGGGCGGCGACCGGCTGCACGTGCCGCTGTACCGGGTGGACCAGATCGAGCGCTACCGCAGCGTGGAGAGCGAGGACGGCACCCAGCGGCCGCCGAAGCTCCACAAGCTGGGCGGCACGCGCTGGCGCAAGCAGCGGGCCGCGGCCGAGGAGCAGGCCCGCCGCATGGCCGCCGAACTGCTCGAGCTGTACGCCCAGCGGCAGGTGACGCCGGGCTTCGCCTTCCCGCCCGACACCCGCTGGCAGAAGGAGCTGGAGAGCTCGTTCCTCTACGAGGACACGCCCGACCAGCGCCGGGCCACCGCCGAGGTGAAGGCCGACATGGAGCGGCCGCGCCCGATGGACCGGCTGGTGGTCGGCGACGTGGGCTACGGGAAGACCGAGATCGCGGTGCGGGCCGCGTTCAAGGCGGTGCAGGCGGGCAAGCAGGTGGTGCTGCTGGCGCCGACCACGATCCTGGTCGAACAGCACATGCGCACGCTGGGCGAGCGCCTGGCTGGTTTCCCGGTCCGGCTGGCCGCGCTGTCGCGCCTGCACGCGCCGGCCGAGACGCGCGCGGTGCTGGCGGGCGCCGCCGGCGGGACCGTCGACATCCTCGTCGGCACCCATCGCCTGCTGTCGCCCGACGTGGTCTTCAGGGACCTGGGCCTGGTGATCGTGGACGAGGAGCACCGCTTCGGCGTGGATCACAAGGAGCGGCTCAAGCACCTGCGCCTGGCGGTGGACGTGCTGACGCTCACCGCGACACCGATCCCGCGGACCCTCCAGATGTCGCTCACCGGCCTGCGTGACCTCACCCTCATCGAGACCCCGCCCCGCGACCGCTCGCCGGTGCTGACGTTCGTGGAGCCGTGGGACGACGGCCTGATCGAGGAGGCGCTGGCCCGGGAACTGGACCGGGGCGGGCAGGCCTTCGTGGTGCACAACCGCATCGAGACCCTGGAGACCATCGCCGAGCGGGTGCGCCGTCTCGCGCCGCGCGCCCGGGTCCGCACGGCGCACGGCCAGCTGCCGCCGCACCAGCTGGACGAGGCCATGCGGGATTTCGTGGACGGGGCGGCCGACATCCTGGTCTCGACCATGATCGTGGAGTCGGGGCTCGACGTGCCGAACGCGAACACCATGATCGTCCACAACGCCCAGCACTTCGGCCTGGCCCAGCTGTACCAGCTGCGGGGGCGCGTGGGCCGCAGCCACCGGCGGGCCCATTGCTTCCTGGTGGTGCCGGACGACATCGACCGGCAGGCCGAGGCGCGGCTCCAGACGCTGGCGCATCACACCGAGCTCGGCGCCGGCTACCGCATCGCCCTCAAGGACCTGGAGCTGCGCGGCGCGGGTAACATCCTCGGCGCCGAGCAGTCCGGCTTCGCGCTGTCGGTCGGGGTGGACATGTACCTGCGGCTGCTGGAGGACACGGTGCGGGCGCTGCGGGGCGAGGCGGGCGGGGCCCTGTTCCCGCCGCCCGAGGTGCTGCTGGAGCGGGCGGCCTACCTGCCGGACGCGTACGTGGTGGACGACGCCGCGAAGCTCGACCTCTACCGGCGGCTGGCGCGGAGCCAGTCGCCCGGCGACATTACGGGGTTGCGGGCCGAAATGGCCGACCGGTTCGGCCGGCTCCCGCCCGAGGCCGAGGCGCTCGTGGCGCTCACCCAGCTGCGGGTGATCGGCGCGAGACTCGGCCTCGAGACGGTGGCGGCGCGCGGCAACGACGCGCGGCTGGCCTTCCGGGCCGGCGCCGCGCCGCGGCTGGCGCGGCTGACGGTGGCGATGGACGAGGTGCAGTTCACCGCCGAGGTCCGGCGGACCCAGCCGCTGGTCCTGCGGCTGACGCGGCTGGGCGGCGTGGATCTGCTCGACGGACTGGTGCGGGCGCTGGGGCGCGCCGCGGAATCCTCATGATGAACGGAGCAACGATGGGTCGGCGGGTGGCGCTGGTGGCGGTGACGGCGGGGGCGGCGATGCTCGCCGGGTGCTCGCTGAAGGACGCGTTCTCGGGTCACGCCGACGTGGTGGCGCGGGCCGGCGGGCAGGAACTCACGGTCGAGCGCGTGGCGGCGATGGTCGCGCCGGTGAAGCAGATCCGGCTGCAGCGCGAGGTGATCGACCGGGTCGCCGACCTGTGGGTGGACTACCAGCTGCTCGGCCAGGCGCTGGCCGGCGGCGACAGCCTGCTCGACAGCGCCACGGTGGCGCAGGCCATGTGGCCGCTGGTCGCCCAGACGGTGGCGAACCACCTGCACGACAGCCTGGTCGCGACCTCGAAGCCCACCGCGGCGCAGGTCGACAGCGCCTACAACGGCAACGATTTCCGCTACGTCTCGCACATCCTGGTCGCCGTGCGGCAGGACACCATCGACGCGGTGAAGACCGAGCGGCGGCGGGTGGCCGAGGGCTACCTGGGCCAGGTGCGCGGCGGCGCGGACTTCCACCAGCTGGCCGCGCGGGTGAGCGACGACCCGGGTTCCAAGCCCAACGGCGGGCGGCTCGGGCTGGTGCCCCGCGGGATCATGGTGCGGCCCTTCGAGGACGCGGCCTTCGCGCTGCAGCCGGGCCAGATCTCGAACCTGGTCGAGACGGCCTACGGCTACCACATCATCTGGCGTCCCGCGCTGGCCGCGGTGCGCGACAGCTTCGCGACCGAGCTGGCCGACATCTTCGCGGTGAAGTTCGATTCGATGTTCCTCGACTCGCTGACCAACAAGACCGGCATCACGGTCCGCGGTTCGGCCCCGGCGGCCGTGCGCGCGGCGGCGCAGAACCTGCGCGCGTCCAAGGCGCGCAATCGCACGCTGGCCACGTTCCGCGGCGGCCGGCTGTCGGAGCGGGACTTCGCCCGGTGGCTGCAGGCCTTCCCGATGCAGACGCGCGGCGCCATCGGCTCGGCGCCCGACTCGACCCTGCGGGAGTTCGTCCGCAGCATCGCGCGCAACGAGATGCTCATGCGGACCGCGGCCGAGCGGCGCATCGGCCTGACGCCGGCCGACTGGGACAGCGTCCGGGTGCGCTACCGCCAGGAACTGACCACCATGCTCACCGGCATGGGCATCGCGCCGGAGTCGCTGGCGGCCGACACCTCGGTCCGCACGCTCGGCCGCCAGGCCGCCGCGGCGCGGCGCGTGGACGCCTACTTCGCCGACCTGACCGGCAACAACTCGACGCGGCAGTACTTCGAGGTGCCGCCCTTCCTGGCCGACGTCCTGCGCTCGCGGGCCGAGTGGCAGGTGAACCCGGCCGGCGTGGACCGGGCCCTCGAGCGGGCCCGCGTGCTCCGCGGTCCGGAGACGCCGCCCTCGCCGAGCCCGATGATGACGCCGGCGCCGATCCAGCCGGGCACCGGGGGACCGCCGCTGCCCGAGGGCGCGCGCCCGGTGAGCCCGCCCCAGCGGACCATCCGCTGAGCATGGCCGCGCGCGCGCTGCTGTGCCTCGGCGCGGCGCTGCTGCTGGCGCCGAGGCAGGCCGCGGCCCAGCAGCGCGAGCCGCTGGTGCCGCCGGGCGTGGAGGTCATCGACCGCGTGGTGGCGGTGGTCGGCGAGCGCGTCATCCTGCTCTCGGAGATCGAGGAGATCATCGGGCAGATGCGGGCCCAGGGCGCGCAGCTGCCGCAGGATTCGGCGCAGCTGCACGCGCTCCGGCTCCAGACCCTCAACCAGCTGATCGACGACGAGGTGCTGTACCAGCGCGCCCGCCAGGACACGTCCATCACCGTGACCGAGGCCGAGGTCGGCACCGCCGTCGAGCAGAGCATGCAGCAGGTCCGCGGCCAGTTCCGCACCGACGCCGAGTTCCGCACGGCGCTGGCCGGCGCGGGCTACGGCACGCCGGACGAGTACCGCCGCTTCCTGACCGACCAGCAGCGCCGCTCGGCCTACATCCAGCGCTTCGTCCAGCGCCAGCAGCAGGATGGCAAGCTGCGCGGCGGGACCGTGCCGGAGGCCGAGCTGCGCCGCGCCTACCAGCAGGTGCTGGCCGAGCCGAACCACGAGCGCCGCGCGGCGAGCATCACGCTCCAGCAGATCGTGGTGGCGCCGCAGCCGACCGATTCGGCGCGGACGAGGGCGCGGGTCCTGGCGGAATCGGTCCGCGTCGCCATCGACGGCGGGGCCGACTTCGCCACCATGGCCCGGCGCTTCTCCGACGACGTGGGCACCCGCGAGAGCGGCGGCGACCTCGGGTTCTTCCGCCGCGGCATGATGGTCCGGCCGTTCGAGGAGATCGCCTTCCGCCTGCGGCCCAACGTCGTCTCGCCGGTGGTCACCACCCAGTTCGGCTACCACCTCATCTGGGTCGACCGGGTGCAGACGGCCGAGGTGAAGGCGCGTCACATCCTGTTCGCGCCGGGCATCCGGCCGCAGGACCTGGCCGCCGCGCGGGCGCAGGCCGAGTCGCTGGCGGTCCTGGTCCGCGGCGGCGCCAGCGCCGATTCGCTGGCGCGCCTCTACGGCGACACGGCCGAACCGCGGACCATCGGCCCGGCCGACCGGCGCAACCTGCCGCCGGTCTACGCGCAGGCGCTGGCCCAGGCCGGCGCCGGGGACGTGGTGGGGCCGTTCGCATCCGACCCCGAGTCGCCGGCGCGGACGCGGTTCATCGTCGTCAAGGTCGTCGACGTCTCGCCCGAGCGCGACTTCACCTTCGACGAGGTGCGCGAGCAGTTGCGCGGCGGGCTCACGCGCCAGCAGGGCATCCGCAACCTGGTCGCGGACCTGCGGCGGCGGACCTTCGTCGACGTGCGCATGTGATGCCCGCGGGGCGGCTCCGCCACCCGGATGCCGCCCCGGCCGCGGCGCCCGCCCCGGCCTTCCGATGACACCCCCCGTCCTGGCCCTGACCCTTGGCGATCCCCGCGGCATCGGCCCGGAGATCGTCCGCGCGGTCGTGGCCGACGCGGGTCCCTGCGTGGTGGTCGGGCCCGACGACCTGGTCGGCGCCCTGGGCGCCGAGCGCACGCTCGGGGTCGGCGCCTGGGCCGGCGGCGGCGACGATCCGCTGCGCCGCGCCGGCGAGCTGGCGGGGCTGGCCGTCGAGGCGGCCGTGCGGCTGTGGCGGGAGGGGGCGGTGCAGGGCATCGTCACGGCCCCCGCCGACAAGCAGGCCCTGCGCGCGGCCGGCTACCAGGTGCCCGGCCACACCGAGCTGCTGCGCGACCTCACCGCCGCCGAGCGCGTGGTCATGATGCTGGCCGCCGACCGGCTGCGCGTGGCGCTGGTGACGACGCACCTGGCCCTGCGCGACGCGCTGGCGATCCTGACGCCCGAGCGCATCGCGCAGACGGCCGACGTGGTGCGCCGGGCCCTGATCGACGGGTTCGGCGTGGCCGAGCCGCGGCTGGCGCTGTGCGCCGTCAATCCGCACGCCGGCGAGGGCGGCCTGTTCGGCCGCGAGGAGATCGAGGTGATGGGCCCGGCGGCGGCGGCCTCGGGGCTCGTCGGGCCGCTGCCCGCCGACACGGTGTTCGTGCGCGCCATGCGCGGGGAGTTCGACGCGGTGCTGGCGCCGTACCACGACGTGGGGATGACGGCCATCAAGGTCGCCAGCTTCGGCCGGGGCGTGAACATCACGCTGGGCCTGCCGCTGGTGCGCACCGCGCCCGACCACGGGACGGCGATCGACATCGCCGGACGCGGCATCGCCGACCCCGGCTCGATGCGCGAGGCCGTGCGGCTCGCGCGGGAGATCCTGGCCCGGTCGGCGGCCCGGGCCGGCTAGGCCGTCCCCGGCGGCCGGGCGCCGCCGCCCGCTACCGCGCGCCGCCCTCCGGGGCCGCCTCCCACCGCACCTCCGCCACCCGGCGGCCGTCCATGGCCGTGACCTCGAAGACGCCGCCCTTGACCGCCACCCGGTCGCCGGGCCGCGGCATCCGGCCCAGCGCGCCGAACAGGTAGCCGCCGATCGTGGTGTAGTCGTCGCTCTCCAGCTTCACGCCGCACCTGCGTCCGACCTCGTCGAGCTCGGCGCCGCCGGCGAAGAGCGCGCCGGCGCCGGCCGGCTGGGAGGGGCGGCCCGGCCGGTCGTATTCGTCCTCGATCTGCCCGACGATCTCCTCGAGCAGGTCCTCCATGGTCACCAGGCCGGCCGTGCCGCCGAACTCGTCGAGCACGATGACCATGTGGACCTTCCGCAGCTTCATGTCGGCCAGGACGTCCTCGACCTCGCGCGAGCCGGGCACCACGTGCACCGGCCGCAGCAGGGGCTCCACGGTGGCCGGCGGATCGGCGCGGCGCAGGCCGGCCAGCACGTCCTTGGCATGCACGATGCCGACGATGTCGTCGAGCGATTCGCCGTAGACCGGGAAGCGCGAGCGGCCGGAGGCGGCGCAGCGGTCGGCCGCCTCGCCCAGCGGGTCGCTGACCCGCAGGGCCACGATGTCGGTGCGCGGCGTCATCACCTCGCGGGCGTTCTTCTCGCTGAACTCGAACACGCCGGCGAGCATGCGCGCGTCCTGCTTGTCGAGCGAGCCGGCCAGCTGGCTCTGCTCGACCAGCATCATGATCTCCTCGGGCGAGTGGACCCGCTCGTGCTCGCCCGGCTGGCGCAGGCCGAGCAGGCGCAGGGTGACGTTCGCGGTGCCGTTGAGCGCCCAGATGAACGGGTTGGTCGCGACGGTGAAGACCATGAGCGGCCCGGTGACCCAGGTGCTGGTGGCCTCGGGATACAGCAGGGCCAGCGCCTTGGGCGTCAGTTCGCCGAGGACGATGTGCAGGAAGGTGATGATGGCGAAGGCGATGGCGCTCGCCA
>CAZJZC010000009.1:0-28802 GCA_964550365.1 uncultured Gemmatimonadales bacterium | reverse complement strand
ACGAGATCGCGCCGCTGTTCGAGGTGAGTCACCTGGCCAGCGACCACCAGATGCTGCTGATGGAGACGCTCAAGCGGGTGGCGCCGCGCTTCGGCCTGACCGCGCTGATGCACGAGAAGCCGTTCACCGGCGTCAACGGGTCGGGAAAGCACAACAACTGGTCCATGGCGACCGACACCGGCGTCAACCTGCTCGACCCGCAGGACGACACCCACAGCAACACCCAGTTCCTGGTGTTCCTCTGTGCCGTGATCCGCGCGGTGGACGTGCATGCCGACCTCTTGCGCGCGTCGATCGCGTCGGCCGGCAACGATCACCGGCTCGGGGCCAACGAGGCGCCGCCGGCGATCATCTCGATCTTCCTCGGCGAGATGCTCTCGGACATCCTGAAGCAGGTCGAGGCCGGCCTGCCGAAGCGCACGCTGCGCGGCGGCACACTGGACCTCGGCGCGCACACCCTGCCGCAGCTGCCGCGCCACTCCGGCGACCGGAACCGCACCTCGCCGTTCGCCTTCACCGGCAACAAGTTCGAGTTCCGGGCCGTGGGCAGCTCGGCGTCCATCGCCTGGCCCAACACGGTGCTGAACACCATCGTGGCCGAGTCGCTCGACGGCATCGCCACGGCGCTCGAGAAGGCCGTCGGCGGCCGGCCGACCCGGGAGAAGGTCCAGAAGGCGGCGCTGCCGCTGCTCCAGACGCTCATCAAGCAGCACAAGCGCGTCATCTTCGACGGCGACAACTACGCCGAGGCGTGGCACACCGAGGCGGCGCGGCGCGGGCTGCCGGTGCTCGAGGACTCGGTGGCGGCCTTCCCGGTGCTGAGCGCGAAGAAGACCGCCGACCTGTTCCGGAAGTACGGCGTGCTGAACAAGGCGGAGGTGGACTCGCGGGCCCACATCACCGTGGAGAAGTACGTCAAGCAGAAGGCCATCGAGGCCGAGACCATGGCGCAGATGGCCCGTCAGCTCATCATCCCCGCGGCGCTCGAACACCAGCACCGCCTGGCCGAATCGCTCGTGGCCACCGAAGCGGCCGGCGTGAAGGACGCCCGGCTCAAGAAGGCGCTGACCGACTACGTCGGGCAGGTGGGTGCCTTCGTGGCGGCGGTGGATGCCCTGGAGAAGGTGGCGGCGGTGCACGCCGAGGAGCCGATGGCGCACGCCCGGCACATCAAGGCGAAAGTGCGGCCGGCCATGGCCGAGGTGCGGCGGCTGGCGGACGCGCTGGAGCAGGTGATCGCGGCCGACCTGTGGCCCCTGCCGGACTACCGGGAACTGCTGTTCCTCAAGTGATGGGCGCCCCGAAGTAGCGCCGGGGCGCGGACTTGGCCAGCGGGGGCGGGATATCTACATTTCCGCCCCCGGGCCAGGTAGCTCAGCTGGTAGAGCAGCGGACTGAAAATCCGCGTGTCGGCGGTTCGATCCCGTCCCTGGCCACTGCGACTTCATCGCAGGCACACGAGCCCCGGTCACGCGACCGGGGCTCGGGCGTTCCGCTCGGGCGCGGCGCCACGGCCGCCGGGGGCGCGTCCTAGGTCCGGTCGGCCGGCGCCGCCCGTGACGCGACCTTCAGGCGCGGCCGCCGGCGGGCGGCGGCCAGCGCCGCGAGCCCGGTGCCGAGCAGGATCACGGTGGCGGGTTCCGGCACCACCTCCTGGGTCAGCGATTCGTCGAGGACGTCGCAGGCCCGCTGGGTGAAGGGCGCGGCACCGGGGTTCGAGTGGCAGGCTTCGCCGCCGCCGGCCCCGTAGGCGGCGACGTACACGTTGTCCAGCGTGCCGGCGTCGAGCACGCCGGCGATCGAGAACATGAACACGGCGCGCGCCCCGGGGCCGCACGTCTGGCCGGTGATCGGGCCCAGGGTCGTGGTCCCGCCGGCGCAGCCGCCGAGCAGGTTGTTGCCGCCGCCGGCGGTCCCGAGCAGATCGACCCAGGTGAAACCGGCGCCCGCCCCGAAGGGCGTGGTGACGCGCCGCCAGGCGAGCGAGCCCGAAGCGCCGGCGCCGGTCATGGTCGCCGACTGGGTGGCCACCGTGACCGGGACGGCGGTGATGAGGGGCCCGGTGAACGTGACCTGGTACAGCCCAGACATGGCGGTGCCGGTGTTGGGCAGACCCGAGCCCTGCAGGTTGGCCAGCGAGATGGTGAGCGCCGTGCCGATCCGCACCGCCCCGCTCATGATGGCCACCGTCTGGATGCTGATGCTGCTGCAGGACCGGAGCGCGCCGGGGGTGCACAGGGTCCAGGCCCGCACGTCGGCCGGGGCCGCGCGCGTCACCGTGGCCAACAGCAGGACGGCGGTCACCAGGGTACGCAGGAGAGGCCTCACGGCATGGGAGTTGGCGCCCGGCGGCCGAATCCGCAAGGCGCGTGCCACATTGCGCCGTCGGGCGGCTCCAGCCGGCCGGCGGACGCGCGGGCAACCGGAACGGCGACAAGGGTTTGTGGAACCGGGGCCGGCCGCCGGCGGTACTGGTGGGTGGTGCCGCGCCGGGGCCGCTTGCCCCTCGCCCGGCCGCCCCCCCATGATTCACGTCTACCGCTTCGCGAGGAGCCTCCATGCGTGTTTCCGTCGGACGTCCGTACCTGCTGGTGGCCCTGGCGGCCGCCGCGTGCAGCGGCGATCTGGGCCGGCCCCCGGCCGGGCCCCCGTTCGGTCCCGATGCCCAGGTGTACTTCTTCGACGCGACCAGGCTGATCTACACCTTCACCGACACGTCGCGGCCCAACGATTTCCACCTGCGCTGGCTGAGCGACACCATCTACGTGGGCTACAACTGCATCGGCTTCACGCCGCGCTCGCCGACCGACACCGTCGGCACGTTCCAGTTCTACTGGTCGAGCGCCAACACGGGCCTGCTGGAACGGACCAACAACAACGTGACCGACACGGTCCAGGGCCTGTTCCTGACGGGACTCGAGGGCACCAGGGGGACCTACGCCGTGAACGCGCAGGGACGCGTGGCGCTGAACTGGCAGGACTGGAACGGCACACCGACGCGCTACTTCGACGCCCAGGCCGTGATCCGGCTCAACGGCGACACGCTGCGCTCGATGGCCGACCTCCGCTTCAAGGCCGACTCGATCCGCACCGTCTGGGACGCGACGTGGATCCGGCGGCCCGCCTGTGGCTGACGAGGCGTCGCCGGCCCGCCCGCGCGAACTGCTCTGGGGCCTGGTGGCCCTGGCCGCGGCGATCGTGGTGGCGGGCGTGTTCGTGGCCGGCGCACTGGGCCGCGTGCGACAGGGCGCCGACCTCATGGAGGTCACGGGGTCGGCGCGGCAGGCGGCCCGCGCCGACCTGATCGTCTGGCGCGTCTCGGTCGGTACCCAGCAGGGCGATCTGCGCGCCGCCTACGCCGACGTGCGGCGGCAGGGCGCCCGGGTCGCGGGCTATCTGCGGGGCCGCGGCCTGCCCGACTCGGTGGTCGGCGCCGGCGCCATCAACGTGGAGCCGGTGCTCGAGACGCGCGACGGCCTGAGTACCGGCCGGATCGCGGGCTACCGCGGCACCCAGCAGTTCCAGGTGCGATCGCGCGACGTGGACGGCGTGGCGCGCCTGTCGGTCGAGGTGATGGAGCTGGCGAACGAAGGCGTGGAACTCAATTCCCACAGTCCCGAGTTCGTCCTCACCGGTCTCGACACCCTCCGCGTCGCCATGCTGGCCCAGGCCGCCGCCGACGCGCGAAGCCGGGCCGATGCCATCGCGCGCGCCGCGGGCTCGCGGGTCGGCGCCCTGCGCGCGGTGCGCACCGGCGTGATCCAGGTCGTGCCGCGCTATTCCACCGAGGTCAGCGACTACGGCATGAACGACGTGACGTCGCTCGAGAAGGACGTCATGGCGGTCGTGCGCGTGACGTTCGCGATCCGCTGACCGGCGTGACGGACCAGGACGACCTCAAGCGGGCCGCCGCCGCCGCGGCCGTCGAGCTGATCGTCAGCGGCACGGTGGTCGGCCTTGGCACCGGCTCCACGGTCCGCCCGCTGCTCGAACTGCTCGGGGCAAGGCTGGCGTCGGGCGCGCTCTCCGGCGTGGTCGCCGTGCCGACCTCGGAGGACACGGCTGCACGGTGCCGCGCGCTGGGCATCCCGCTCACGTCGCTCGACGCGCATCCTCAGCCGGCCCTGGCCATCGACGGCGCCGACGAGGTCGGGCCGGGACTGGACCTCATCAAGGGGCTCGGCGGCGCGCTGCTGCGCGAGAAGCTCGTGGCCATGGCGGCCGAGCGGTTCGTCGTCATCGCGGACGACTCCAAGGTCGTCAAGCGGCTCGGCTCCAGGGCGCCGGTGCCGGTCGAGGTCATCCCGTTCGGCTGGTCCACCCACACGCGGTTCTTCGATGGACTCGGGGCGGAACCGGTGCTGCGCCGCGGCGCGGACGGCGAGCCCACCGTCACCGACGGCGGGCACTACATCGTGGACTGCCGGTTCCCCGGCGGCATCCCCGACCCGATCGCCGCCGCCAAGGCCCTCGACCGGCGTGTCGGGGTGGTGGAGCACGGGCTGTTCCTTTCGATCGCCGATGTGGCCATCGTGGCCTCGGCGGAGGGCGTGAAGCAGATCGCCCGCTAGCGTCATCCGGTCGTCATCGTCCCGTCATGATGTGTGCATCGGTCAGCCACGGACGTCTCCCAGGTTGAAGTCGACCTTCACCGGGAGGAGTCCGTGTTCGAGGTCCTGCCTGCCTCCGGCGCCCTGGCGCTGGACGAGCGTTCCTGGAGCAGCCGCGCCGTCTCGGCCGCCCTGCATGCCGCGCTCATCGGCCTCGCGCTGGCGCTGACGGCGCGCGGGCCGTCCCCGGCGGCGCCGCCGCTGGCCGCCGTGCCCATCTATCTGCCGGGTCCGGCGCCCGCGCCCGCGGTGCCCCCGGCACCGGCGACGCCCCTGCCGCCCGCGCCGGTGCCCATTCCGGTGCTGCAACTGCCGTCGACGTTGCCGCCGCCGGCCCTGCCGGTGCCGCCGGCCGTGTCGGCGGATCCCGGTCTGCCGCCGGCGCCGGGCATGGTCATCACGCCGCCTGGCGCGACGGTCGGCCTGCCGCCGGCCGCGCCGATCGAGGCGCGGGCCGCGGACGTGCCGCCGGTGCTGGTGGACCACCCGGCACTGCGCTACCCGGAGGTCCTGCGCCAGGCGGGCATCGAGGCGCGGATCCTCGTGGAGGCGGTGCTCGACTCGGCCGGCCTGGTGGAACCCGGCTCCCTGCGCATCGTGTCGGGCGGCCACGCGCTGTTCGAAGCCGAGGCACGCGCCGTGGTGCGGGCGTCGCGCTACCGGGCCGGCCGGTACGGCGGCCGGGCCGTGCGGGTGCGGGTCCTGGTGCCGGTGACCTTCGCCCTGCGGCGGTAGCATGACCCGGGTGGCAGGCCTAGCTTGCAGTCATGGGTCCGGTCCGCGCTGTTCGGCCGATGCTGCTGGCAGTCGCCGTGGGGGCCACCGTTCCGGTGGCCGCCGCGGCCCAGGCCTCGCGCATCACGCCGGCGCTCATGCAGAGGCACATCGCGGTCCTGGCCGACGACTCGATGCGGGGCAGGCGCACGCCCAGCCCCGAACTCGAGCGCGCGGCGGACTATGCCGAGGGGGTGCTGCGGCGCGTCGGCGTGCGGCCGGCCGGCGAGGGCGGCACCTACCGGCAGCGCTTTCCCGCCTCGCGCGACACCCTGCTCGGGGAACCCAGCGCGCCGAACCTGGTCGCCGTGTCGCCCGGGCAGGGCCCGCTGGCCGGCGAGTACGTCGCGGTGGTGGCGCATTTCGACCATGTCGGCGTGGGGCGGCCGTTGGCCGGCGATTCCATCTACAATGGAGCCGACGACAATGCGTCGGGCACGGCCGGTGTCCTGGCGCTGGCGGAGGCGTTCGGCGCGGGTGCGACGTCCCCGCGCCGCTCGATCCTGTTCCTCCTGGTCTCGGGTGAGGAGCGGGGCCTGCTCGGCTCGCGCTGGTACGCGGGCCACCCCACCGTGCCGCTCGATCGCGTGGTCGGCCTGGTCAATCTTGACATGATCAGCCGCAACCGGCCCGATTCGGTCTATCTCAACGGCTGGGGCAAGAGCACCATCTCCGACCTGGTGCGGCGGCTGGCCACCGAGCACACCGAACTGGGGCTGGGCGTCGGTCCGGACGAGGAGGACCGACCGGTGACGCCCGCCGACTCGGACCACTATCCGTTCCAGCGCCTGGGCATCCCGTACATCTTCTTCTATACCGGGCCGCATGCCGACTATCATCGGGCCGGCGATCACGCGGACCGGACCGACAGCGACAAGGCCGCGCGCGTCGCGCGGCTGGCGTACTACACGCTCGCCGAAATGGCCGGCACGTCCGAACGTCCGGCCTGGACGCCCGAGGCCCGCAGCCTGAACGTCCTGGGTCCGACACGGTGATCGCCCGCGCCGCGCTGGCAGCGGCGGCGGGCGTCTCCTGGATGCTGGCGGCGATGGTGGCCGTCCCGGTGACCCCCCCGCTCGAATCCGACGCCCTGCTGCCGGCGCCGCCGGCGGCGGATGTGTGCACGGCCTCGCCGCCCGCGGCGCATCCCGATACGCTGGCGGCAACGGGCCGATTCTGGCACGCCCTGCGGCTGGCGCCGCCGCCGCCCGGCACCCGGCCCCTGCCGGCCGAGAGCGTCCTGCTCCACGCGACGATCGCCGAGGGACTCGGCCAGTCGGCCCGGGTGGACGAGCTGCTCCGCCGCGCGCGCGGCGGCGATTCCCTGCCGGAACTGCTCGCGCTGGGCGCGCGGACGGACGAGCGGGCGGAGCGATGGCGCGCGGCGGAACAGAAGTACCGTCGGCTGCTGGACCTGCCGTCGACGCCGGCGCCGCTGCAGCTGGCCGCGGGGGTGCGGCTGGCCGTCGCCCTGGAACAGCTGGGACTGCGCGACTCGGCCCAGGCGGCCTGGCGCCGCGCCGCGCTGGCGTCGCCGGAGATCGCCGACTGGTTCGCCATCCGCCGCGCGGCGCTGGAGAGCGACACGGCCGTGGCGTTCGCGGCGGTATCCGGTTCGCGCACGCCCGGCGCGACGCGACGGGCGCAGTTGTTCATCGCGGCGCGGCGGCTCGCCGCCGGCGACCGGTTCGGGGCGCTGGCGCTGTATGAACGCTGGGGCACGACGCTCGACGTGGCCCGGGTGGAGTTCGCCGTTGGCCGCAGCCGGCTGGCGCGCGCGCGCGCCGATTCGATCCTGCTGGCCGATCCGACCCGGCCCACCGCATTCCTGGCGGCGACCTTCCTCACCGAGCGGTTCGACACCCTGACGCTGGTCGAGAACCTGGCGGTCAGCCGCGCCTATCGCGCGCGCGGCGACCTGGCGTCGGCCGAACTGTACGCCCGCCGCGCCGTCCAGCGGTCGGACACCAGCGTGGGCGCCTGGCTCGAACTGGCCCGCGTCCTGGCGGAGCGGAAGAGGGAGCCGCTGGCCCTGCGCGCCGTGGACAGCGCCGGGGCGCGAGCCGGCCGGCGCCGGGCGACGCTCATCGCCGCCGCGCGCGTGCAGACCCTGAGCCTGCTCGAGCGGCAGGGCGAGGCCGACACCCTGCTGATCCAGCTGGCCGGCATCTGGCGCGGCGACTCCAGTATCGCGCGCGCCCTGCTGCTGCGGGCGGATCTGCACCGCGCGAAGGGTGAGCGGCCCGAGGAGATCGCGCGGTACGCCCTGCTGCTGCGGCGCTTCGGCGAGACGCCGGCCGCGCTGGTGGCGCGGTTCAGGCTCGGCCTGGTGCTCTACGCGGCGGGCGCGCGCGACAGCGCGGCGGCACTGATCGCCGAGGTGACCCGCCGCGACAGCACCGCGGTGCTGGGCACCGGGCCGCGCTACTGGGACGCCCGCCTGCGTTTCGAGCGGGGCGACACGGCGGCCGTGACGGCATTGCGCCGCATCGCGGCGGCGGGACCGATCACCTTCTACGGGACCCGTTCGCGCGAGATCCTCGGCGACACCGATTTCGTGGTGGACGCGCCCCTGCCGCCGCCGCGCCTCGGCACCTTCCCGGCCGCGCGCGCGCGCGAGCGCATCCGGCTGCTGGCCAGCCTGGGCCTGGACGCCGAAGCGCGGTCCGAGGCCGTCGGATGGGCGAGCGACACCGCGGCCTCGACGCAGGTCCTGCTCGCCGCCGCCGCCGTCGCGTCGGAGGCCGGCTATGCCCGCGAGTCCATCGCGCTGGGCGAGGCGGCGCGCGCGCGCGTCGGCCTGGTCGCCGGCGTGGTCCGGGCCCTGTTCCCCTATTCGTTCCGCGACCTCATCGAACGCGAGGCGGCCGAGCACTGCGTCGACCCGCTGCTGATGGCCGCCATCATCCGCCAGGAGTCGCGATTCGATCCACGCGCCGTCTCGCGCGCCAACGCCCGCGGCCTGAGCCAGATCTGGGTGCCGACGGGCGAGGAGATGGTCCGGCGCCTGCGCCTGGGGCCGTGGGACCCGAGCCTGCTGTTCGTGCCCGACTTCAACCTGCATCTTGGCGCCCGGTACGTCGCCGAGCGGGCGACCCGCGACTCGTTCCCGGTCTACGCCCTCATCGCGTCGTACAACGCGGGGCCGACGCGGGTCGGCCGCTGGAGGAACTGGCCCGAGTATCCCGATCCCGACCTGTTCGCCGAGCGCGTGGTGATCCCCGAGACGCGCGACTACGTCCGCACCGTCTACGCGAGCTACACATGGTATCGAGCCGCCTATCCGCCCGCCGCTCCCGCCTCCGCCGTGCCGCCGCCGCTCTCGCCGGTGCCCTGATCCTCGCGGCGTGCCGCGCGGAACGTGATGCGCCGCTCGACCTCACCGATCCGGCGCAGGCCGCGGAGCTGGTGCGACGGCAGTACCGCTCGGGCGACGTGATCGCCGGCGGCGCCTGGGTCTGGCCGTCCGGCCCGGGACGCACCTTCGTGCTGGTCGACGCGCAGTCGGGTCTCGACGGCCTGGTCCAGGCCCGGGCCGACCTGTGGCTGGTGGGCGACGGGGCCGCGGAGCGGGTCGGCCGCTCCGACGTCATGCCGTCCGCCGCCCGGTTCGGCGCGTGGCGCTTCGAGGACCTGACCGGCGACGGCATCCCCGACCTGTTCGGGTACGTGGCCGACTCGGCCGGCGTAGGCTACCCGGTGTTCCTGCCGGGCGCGGCCGGCGCGCTGCGCGAGGAAATCGCGATCGCCGCGGCGACCTGGCGGTTCGCGACCGATGAGAACCCGTCCAGCGAGCCCGACGTGGTGATGGGAAGCGCCGGCGCCTGCGCGCTCAAGTTGTGGGCCGAGGAGCCGCTGCCCGACGGGTCCCCCGGCGGCTGGCGCTATCTGACGATCCTGCGCGACGGACGGCTCGATCCGCCCCGCGCCGACGCGCCCATGTGCCCGTGACGGGCGGACTTTGGCGCCGGCGCCGGGTCGAGTAGAATTGATGCCATGACACCGACACGCATCGCGGCCGTCGCCGCGGCCCTGCTCTCGCTGGCCGCCTGCCGCGGCCCGGCTCCCCGGGTCCTGGTGCCGCCGGAGCCCGGCGAGGGGCACCTGGCCAACATCCGTCAGCTGACCTTCGGCGGCCAGAACGCCGAGGCGTACTTCTCCCGCGACGGCAGGCGTCTGACGTTCCAGGCCACCGTCGAGGGACGCGGGTGCGACCAGCAGTACGTGATGAACATCGACGGCTCCGGTGTGCGCCGCATCTCGACCGGGTTCGGCAAGACCACCTGCGGGTACTTCTACGCCGGCGACGAGCGGGTCGTCTGGGCGTCGACCCACGCGGCGGGCCGGGACTGTCCGCCGCCGCCGGACATGTCGCAGGGGTACGTCTGGGGGCTGGACGACTACGACTTGTGGACCTCGCGGGCCGACGGGTCCGACCTGCGGCGGCTGACGGACCTGCCGGGCTACGATGCCGAGGCCACGATCTCGCCCGACGGCCGCACCATCGTGTTCACGTCGGTGCGGGACGGCGACCTGGACATCTACACGATGAACGTGGACGGGTCCAACGTCCGGCGGCTGACGGACGCGGTCGGCTACGACGGCGGCGCGTTCTACTCGCACGACGGCTCGATGATCGTCTACCGGGCCTTCCACCCGGAGACCCCGGAAGCCCGGGCCGAGTACCAGGGCCTGCTGCGGCGCAACCTGGTGCGGCCCTCGCGCATGGAGATCTGGGTGATGAACGCCGACGGCTCGAACCAGCGGCGCATCACCGCCCTGGGCGGGGCCAACTTCGCTCCGTTCTTCACGCCCGACGACCGCCGCATCATCTTCTCGTCGAACCATCCCAACCCGCGCGGGCGCGATTTCGACCTGTATCTCGTCAACCTCGACGGAACGGGCCTGGAGCCGGTCACCCGGCATCCCGACTTCGACGGGTTCCCGATGTTCTCGCCCGACGGCCGGAAACTCGTCTGGGCCTCCAACCGTCACGGGCGGGTGCCGGGCGAGACCAACATCTTCATCGCCGACTGGAGGCCGTGACGGATGGCCGATCCGCAGGCTGCAGCGCCGGGGCCGAAGCCGGCCCGTCCGGGCTTCGCGAAGTGGCTGTGGGAATGGGTCAAGTCCATCGCGGTCGCGCTGATCATCTGGTTCGTGCTGCGGGCGCTGCTGGTGGAGGCCTTCCGCATCCCGTCGAGCTCGATGGAGCGCACGCTGCTGGTCGGCGATTTCCTGTTCGTCAACAAGGCCCTCTACGGGGCCGAGCTCCCCATCATCCACACGAAACTGCCGGCGTTCCGCGAGCCGGTCCGCGGCGACATCATCGTCTTCGACTCGCGCACGCAGGAAGGCGTCAAGGTGGTCAAGCGCCTGGTCGGCATGCCGGGCGACACGCTCGAGATGCGCCAGGGCGTCCTGCTGCGCAACGACTCGGCCCAGGCCGAGCCGTTCGCCGAGCACCTGGATTCGCTGTCCGACCCGGCCGACCCGGAGATGCGGCTGTGGCAGGTGGCCTATCTGCTCCCCGACGTGGACCGCGCCACCTACCGGCCCACGCGCGACAACTGGGGACCGCTGGTGGTGCCGTCGGGCCAGTACTTCGTCATGGGCGACAACCGCGACAACAGCTACGACTCGCGCTACTGGGGGTTCGTCGACCGGCGCGTGATCCGCGGCCGGCCCCTCTTCATCTACTACTCGTTCGATCACGGGTCGTGGCGCGCGCTGCCGTTCCTCACGGCGATCCGGTGGGGCAGGATCGGCTCCCGGCCGCGATGAGGGGGCGGCGCCCGCACTCACGCCAATGACGACGAGGCCGGCCGCCCGCGGGGCGCCGGCCTCTGCCGTTCACGGGGCGGTCGCCCGCCCTACTTGTAGCGGTAGGTGATCCGTCCGCGCGTCAGGTCGTATGGCGACAACTCGACCTGCACGCGGTCGCCCTGGAGGATCCGGATGTAGTTCTTGCGCATCTTGCCGGAGACGTAGGCCAGGATCTCGTGACCGTTCTCGAGTTCCACGCGGAAGGTGGTGTTGGGGAGCACCTCGGTGATGGTGCCCATCATCTGAATGGCATCGCCTGCCACGTCTGGTCCGGCTCCGGCTGGGAGAGAACGCCGTCCGCTTCCCGGACGGCGTGCCGAAAGGTAGAGGGGCCTCAAACCGGGCGCAAAGGGCCGATCGTCGGCGTCCTTGCGGTGCGGCCCTGCATGTGAAATATTTCACAAGTTGTGCACATGGCCCTTTTCCCGCGGCGCCGGGTACCTAACCCGCGCTCGATGAGGTTCCCTTCAACTCGGAGTCGAAGGATGAAGCGTATTGCCGTGCTGGTCGCGCCGATGCTGGTGCTGGGAGCCACTGCCCTCGCGGCGCAGGCGCGTCCGGCGGCGCCGGCGACCGCAGGTCGGACGGTGCGGGTGCAGATGAAGCAGGTCGGGACGCGGTACGTCTTCGAGCCGGCCAACTTCTCGGTGCGGGTCGGCGACGTCGCGGAGTTCGTGAACGTGAACGGGTTCCCGCACAACGTGCAGTTCGAGCCCGGGCAGATCCCGGCCGGCGCCGCCGAGGTGCTCAACCGCAACATGCCGCAGCGCCTGGGCGCCCTGCAGGGTCCGATGATGACGGCGCCGAACGCGACCTACCGGGTGAGCTTCGCCGGCGCGCCGGTCGGCACGTACGGCTATTTCTGCCTGCCGCACAAGGCGATGGGCATGACGGGCACGATCACCGTCACGCGCTGACGCCGTTCGCGGTGGAACGTGCCGTCGGGTCGCGCCCGGCGGCACGTTTTGCGTCCACGTGTGTGGGGTCGCAGCGACAGGTGTCGGATGCGAGCCGTGACCATGGTCACGGCAGGACCCGGGGCGTGGGCAGTACCGTGGCGGTCGAGGCCCGTCCGGGTCGGCTTGCAGCCCCTTCCAGCGGCCTGCATATTGCCCTTCCGGTTCCCGAGGTCCCGAGGCATGGCCACATGAACGGATTCCTTCGTACGCGCCGCGCCGTCCTGTCGAGCGCGATGCTGCTGACCGCGGGCTGCGGCGGCGGCGCGCTGCGGCTTCAGGACGTCACGCCCGAGTCCGTGCCTGCTCTCGAGGCCGCCCGGGCCGCGCGTCCCAACGACGCGGCCGCGCTGACGCGGCTCGGCGTCGCCTATTTCCGGGCCAACAGACTTCCCGAAGCCCGCGCGACGCTCGACAGCGCGCTCATCGCCTCGCCGAACGACGGCATCGCGGCCATCTACCTCGGCATGACGGCCGAGGCGCGGGGCGAGTTCCCGGCGGCGCGCGCCGCCTACGAGCGTTACATCGAGGTATCGCGCAGCGGCGAGTTGCGCACGGCGGCGCGTCAGCGCCTCAGCCTCATGGGCCGTCGCGAGCTCGAGTACCAGGCCCGCCAGGCCCTGGCGCAGGAAGCCCAGTTGTCCACGCAGGCGCCGGAACCCAACACCATCGCCGTGATGCCGTTCGGGTATACCGGCACCAACGAGGAGATCGCGCCGCTCTCGCGCGGCTTCGCCCAGCTGATCGTCACCGACCTGGCGCGCTCACGGCAGGTCCGGGTGCTCGAGCGCGAGCGGATGCAGACCATGCTCGACGAGATGCGGTTGGGTGCCACCGAGCGCGCCGAGGCCCAGAGCGCCGTCCGCAGCGGACGGCTGCTGCGGGCCGGCCGGGTGATCCAGGGCTCGCTCGCCGAAGTGGGCGACAACGACCTGCGCGTGGCAGCGGCGGTGGTGGACGTCTCGACCGCCGGGGTGGCGGCGACGGCCGGCGACCAGGGCCAGCTCAGCCGCCTGTTCGACATCCAGAAGCGCATCGTGTTCCAGATCTTCCAGGACCTCGGGATCCAGCTCACCGACGCCGAACGGTCTCAGATCGAGCAGCGCCCGACCCAGAACATCCAGGCGTTCCTCGCCTGGAGCCGCGGGCTCGAGGCCGAGGACCGCGGCGACTACGCCGGCGCGCGCGACCTGTTCGAACAGGCCACCCGCATCGACCCGTCGTTCCTGTCGGCGCAGCAGAGCGCCCAGCAGGCGTCCGACCTCAACGCCGCCTCGACGCAGTCGGTGGCCGACGTGGACGTCGCCGTCAACCAGGCCGCCGCCGCCGAGGCCGGCGGCGTGACGACCGACCAGCGGCGCGACGCGCTCCAGACGGCCTCGAACAGCGTGACGCCGACGACGGTGTCGCAGGTCCAGCAGGAACAGCAGACGACGACCAACGCCGTGCCGCGCGACCGGGATCCCACGCCCGAGCGCACCAACACCGAGGGGCCGAAGCAGACCACCGGGACGGTCGTCATCATCATCCGGAGGCCGTGATGCCCGCGCGCCGAAGCATCGGGCTGGCTGCCGCCGCGGCGCTGCTGCTGCCGGCGCTCGCGCTGGCCCAGGATCCCGCCCGGGTCCGGTTCCTGACCGGCGTCGAGTACTACACCACCACGTTCGACTCGGGGATCGGCACCAAGACGGTCAGCGAGATGGTCGTGCCGCTCGGCCTGGTGGCGCCCCTGTCGCGGCGCGTCACCTTCGACGCCGGCGCCTACGCCGTGAACGCGCGGCGCACGGACCAGGCGGGCGTCGAGGCCACGCTGTCGGGCCTGACCGACGTGATCCTGCGCGCGGGCTTCGCGCTGAAGCCCGACGTGGCCACGCTCACGGTCGCCGTCAACCTGCCGACCGGGAAGGCCACGCTGGGCAACGAGCAGCTGCTGGTGGCCGGCGCCGTGGCCACCGACCTGATCCCGTATCCGGTATCGAGCTTCGGTACCGGCTTCAACATGACCACGGGCCTGGCCGTGGCCATGCCCGCGGGCGGCTGGGCGGTCGGGCTCGCCGGCAGCTACCGGTACAATGGTGAGTACCAGCCGCTGGCGGCCGACACGACGCTCACCCTCCGGCCCGGCAGCGAGTTCCGTGTGCGCCTGGGCGCCGACCGCCTCGTCGGGCAGGGCCGACTCGCCCTCGGCGTCACCTACAGCACCTTCTCGCGCGACGAGTTCGGCGCCGACCAGGCCCGGCCCGGCGGCCGCCTCATCTCACAGATCTCGTGGAACGTCCCCGTCGGGCGCAACGGCAGCGTGTCGTTCTTCGCCTGGGACATCCACCGCAGTTCCGGCGACTCGACGCCGTCCCTGCCGGCGCTCAAGCAGAATACCGTGGCGCTCGGGATGCAGGGCTCGTTCATGGTGGCCGGCAACCCGCTGCGGCCCTCGCTCGAGTTCCGGCATCAGTGGGAGGGAACGGCCTCGAGCGGATTCGCCGGCGCCGGCTCGGTCTTCGGCATGTCGGCCCGGTACATCATCGCGGCCGGCCGCAGCCTCACGGTCGTCCCCGGGGCCCGGTTCGACGTCGGCAGCCTGCCGGTCGGGACCGGGACGGTCGGCTTCACCGGCTTCAGCGGCAGTCTGGGCATGCGGCTCGGCTTCTAGCAGCCGCGCCCGCCAGGCCGCGCCGCGTCAACGGGCCCGACAGCGAACTCGCTGTCGGGCTTCGTCTTATGAGCCATGATCGTGGCCCGGGGTCCGCGCGATCTGCTTGACGGGGGCCCCCGACCCGCGCTAGGTTGGCGCTCCAATCGGGCATTGCCGCCCGTGGACGCGCCGTCGTGGTCTCGGGACGTTTCGGCAACTTCGTGCAGGAATTGGAGATAGCTTGGCGACCGAACTCTCGAGCGGCGCGATCAGCAACATCCTGGAAGCCGTGCCGGGAATCGCAACCGTGCTGCGAAGCCCGGTGGCCGACGCGATCGTCAACCTCTCGCGAGCCGCGGCAGGCGTCGCGCCGTTCGACCGGAAGGACGCGCTCGAACTGCTGCGCTACGCCGTGCGCCGCGGGCTGATCCGGAGCGACGAAGGCGATCGGGTGACGGCCGAACTCGAGCACGCTCCGAAGGGCGGCGCTGCCGCCGTCGCCGCGAAGGCCGGCTCGCGGAAGCCGGCCAGGGAGCCGGCTCGCGCCAAAGCCGTCAGGAAGCCGGCCCGGAAGGCCGCTACGAAGCCGAAGCCCAGGCCGAAGGCGAAGAGCAAGCCGAAGAAGAAGTAGTCGTTCCCCGCTACACCCGGAACCCTGTCACCATGTTGCGCAGGCGCTCGGCCGCCGCGAGCATCTCGCCCGCGGAGGCGGCCATCTCCTGCGTCGAGGCGCTCTGCTGTTCGGCCGCCGCCGTGACGGATTCGGCGGCGGTCGCGTGGCGGGACGCCTGCTGCTTGACCTGGCCCGCGGCCGCCTCGATCTCCTCGGCCGCCTGACGGTTCACCGCGGCCGCTTCGGCGACCCGGCGGGCGGCCTCCTCGATGCCCTGGACCGAGCGGGCGATCTCCTCCAGGCCGCCGGCGGCCGCCGTCGAGACAGCCTCCACGTCCTGCACCCGTCCCACGCCCTGCGCCATGGCGGCGGCGACCCGCTCGACCTGCGCGCGCAGCTGCTGCAGCGTCTCACCCACCTGTTCGGCCGCCGCCGCCGATTCGTCGGCGAGCTTGCGGACCTCCTCGGCGACGACGGCGAAGCCGCGCCCGTGCTCGCCCGCGCGCGCCGCCTCGATCGCCGCGTTGAGCGCCAGCAGGTTGGTCTGGCTGGCGATGCGCTTGACGAGCACCACGAACTCGTCGATCGACTGGCTGGCCAGGGCGAGCTGTCCGACCTCATGCCCCGATGCGCGCACCGCCTTGCGCACCTCGAGCAGGGCCGCGAGGGCGCTACGGACGTCCTCGCCGTTGCGCGCGGCCACGGCGCGGATGTCGGCGCCCAGGGCCGCCACGCGCTCGGCGGCCGCGACGTTGTCGCCGGCGGCGGCCCGCAACTGCTGGGCGGCCGTGCCCGCCTCGGCGATACGCGAGACCTGCTGCTCGGCGCCGCTGGAGATGTCGAGCATGCTGGTCGAGATCTCGCCCGAGCTGGCGGCAAGCTGCTGGCTGATGGCCGACAGGTCGCTGGCCGAGCCGGCGATCCGCTCCGATTCATCCACGACGTCCTTGACGATGGTGCGCAGCCGCTCGGCGGTGGAGGCGAAGGCGCGGCCCAGCACGGCGAACTCGGTTGCCATGCGCCCCGGTTCCACCGGCCGCAGGTCGCCCTCCCCCAGCCGCTCGGCGGAACGGACCAGCTTGGCCAGCGGGCTCTCCACGGCGCGGAGCGTCACCACGGCGAGGATGATGCCGACCAGGCTGCTGAAGGCCAGCAGGGCGAACAGGATGATCTGGCGCCGTTCGGCGTCCTGGCGCAGGCGCTCGGCGGCGGTCTGCGCCGCGAGGGCCTGCAGGCCGGCCAGCGACTGGATCGCCTCGGTGATGGCGTCGGCCGGCGCGCGCGCCCGCGCCACCGCCTCCCGTGCCTCGTCCGGACGGTTGAGGTCGAAGAGCGCGTGGCCCAGCGCGTAATCCACCTCGAGCGCCGCCTGCAATCGGCCGACGCTGTCCACCAGGACCCGCTCGTCGGCGCTCAAGCCGGCGAGCTTGCCGTACTGCCGGCGCAGCGCGTGGCTCTCGAGCCCGGCCCGGCGGAACCGCTCCGCCAGCGCGGAGGTCGGCGAGGCGAGGTACGCCTCGGCGGCCGCGATCTCGTAGAGCACGCTGCCCTGGAGCAGTGAATTGATGGACGACGCGGCGTTCAACTCCTCCAGGCGCTGGTCGATCTCGCGCGACATGAGCCGCAGGACGATCACGCCGAAGAGCACGCCCATCACCACGCCGCCAAGGAGCAGCGCCAGGCCCAGGATGAGGCGGGCGCGGATCGTCTGGAAGGCCTGGCGAACGGCCGCGACGGCGGGCAGGCGCATCAGGGCCGGTCCTCGGCCGGCACCAGGCGTCCACCGCGTATCACGCCGACCAGCACCGACTTCTCCCGCACGTCACCCAGTTCGTCGAAGGCGATCCGGCCGGTGACGCCTTCGTGCGCGGGAAGGCCGCTGCCCACGGCCGCGACGGCATCGCGCACGCGCACGCGGCTGCGGCCCGCCGTGCGGACCGCCTCGGCGATCAGGTGGACCGCGTCGTAGGCACCGGCCCCCCGGTGGTCGGGCTGCTCTCCGCCGTTCGCCGCCGCGTAGGCACGGAGGAACGCCGCGTTGGTCTCACCGCCGCGCTCCGGCAGGTAGTTCGACGTGAGGTAGACGCCTTCGGCCAGCGTGCCCTCGGTCTGGATGCCCGACAGGCCGTCGCCGCCGATGACCGGCATCGTCAGGCCGCGGCCCCGCGCGGTCCGCAGGACGGCCGCGCCGGTGGCGCGGTCGGTCGCGGCGAGCAGCACCTGGGCGCGGCCGTCCCGACGGACGAGGTCGACGTATGGGCCGGCGTCCGTCCCGGCCCCCAGGACCGGGTCCTGGCTGACGACGGTGCCCCCGAGGCGTCGGAACTCGGCCACGAAGGTCTCGAGCAGGCCGCGGCCGTAGTCGTCGTTGAGGTAGACGACCGCGGCGAACCGCGCACCCAGCCGCTGGTAGGCGAAACGGGCCAGCACCGCGCCGTGCACCAGGTCGGTGGCGCAGACCCTGAAGGTGTAGCGCCCGATGCCGGTCAACTCGGGGTTCGATGCCGACGGTGAGATGGCGAGGAGCGGCCGCGATCCGCCATTGTAGACGCCGCTCGCGGCGATGGTCGTGCCGCTCGTCAGGTGTCCCACGACAGCCACCACGGCAGGGTCGTCGTAGAAGGCCTGGGCGACCTGGATGGCCCGGGAACTCTGGGCCGAGTCGTCCTGCTCGACCAGCTCGAAGCGCAGCGGGCCGGCCGCGTTGATCTCGCTCACGGCCAGCCGCGCGGCGGCCAGCATCGAGCGGCCGCGCGGCTGGCTGAAGGGCCCGGTGACGCCGATCCTGATCGGCGCATCGCTCCGGCAGGCCGTCAGTGCGCCGAGCGCCAGGACGGCGGCCAGCACCGTGTGCCCTGCCCGGATCCGCGTGATCGGTTGGTGCGCTCGCTCCAAGTATCGTACCGTGAAGGAGTTGGGGTGTGGGGTAATGGTAGGAGTCCGGCGCGGTCGTGGCAAGCGTGATCCAGATCACCGGCACGCCGCGTCGGTCGTTCTGGCATTACGACGCCCGCGCCGTTATCTGTTCCGAGGTCAGACTCGCGAGGTGGCGTGTGAGACGGTGGGCGATCGTACTGGGTATCGTCGTGTGCAGCGGCCTGACGGCTGCCGCTCCGGCGCAGGCGCAGAAGGCGCGTCCGACGACGAGCGGCCCCGACGCCGACGGCGACGGCGTCGCCGACGCGCAGGACCGCTGCCCGAACACCCCGCGCGGCACGCGGGTGGCCCGGGACGGCTGTCCGGTGCAGCTGATGCGACCGGGCGCGACGCCGGCTCCGTCGGCGCCGGCCACGCCCGTCGCCGCGCCCGCGAGGCCGGCCGCCGTCACGGCGGCCCCTGGCGCGGCGGGCGTCTCACAGCCCGCGGCCCAGCCGCCTGCGCGGCCGGCTCCGGCGGTGACGCCGCAGGCGGCGGCCCAGCCGGCGGTCGCCAGCTTCAGCGCCGGGCTGGCCATCGAGCCGTTCTCCGGTGACGAGGAGGGGCGGGTCCCGTACATCCGGCAGTTCACTCAGCAGCTGGACTCGGCCATCGCCTCGATGGTCGCGATCTTCCGGGGCACGTCGGGCCTGGCCCTCGCCGGCGCGACGGCGCCCACCTCGCTGTCGCAGCGCGAGCGCGACCGGTGGACCCGGTGCCGGGATCTGCACTGGGACCTGCAGTCCTACGTGGCGGCCATGCACGACATGGTCGAGGACGACAGCCCGGCCGTTGCGCGCACCGCCGCGGCGCTCGATTCATCGCTGACGGCGATGCGGGCGTCGGTCGAGTGCGACAACATCTCGAGCATGATCACGGCGCCGGATCGCTGGGTCCCGTGGGGGCAGAACTACGCGGCCAGCGCGCGGGCCTTCTACGCGAACTGGTACGACCAGGTGCGTGACGTCTCGGAGAAGAACCGCGCCTACGTCATCGCGGTCAACGGCACGCTGCCCGCCGCGCGGCGCATGCCGGTCCCGCCCGCCATGCCGCGGACGCCGCCGTACGCGGGGTCGGGCCCCAGGTAGTTAGATTCGCTGCATGACTCGCATCGTCTTCGTGGCGCTGCTGGGCCTCCTGGTCCAGCAGCCAGCCGTGGCCCAGGCTCGCCGTTCGGGCTCGCCGTACCCCTCGCCGTCCTCGAGCCGTCCGGGCCAGAGCGTGGTGCCGCCGCGCCCTGCGCCGCAGACGCCCTACGACTCGACGGTCGAGGGGATCATCGATCTCGGCACCAAGGTGGCCGAGTTGAAGAGCGCCCTGGAGCTGTACCGCCGCGCGGCGTTCAACGAGCCGACCGGGACCGTGCTGGAACGGGCGGAGGTGTTCGGGAACTCGTGCCGCACCCTGGTCACCTCGGTCACGAGGACCCAGGGCCTGTTGTGCCGCTCATGCCTGCCCCGGACGGCGCAGGACGCCATCAACGCCTATCGCGCCTACCTGCCCACGCTCAGCCGCCTGGGCCAGCAGTGCTCGGCGCGGCTCCGCCAGCTGCGAAGCGGCGCGAGCAGCGACACGGCCGCGGCACGTCTGCGCGCCGAGACGCGCCCCATGAGCGACCGCATCACCGAGGGCCTGCGGCCGTACGAAGCCCGGCTGCTGGCCGTGCGGCGCGAATTCGGGTGGGAACAACCGGTCATTCCGTCCCGGCCGCGTGACTAGGCCATGGACCGGCGCTGAGCGGAGAGCATGGTGCTGAGCCGGAGATGCGAATGAGGAGCGAAGGGGCGGCCGGGTGCCGCCCCTTCGCCGTTCCCGACCGTCAGGGGCGGCGGCGCGCCTCGCCGGCGGCCCGGAACTCGGACGACGCGTCCCACACGGGCTGAGCGGCCGCGTTGCCGGCCAGCAGCGCGACCCGGATGAGGACGCGGACCTGCTGGATGGTCCCGTCGAGCGTGTAGCTGGGGAGCAGTTCGTCACCGGGCTGGTGGTAGCGCTCGCGGTTGTAGACGGCGCCCTGTTCTGCCAGCCAGCCGGCCGGTCGCCCGACGGCGTCCTCACCCGACTCCCACGACAGCGCGGGCACGCCGGCCTTGGCCAGCGGGAAGTGGTCCGACCGGAAGAAGGAGCCGCGCAGCAGGGCGTCGCGGTCCTCCACCACGCGCAGGCCCTCGGCGCGGGCGGCCTGCTGGAACATGCGCCCGAGGCTGGACTGGTCGACGCCCAGCGCGGCGATGTCGCGCGTCGCACCATAGAGGTTCGTGACATCGATGTTGAGGACGGCGGCGATGTCGCGCAGCGGCACCGGCGGCCGTTCGGCGAAGGCCTGCGAGCCGAGCAGCCCTTTCTCCTCGCCCGTGAACGCGACGAACAGCAGCGAGCGGCGCGGCCGCACGCCGGACCGTGCGAAGGCTTCCGCCGCGGCGAGCATGGCGGCCGTTCCGGATGCGTTGTCGACGGCGCCGTTCATGATCGAGTCGCCGGCCGTCGGGGCGACGATGCCAAGGTGGTCGTAATGGGCCGTGACCACCACGGCCTCGTGCCGCAGGGCCGGATCGCTGCCGCTCAGGCGGCCGACCACGTTGGGGGCGCGGCTGAACCGCACCGCCGAGCGCACTTCGCCCCGTACCGTGATGCCGGTCGCGACCGGCCGGAAGTCGCGGCGCGAGGCGGCGCGCATGAGCTGGGCGAGGTCGAGCCCCCTGGCGGCGACGAGCTCCGCCGCGGCGCCCTGGGCGAGCCAGCCGGCGAACGCCAGCGAGGTGGGCGGCGTGATGAGGCGCACCTGGTCGCCGGTCCACGAGTTGCGCACCGTGTTCCAGCCGTAGGTGGCCATGGTGTCGTTGTGGACCAGCAGCACGCCGGCGGCGCCGCGGCGCGCGGCCTCCTCGAGCTTGTAGGTCCAGCGCCCGTAGTAGGTGAGGACCCGCCCGCGGAAGATGGTCTCGTCCCGAAGGCCGGGATCGTTCACCAGCATCAGCAGGATCTTGCCGCGGACGTCGAGGCCCTGGTAGTCGTCCCACTGCCACTCGGGCGCGCTGATGCCGAAGCCGACGAACACCACCTCGCCGTCGGCGGCCACCGTCTGTGGCGGGGCCGGCGCGCCGGTGGGCGGCGGGTCGGGGGCGCGCTCCGACCACAGGACGAAGTCGTCACGGAACCGCCAGCTGCGCGCCGGTGCGCCGCCGACGATGCCCAGGGATCCCTCGGGCACCAGCGTGACGATGGGCACGTTGTGGTACCAGGTCCCGTCGTCACCCGCCGGCTCGAGGCCCTGGCGCATGAACTGCGCGGCGATGTAGCGGGCGGCGAGTTCACCGCCGCGCGCGCCCGTGCCGCGGCCCTCGAGCAGATCATCGCTCAGGAAGCGCAACGGCGACCAGATGTCGTCGGCCCGCAGGGCCCGGAGAACGGCGGCCTCGGGGCCCGCCGTGCGCTGGGCGTGCGCGTCGACGGCGCAGACGGAGGCGGACAGCAGGAGGATGGCGAGACGCTTCATGGGTGGTTCATCCGATGGTTGGGCAGGGTCAACGAACCGTAGCGACACTGACAGTGGTGGACAAGCGAAGCTATCCCCAAAGTTTTCCTGTCCACATGTCGACAGCGTGGGGACAGGCGTCGCAAGGCCTTTGGCGGGCGGGTGTTGGGATACACAGAGATGCCCACATGCAATTGCGTAACCCGAAGCAAATCCGTCACTTGTGACCATCGGGCGTGGCACTAGATTGTTGCCACGTCGCCGGCAGGGAAGGGATCGGTCCCGTACCGATTCACGCCTGACGGTGGGCGCGAGCGGAAGCTTGGGGGAGAACGCCGCAGCAACAAAGGGCTACCGGCGCTCGACGATCCCAGGGTGATCCCTCCGACTCGTGCAGGCAGAGCCAATCGCGTGCTCTGTCCACTCCGCGGTGGCGCAGCGGGGTGCTATGCGGGAGGCCGGTCCGCGATCCGGCACGACCCGAAGCGCTGGGAGCAGCGAACCGTGTGACGCGGCCGCGTCGTGCGGGGATGGAAGCCGGAGCTGCGGTCGGCCCTACCGGGACCCTATCAGACAACCGGTGGCCCGCGGCAGAAAAACGACGGAGCAATCCCTCGACTCCGGGTAGCTGCTCCTGCGACGGCCCACGTGAGGCAACTCACGTGGGCCGTTGTGCTCTTCCCCCTGCGTGGCCTACGCTTCGCGCACCCCGCCCAGTTCCACGTACGACCAGCCGCGTCGGCGGCCATCGATGAAGCTCGCCGGCGGGAACAGGAAGCCGGCACCGATCGTGCTGGCCCAGATGCCGTGCAGGTGGTCGGCGGCGGGCGGCAGGTCGCCCTGGAAGAGCTCCATCAGCCACCGGCGCACGTGCTCGACCTCTGGCGCCCGGGCGCTCAGCATCGAGACCAGGGCGCCCTTGCCCTGGGTGGTGACGAAGAAGTGGGCCAGCGCGTTCCACCGCTCCCGGAAGTCCCAGCCGCGCACGAACGGCTCGTCCACGCTGGCGGTGCCGTCGGCCGGCGTGCGCTGGTGGGTCTCCAGCCGCGGGCCGAGATAGCGGTAGACCGTCTTCCCGTCGATCTCGCGCTCGACCACGGTGGCGGCCGTCTCCCCGAGGAACCAGACGGCGTGGAGGCGGTCGGAGGGCTGCACCAGGCCGGTCTCGCCGGTCCACTGGAGGGCGGCGATGGCGTTGAACAGGGGACAGCCGGCGCCGTCCTCGGCCGGGAGCAGGCGGGGCGCCTGGCCGGCCGCGCGAAGGAACTCGGCGATGGCTTCGGCACGGTCGTCGAACTCGCGGGTGCGTCGGGGCGCGCGCGACATCATCCCCCAATGTATCAGCCTGGCGGCGCGGCATCGGGCCGCCCCGGCGCTTCCCAGGGACGGAGGCGGTAGCGCTCGGCGATGGCGACCAGGTCGCCCGCCGGCGTCAGCAGGAACTCGTCCTTGAGGGCGCCGGCGGGCAGCAGGTGACGGATGGCGTTGGCGTAGTACTCCAGCAGCGGGCGCTCCCGCGAGATGATCAGGACGCGGGCGCCCTCGACGTGCACGGTGTGCCGCATGCGGAACATCAGCATGGCCCGTTCCCAGGTCTCCTCGATGGCGCGGTCGGCGCGGATGACCTTGGCGTTGCTCTCGTCGAGGTGGTCGAGGTAGTCGCGCATCCGCGCCAGGAGGTCGGGCAGGGCCACGGAGTCCGTCTCGAACGACAGCAGGGCGGCCGAGGCGAGGCAGACCGGCGTCACCGGGATGATGGCCTTGATGCGACCGAGCACCTCGTCGGCCAGGTGCTGGACCCGGGGCAGGCGCTCGGCTTTCGGCAGGCCGAGCGGGTCGCCCGGCTGGCGCGCCAGCCAGTCCGTGAGCGACAGCGGCGGCCCGAAATTCACCGCCGCCCGGCCGTAGCGCCGGATCTGCCCGGTGAGGAAGCGCGCGGTGTTGAAGGACAGGTACTGCAGCGTGGTGAACAGCGCCCGCGCGCGGCCGACGCGCAGCGAGGGATCGAGGCACTCCCGGATCAGCGTGCGGTCCTCGAGCACCCGGTCGTAGTTGATCGCGACCGGCACGAACCAGATGTCGCGGTCGAACAGCGGGTCCCGGACCGTGCGCACGATGTAGTCGAGCAGGCCGACCTTGGCGGGCCGGAAGCGGCCGTCGCGCGACAGGCCGCCCTCCAGGAAGATCCCCTGGGTGACGCCGTGGCGGGTGATGAGCTGCACGTACCGCTCGAGCACGGCGTGGTAGAGCGGCTCGCGGTAGCGCCGCCGGATGAAATAGGAACCGAAACTCTTGAAGACCGCTTCGAGCGGCCACACGCGGGCCCATTCGCCGACGGCGTAGCTCACCGCGACGCCGCGGGCCAGCACGTAGGCCACCACCACGTAGTCCGCGTTGGACCGGTGGTTCATCAGGTAGACGACCATGTCGCGGCGCGGGATCGCGTCGAGCGCCCGCCGGTCCTCGTACTCGATGGACACCTTGTACAGCAGGCGCAGGAGCAGCCGCGAGATGGTGTAGCCGATCTTGTAGTACGAGAGGACGTTGAAGAAGGGCAGGATCTCGTCGATGTACGCTTCGACCCGCCGGCGGACCTCGGCCTCCGTCAGGCCGTGGGCCCGCATGTGCTCGCGCATGGCGCCGGTGACCACGGGGTCGA
This sequence comes from uncultured Gemmatimonadales bacterium, assembly GCA_964550365.1. GTDB lineage: Bacteria > Gemmatimonadota > Gemmatimonadetes > Gemmatimonadales > JACORV01 > DASXPG01. The sequence goes on along the minus strand of CAZJZC010000009.1, from coordinate 4,341 downwards.
GGATCAGTTCGTCGCGGACGGCGCGGCGGCTGACCAGCTTGTAGCGGGCCGTGCGGGCCTGGAAGTCGTGCAGGGTGCGCCGGGCCCAGGCGCGCATCCGGTCCCGGATCGCGGCGGTGGCCCGGCGCGTCGACCAGAGCGCCCCGGCACCGGTCACGACGACGAGCAGCGCGAAGAGGATCCAGTCCCGCGTCGTCACGGGGCAACAATACGGCGGCGGGTCTCGCCCCGGCCAGACCGGCGGTTCAGGTGGCGGGCAGCTGGCCGGCGGCCTTGGCCGACTGGAAGGCCATGCCGCGCAGCCGCGCGAGGCGCAGGCGCATGGGCGGGTGGGTGCCGAACCAGTCGGCCAGGCGGCCTTCCCGCAGGTTGGCCTTGCGGCCGAGCGGGTCGGCGATGCACAGGTGCGCCGCGCTCTTCTGGATCGACCGCGTCGGTTCGGCCGACGCCTCGATCTTCTCGAGCGCCGAAGCGAGGGCGCCGGGATTGCGCGTCAGCTGGGCCGCGGTCGCGTCGGCCAGGTATTCCCGGTTGCGCGAGACCCCGAGGGCCATGAGGCGCAGGATGATCGGCGCCAGGATGAGCGTGATGCCCCAGAGCACCAGCACCACGAGGGCCAGGCCGCCGCCGCCGCGCCGGCCCCGGGAGCCGCCGCCCACGGCGCGGGCGCCGCCGTGCCGGAAGAACCGTCCCAGCAGGTCCGACACCAGCACCACCACGCCGATCAGCGCGGCGAGGGTCGTCATGAGCCGCACGTCGAGGTTCCGCACGTGGCCCATCTCGTGCGCCACCACGGCCTGCAGTTCCTCGCGGTTGAGCGTCGCGAGCAGGCCGCTGGTCACGGCGACGCTGGCGGTCTCGGGACCGTGGCCCGTGGCGAAGGCGTTGGGGTCGGCATCCTCGACGAGGAACACCGTCGGCATCGGCAGTCCCGAGGCGATGGCCATCTCCTCGACGACGTTCACCAGCAGCCGCTCCTCGAGCGTCCGGGGCTCGGTGATCTGGCGGGCGCCCGCGGCGCTGAGGACCTGGCGCGGTCCGCGCCGCCACGCGTTCCACGTCACCAGCCCGGCGATGGGCGTGGCGACGATCCCGATCCACGGCACCGTGTAGTGCGCCACGCCCTCGGCGTCCACCGAACCGAGGTAGAGCGCCAGGTCGCCGCCGAAGCCGAGCCAGGCGAAGAACAGCACGAACGCCGCCATCCACATGGTGGTCTGGCGGCGGTTGCGCTCCTGCTGCTCGAACAGGTTGAGCCGTTCGATGTCGGCCACGGGCTAGGGCGCCTTCGGCTTCCCCATGGACAGGTCCACGCTGGGCACGGCCCGTTCGGCGGCGTCCTCGATCTCCCAGAGCTCGGCGATCTGCGCCTTGGCGAACCCGGCGACCATGTTGGTCGGGAACTGCTGCTGCCGGGTGTTGTACTTGGTGGCCGTATCGTTATAGAGCTGCCGCGAGAAGGCGATCTTGTTCTCGGTGCTGGCCAGCTCCTCCTGGAGCGCCCGGATGTTCTCCGACGACTTGAGGGTCGGGTAGTTCTCCATCACCGCGAAGAACTTCCCCACGGCGCCCGACAGCGCCGACTCGGCGGCCGCCACCTCGCGCACGTTGGGCGTCGCGGCCGCGGCGAACGGGCCGCCGCCGCCCCCGCCGCCGGCCGCCTGCATGGCGCGCGCCCGGGCCGAGACCACGGCGTCGAGCGTCTCCTTCTCGAACTCCATCGAGCCCTTCACGGCGCTCACGAGGTTGGGGATCAGGTCGTGGCGCCGCTTGAGCTGCACGTCGATCTGTTTCCAGGCGTTGATGGTCTCGTTCTTCAGGGCGATGAGGCCGTTGTAGGCGCCGATGAACCAGAAAGCGAGCGCCGCGACGACGACCAGGAGGATGACGAACTGGAGCATCGGACCGGTCCCGGGAGAAGGTGCGCCGAATGTGCCCCGGCGACGCGGCGGTGGCAAGTGACGGCGGTCACTGGCCCGGCCGGCGGAAAACCGTCACCTTGCAGGATGGCCGCACCGCACCGCCCATCCCGCGCCCTGGCGGCGCTCGCCGCGCTGCTGCTCCCGGGTACGCTCGCGGGCCAGGGCATCGCCGTGGTGACCAGGCCCGGCATGCGTCCGGCCGCGGTGCTGGCTCCTCACATCCAGTACAGCGTGGCCGCGGACAGCGCCGACGGGGCCGTCGTGGTGCGCGACCTGGCCGTGGGTCCGGTGGCATTCGCCGGCCTGGTGCGGGTGGACGGCGTGCAGCCGGGCGTCCGCGGACGGGAACCCAGGCCGTTCGCCGACACCGCGCGGTTCGAGCCCGACGGCCGGGTGCTGCTGCTCCGGGCCGACGGCGCGGGACGGCCGCCGATCACGCTCGAGGTGGTGGGCGCGCGCGGGGCGGCGGCGGGCCGTCTGATCATCACCGCGCGGGACTGGCCCCTCGGCCGGGCGCTGATCGTGGTCATCGCGCCGGCGGACATCCATGAGGCCGTGCGCCGCGGCGCCGGGTTCGGCGCGCGCGACCGCATCCGCGTCGACGATCGCGGCGGCTTCGCCTACCTGTCCGACCCGACGACCGGCGCCACCACCGTGGCGATCGGCCTGGGCCGCGGGGCGCGGGGCAGGATCCAGGGCGAAGCGGCCGACGTCCTGATCGAGCGCGATTTCGGCGGTCAGGTCGGCGTGGAGCGCCGGCAGGTGGGCGCGCTCTCGTTCGCGCTGGAGCCCTCGCGCGAGGACGGCGGCCTGGTGCGGGCCGAGATCGTCTTCGGCGTCGGCGAGAGCGAGGCGGCCGCGGCCCAGGCGGCCCAGGCGGGCGCCACGGAGCCGCCTGGCGGCGCCCCGCCCACCGGCCTTCGGATCACGACGCCGGCACCCGAGGTGGCCCTCGCCGCCGCGCACGTGCTGGCCGCCGCGGCGGTGGCGGCCGACTGGGACGTGATCGGCGGCACCCGGGTGATCACGGCGTCGGCGCGCGAGCCGGTGGTGCGGGCCACCGACGTGTGGCTGGGCTCGCCGCTGGCGGTGCAGCGCGGCGACACCTCGGCCCTGTGCGGCAGCTACCGGCTGCTGCGCGGGGCCCGCGGAAGCGGCGGCGAGGTGCGGGCCGTGGGCCTGCGGCTGGGTCCCCAGGGCCGGTTCGTGGGCGCCGAGGGCACGGGCAGCGGCGCCGCGCTGGCCCTGGCGGGCTACGCCTGCTATCGGGCGACCCGCGACGCGGCGTTTCTCCGCTCGGAGCTCCCGTCACTGCTCGCGCTCGCGGGCAGCGCTGCCGCCGCCGGCGACAGCCTGGCCCCCGACGCGCTCGACCGCCTGGCGCAGATGGACGAGGAGCTGGCGCGCGCGGACGGTACGCAGCCCGTCCGGGCCGACTCCCTGCGCGCCGAGGCGGAACGCCGCCGTCCCCGTGGCGCGCCGCTGCCGCCGCCGGCGCGGTGGCGGGCGCTGACGGGGGTCGCCTCGGCGGCGATCGCGCAGCAGTACGGCCGGATGGCCGGCGAGGGGCAGAGCGGTCTGGCCGTCGCGGCCGCCGGATCGTGGCTCGACGCGCTCGCGGGCGACCTGTTCGGCGTGGACGAGCAGCTCGACGGGATCGTGGTGGCCCCGGGCCTGGACGGCATCGCCGACGACTTCACCTGGCGGCTGGAGGGCTGGCGCCTGGCCCGCGACACGGTGAGCCTGAGCTACCGTCCGGCCGACCGGGCCGCCACCCTCCGGATCACGGCCTTCACCCGGCGCCGGGTCTACCTGGCCTTCCCGTGGCTCACCCCGGCCAGCTGCGTGCGTGCCCGCCGGGGCGACGGCACCGAGACCCTGGGCCTGGTCCGGCTGGCGGACGGCACCTTCTACGTCGATCTGCGGGCTTTCTACGACCCGGCCGTCCTGAGCGTCTCGGCCGGCGGCTGCGAGGCACCCCGGCAGTCTTGACACCCCGCCGGAAGCGCGATAAATCCGTCGCACTCGCAACATCATGAAACCCAGATATCCGGAATCGGGGGCCGTATGAGAGTCGCAGTCGCCGCGTGCACTGCGCTCCTGTTCGCGTTGCCGTTCGGCGCCGCGAATGCCCAGGAGCGCCCCATCTCGGGAACCGTCACCGACTCCGCGTCGGGGCTGCCGGTCTCGGCCCTCGTCGCCGTGAGCGGGACGCGGCTGTCCACCTCCACCCGCGACAACGGCACGTTCGTGATCCCGAACGCGCCGGCGGGCGACGTGACCCTGCTGGTCCGGGCGATCGGGTACCGCCGCAAGGAAGTGCGCGTCGGGGCGAACCAGGGAACGGTCGAGATCCGGCTGACACGCGACCTCTTCCGCATGGACGCCATCGTGGTCACCGGCCAGGCGACGGGCATCG
>CAZJZC010000008.1:0-30033 GCA_964550365.1 uncultured Gemmatimonadales bacterium | reverse complement strand
CGCCCCAGTAGTAGCCGAGCTTGTTGCCCTCGCGCCAGGTCCACTCGTACATCAGGGCGTCGGCGCCGGTCCGGCGGTACTGCGGCAGGACGCCCAGGATCAGCGTGCGGACCCGGGTGATCTTCCGCCGGTGCCAGAGGATCTTCAGCAGGCCGAAGGGGAACAGCCGGCCCGAGGGGTTGTGCTTCAGCGCCACGTTGAAGTCGGGGATGGTGACGCCCATCCCGATGACCTGGCCGGCGATCTCGGCGAACACCACCAGCTCGGGCACGACGACCGGCTTGAGGGCCGTGGCCAGCACGTCGATCTCGGCGTCGGTCATGGGGATGAAGCCCCAGTTCTTCTCCCAGGCCGCGTTGTAGACCGCCTTGATCCGCTCCACCTCGGCGTCGAACGCCGACATGTCCACGTGGCGCAGGGTGATCTTGTGACGCTCGGCCATCTTCCGGGCGCCTTCGACCAGCCGCGCCGGCGGCGCGTGGCCGCTGCCCTCGTAGCACAGCAGGTCCATCGCCTTGACGAAGCCGGCGCGGTCCACCAGGTCCACGTAGTAGCGCGGGTTGTGCGGGTTCATGATGCAGGGCGGGGTGTCGAAGCCGTCGACCAGCAGGCCGCATTCGTCGTTGGTGCTGAAGGACGCCGGCCCGCGCATCACGGTGAGGCCGCGCGCCCGCAGCCAGGCCGCCGCGGCGCCGAACAGGCCGTCGGCCACCGCCTGGTCGTTGACGCATTCGAAGAACCCGAAGAAGCCCACGTGCGCCTCCTCGGGATGGAACCGGCCATGGGCGTCGTTCTGCACCGCCGCGATCCGGCCCACGACGGCGCCGTCGCGTTCGGCGAGGACGTACTCCGCCGCGCCGTGCTCGAAGAACGGGTTGTGCCGCCGGTCCAGCAGCTTGGCGACGTCCATGCGCAGCGGGGCGACCCACATGGGGTCGCCCCGGTGCAGGCGGTACGGGAGGTCGATGAAGCGCTTCAGGTCGGCCTTCGTGCGGACCGGCCGGATCGTCGTCGTCAGGCGAGCACTCCGAGCCCCTTGCCGATCTTCGCGAAGATGTCGAGGGCGAAGTCGATCTGGTCGGCCGTGTGGGTGGCCATCACCGAGGCGCGCAGGCGGCACTGGGACGGCGGCACGGCCGGCGGCACCACCGGGTTGGTGAACACACCGGCGTCGAACAGCTGGCGCCAGAAGACCAGCGTCTTCTCCAGCGGGCCGATGAGCACCGGCACGATGGGCGTCTGCGTGGTGCCGATGTCGTAGCCCAGGCCGCGCAGGCCGTCCTGCAGTCGGCGGGTGTTGTCCCACAGGGCCGCGCGCCGCTCGGGCTCGGTCTTCAGGATCTCCAGGGCGGCCAGCACGCCGGCGGTGTTCGAGGCCGGCAGGGCGGCCGTGAAGATCAGCGGCCGGCAGTGATGCTTGAGGTAGTGGATGACGTACTCGTCGCCCGCCACGTAGCCGCCGATCGAGGCCAGCGACTTCGAGAAGGTGCCGACGATGAGGTCCACGTCGTGGGTCAGGCCGAAGTGGTCGGCCGTGCCGGCGCCCGTGGGGCCGAGCACGCCGATCGAGTGCGCGTCGTCCACGGCGAGGGCCACGCCGTACTTCTGGGCCAGCGGGACCAGGCCGGGCAGGTCGGCGATGTCGCCTTCCATGGAGTAGACGCCGTCCACCACGATCATGGCGCCCTTGGCGTTCTCGTTGCGCGCCAGCTTGCGCTCCAGCACCGCCAGGTCGCCGTGGTTGAACCGCTCCACGTCGCCGAAGGACAGCTTGGCGCCGTCGACGATGGACGCGTGGTCGAGCTTGTCGAGGAACACGGTCTCGCCGCGGCCCACCAGGCCGGAGACCAGGCCGAGGTTCGCCTGGTAGCCGGTCGAGAACACCAGGCAGGACTCCTTGCCCAGGAATTCGCCCAGCGCCGCTTCGAGCTTTTCGTGCAGGTCCAGTGTACCGTTGAGGAACCGGCTGCCGGTACAGCCCGAGCCGTACTTGTGCAGGGCGTGCTCGGCGGCCTCGAGGACCTTGGGATGGTGGGTCAGGCCGAGGTAGTTGTTCGACCCCATCATCACCTTGGTCTTGCCGTCGATGGTGACGACGGTGTCCTCGGACTCCTCGATGGGCGTGAAATAGGGATACAGCCCGGCGGCCTGCACCTCGCGCGCCTTGGTGTAGTTGCGGCACTTCTCGAACAGCGCGACCTGCTTGGTGATCTGGGTCGGCGTCGCCACGGGGCTGACTCCCTTCGAAGGCATCGCGAAATGATACCTATGATGCGGCCACTTCTCAAGTTACGGCGCCGGATCACGATCGGTTTCGCGGCCCTTGCCCTGGCCCCGGGCCTGGCGCCTCCCGGCGGTGCCCGGCTGGCCGCCCAGCAGCTGCCGCCCGCACTGCCGGCCGTGCGCCTCGCGCCGTCGGCATTCGGCCTTCCGGGCCCCCCGCCCGGGGCGGCGATCGCCGGCCGCTTCTCGGCCGGCCGGTCCGACCTGGCGCTCACGGCCGGCCTGAGCGTCGTGGCCGTCCTGCCGGGCCTGCTGGGGGACCGACTGCCCTACGCCACCTGCGCCCCGTGTGATTCGACCGGCCTGTGGGGACCGGACCGGCGCGCCATCGGGGCCGAGCGCGTCGCGGCCGGCCGGTTCAGCGACGCCTCGCTGGCCGTCTCGACCGCCGGCGCCGGCCTGCTGCTGCTCCGGGCCCGGCGCGGCGAGGGCGACGGCGGGGCCGCGGCCCGGGCCGACCTCGCGGTACTGGCCCAGGCGCTCGCGGCCGACGCGGCGCTGACGGAGTGGCTGAAGGTGCTGTTCCACCGGGCCCGGCCCGTGCGGTACACGGCCGACGCACCGCAGCACGCCGGTGCGGACCACGGCCGCTCCTTCCCCTCGACCCACGCGAGCCTGGCCTTCACCGCCGCGTCGGCCGCCACGACCATCCTGGTGCGCCGCGGGGCGGCCGGCGGGCGGACGGCCGAGATCGCCGGGCTGTTCGGGGCCGCGGCGCTGACGGCCGGTCTCCGGGTCGCGGCCCACCGTCACTTCCCGACGGACGTCGCGGCCGGCGCGGCGCTCGGCACGCTCGTCGGCTGGAGCATCCCCCGCCTGCGCACACTGCGGTGACCTTCATGTGACGCACGTCACCCTGTGTGCGGTGCGCGGGTACTGTCCGGCCCCCTGCGGGGTACTTAGCTTCGACCGATGCACCGCTTCCGCACCGTCCTGGTGATCCTCACGGCCGCCCTGCCGGCGGCCCTCGTGCCCCGGCGCGCCGACGCGCAGGTCGCGGCCGTGGAACGCGCGCGGCTGGAGCCGCGCGGCTTCGATTTCACGCCCGACGGCGTCTGGCGCCGGCGCGCCCGCCAGGTGCGTCAGGCGCGCGAGGCGGCGCTGGCGCGCGGCGATCTGGCGTCGCTCAATGCCCCGGTCCGCGCGGCGTCGCTGCGGGCGCCCGGCAGCGCGCCCGGCTCGTCGATGATGGTGAGCGGCATCCTGCGCAGTCCGGTGTTCCTGGTCCGCTACCGCAACACCGACACCACGCAGCTGCGCCCAAGCGCGCTGTACTTCGACGTGCTCGGGGCCGCGGCGCCCACCGGCGGCCGGCCCTACACCATGCGCACGTTCTACGAGGAGATGTCCAACGGCCTGCTCAGCGTCCAGACGCAGGTGGTCGGCTGGCTGGCGCTCGACAGCAACGATACCTGGTACGAGGGCACGCAGAACGGACTCACCGCGAGCGGCAAGGTCGCCCAGCTCATCGCCGAGGCCGTGTCACGGTCCGACGCGTCGCTGGACTTCGGCCAGTTCGACAACGACGGGCCCGACGGCATCCCCAACTCCGGCGACGACGACGGCTTCGTCGACGTGGCGATCTTCGTGCACCCGGAGCGCGGCGGCGAGTGCGGCAGCAACCAGAACATCTGGGCCCACCGGTACTTCTACGCGGGCTGGACCGGCGCCGCGCTGGCGACGAACGACGACCGCATCGGTCCGGGCGGGACGGTGCAGGGCAAGATCCGGGTCAACAACTACACCATCCAGTCGGGCGTCGGCGGCGCCACCGCCTGCGACGCGACCCAGATCATGCCCCCCGGCACCGTCGCGCACGAGATGGGACACGGCCTCGGCCTGCCGGACCTGTACGACACCGATCCCAACGACTCCGACTACTCCGAAGGCATCGGCCACTGGGGCCTGATGAGCTCGGGCAACTACCGGCGGCCGCTGAGCCCGGCCTACATGGAAGGTCATTCGCGGCTCCAGCTGGGCTGGGTGACGGTCCGCGACATCACGGTGAACGGCGCCTACACGCTGGGGCCCTACACCGTCGGGGACACCATCGTCCGGCTGGTGCCGACCGGCGCCAACCCGCGCAACGAGTACTACCTGCTGGAGAACCGGCAGGGCACCGGCAGTGACAGCGCCCTGATCACGGCCTACGCGCCCGGCCTGCTCATCTGGCACGTGGACCCGGTGCAATACGCGTCGGGCCTGGGCTCCAACACGGTGAATTCCGGGCCGATCCACGGCCTCGCGCTCGAGCAGGCCGACGGGCTCGACAACCTCGGCAGCAGCACGCCGGGCGTGGTGAACCGCGGCGACGCCGGCGACCCGTACCCCGGCGCCACCGGGAATCGCCGCTTCAGCTTCTCCACGAATCCGGCCGCGCGCCTGAACAGCGGCGGCTTCGCCGGCTTCATCGTCGACTCCATCACCCAGACGGTGCCGGGCGGGGAGATGCGCTTCCGGGTCCTGTTCGGCTCGCTCACCAGCGTGCGCGCCAGCGACACGACGGCGCTGGTCCGCGTCCGCGGCGTCCCCTACGCCGTGTTCGGCGACGTGTTCAACGATGGCGACACGGTGACCATCTCGATGGATTCGGCCCAGACCGACGTGGCCGGGAGGACGCAGTTCGTCTTCGAGTCGTGGTCCACCGGCCTGCCGAGGACCCACGTCGCCACGGTGGGTCTGGCCGGCCAGACCATCACGGCCACCGTCAGCCGCCGTTTCGAATACATCTACAACGTCATCGGGAACGGCGGCGTGGTCGCCTCGCCGGCCATCACGGCGGGCGCCTTCGTCCCCCAGGGCGACAGCGTGACCTATACCGCGAGCCCGGCGGCGGGCAGCGCGTTCATCGGCTGGAGCGGCGACACGGTCACCAACGCCCCGACGCTGAGGCTCCGGGCCACCCGCCCGTGGTCGGTCACGGCGACCTTCCAGGCTGCGCTGGCGGTCCAGGACTCGGCGCTGCGATCGCCGGTCATGGGCGCGGCGTACCAGGACACCGTGCGGCTGACGGGCGCGACCGGCGTCTACACCTTCAGCCTGCTGACCGGCAGCCTGCCGCCGGGCATCGTGCTCACGCCGGGCGGCGTGTTCACCGGCACGCCGACGAAGGACAGCACCTACACGTTCACGGTGCGGGCGATCTCCGGCGTACAGCAGCTCGACCTGCCCCTGCGGCTCGCCGTCACGGCCCCGCTGGTGACGGTCGCGAACGTGGTGGCCCAGCTCCTGGGCAGCGGCACGCCGCTCTCGCCGGCCGAGGTGCGGTACCTCGACCTGCTCGGCAACAACAGCGGCACGCTCGACGTGGGCGACGTGCTGGCGTGGTTCGACAAGACCGGCGCGGTGGTGAGCGCCGAGGTGATGCAGCGGATCCTGGCGCGGGGGGCGCGATGAGACGGCCGATGACGAGGCGGGCGCTGGCCGGCCTGGCCCTGCTGGCCGCGGGGGCCGGCTGCGGCGACGGCTCGGGCCCCACGGCGGGCGTGGTGATGGCCTCGCTCTCCGGGCCGGTGCCGGCACGGGCGGTCATGTTCCGGCTGGTCGGCGCGCAGAGCGGCATCACGGCGCCGACCGGCAGCAGCCTGCGGGTGTTCTCGACGCCGCTCGGCGGCGACACCGTGCGGGTCGCCGTCATCGCACCGGCCGGCGGGACCATCGCCGCGCGCGCGGCCGACATCGCCGTTCCCGACCTGGGCCGTCGGCCGGTGCTCATCCTGGAACAGGTTGCGGGCGCGACCTACGCCCTGCAGAATGTCGCGACGTATTCACTGGTGTTCGTGACGTCCCCATAGCATCGGAGCCGACGATGGCCGTCGTCCGCGCGGCGGGCGTGACCGGGTTCCTCGTGGTCGCGCTCGCCGCTTCGCTGTCCGCCCAGAACGCCCCGCCCGCGTTCGACATGTCGATCGACAACCTGATGCGCGGGCCCGACCTCTACGGCACGTCGCCCTCGCTGGTCCGTTTCAGCGACGACAGCCGGTGGGTCTACTTCCGCTGGCGCCGGCCCGGCGTGGACACGACCGACACGTCGTACCGGGTGAGCGCCGCGGGCGGCGCCCCCGAGGCGCTCACGGCGGCCGTGAGCGACACGGTGTATCCGCAGAACGGCGTCTGGTCCCGCGACCGGCGGCTCAAGGCGTTCGTCCTGCGCGGCGACATCTGGCTCTACGACGTCCAGCGCGCGGCGCGGCGGCGGCTGACCGAGACGCCGGCCGCCGAGTCGGGTCCGGCGTTCTCCGGCGACGGGCGCACGGTGTTCTTCGTGCGCGACAACAACCTGTTCGCGCTGTCCATCGCGGGCGACGCGGTCCTGCGCCAGCTGACCGACATCCGCCGGGGCCAGCCGCCGCGGCCCTCGCTCGCGGCCCGCGACTCGTCTGGCCAGCGCGGCTTCCTGCGCGCCGAGCAGACGCGGCTGTTCGAGTTCATCCGCCGGCCGCCCGAATCCGGCGCCCAGAACCCGTTCGCGCCGCCCAGCGCGGATTCCATCATGCCGCGGCCCATCTGGCTGACCGACGCCCAGTCGGCCTCGGGCTGGGACGTCTCGCCCGACGGCCGCTGGCTGCTGCTGACCGTCACCGAGCGCGCGGCCAACGCGCTGGTGCAGAACATGCCCGTGTGGGTCACGGCCTCCGGCTACCTCGAGACGCCGGCCAACCGCACCAAGGTCGGCGACGAGCAGAGCACCCAGAAGGCCGCCATCGTCGAACTGGCCACCGGGCAGGTGCGCTGGATCGAGCACGGCCTCGGCCAGCGCGGCGCCGACATCGTCGGCCTCGCCATGAGCCCGGCCGGCAGCCACGCCCTGCTGCGTGTCGTCACGCGCGACTACGAGGAGCGCCACCTGGTCGTGGTGGACCTGCCGTCGTTCGAACGCCGCACGGTGGACGTCCTGCGCGACAGCGCCTGGGTGGGCCAGCTCAGCATGCCGTCCGGCTGGCTCGACGACGGCGAGACCGTCTGGTTCACCAGCGAGCGGAGCGGCTGGGCGCACCTGTACACCGTGAGCGCCCGCGGCGGCGAGGCGCGCGCGGTGACCGCGGCGTCGCGGCCGTTCGAGGTCCGGCAGGTCTCGCGCTCACCCGACGGCCGGCGGTTCTACTTCCACTCGAACGAGACCCATTTCGGCGAACAGCACGCCTACGCCATCGGCACCGACGGCTCGGGCGCGGTCCAGCTGACGCGCTCCGAGGGACGGGAGGACGTGGTGGTCAGCCCCGACGAGCGCTGGCTCGCCGTGATGCACTCGGTGGCCAACCGGCCGCCCGAGCTCTTCGTGATGCCCAACCGGCCCGGCGCGGCGTGGCGGCAGGTCACCGAGTCCGCCACCGAGGAGTTCCGCGGCTACCCCTGGCGCCAGCCGGAGCTGATCATGGTGCCGGCCCGCGACGGGGCCCGGGTGCCGGCGCGGATCTACCGCCCGGCGCGGCCCAACGGCGCGGCGGTGATCTTCGTGCACGGCGCCGGCTACCTCCAGAACGCCCACAAGTGGTGGTCGAGCTACGCGCGCGAGTACCTGTTCCACCACCTGCTCGCCGAGCGCGGATACACGGTCCTCGACATGGACTACCGCGGCAGCGCCGGGCTCGGCCGCGACTGGCGCACCGCCATCTACCGCCACATGGGCGGCACGGACCTCACCGACCACGTGGATGGCGCGCGCTGGCTGGCCCGGAACGCCGGCGTGGACTCGGCGCGCATCGGCATCTACGGCGGGAGTTACGGCGGCTTCATCACGCTGATGGGGATGTTCACCACGCCGGGCGTGTTCGCCGCCGGCGCGGCCCTGCGCCCGGTCACCGACTGGGCCCACTACAACCATCCCTACACGGCGGCCATCCTGAACGAGCCCCAGCAGGACAGCGTCGCCTACCGGCGGAGCTCGCCCATCTACTTCGCCGAGGGACTCCGCGGCGCCCTGCTCATCGCCCACGGCATGGTGGACGACAACGTCAACTTCCAGGACGCCGTGCGGCTGGTCCAGCGGCTCATCGAACTGCGCAAGGAGAACTGGGAGCTGGCCGTCTACCCGGTCGAGCCGCATGGCTTCCGCCTGACGACCAGCTGGGCCGACGAGTACCGGCGCATCTTCCGGCTGTTCGAGACCAATCTCCGGCGCTGAGGCGACCCGCGTCCCGCAGGCCTGCGGAGGCGACCGGAGCGGACGGCGGCCGGCAGGCGCCGGTCGCTCAGCCGCCTGCCGCGCGGCGGGCTCCGCCCAGCAGCGCGGCGGCCTTCAGCACCGCGGCCGCGGCCAGCAGCGCCTGCACCATCCAGTCCGCGTTGTAGCCGACGGCCTGGGCCACGGCGAGTACGCCGGCGGCGTACGCGGCGCTGGTGTGGCCGTCGCCCGGCCGCCCCAGGCCGGCTCGCGGCTCGACCGCACGGCCCGCTCGCCAGGCGTCCAGGCCGAGCGCGCCGGCCAGCGCCGCGGCGGGCGTCCAGCCCAGGGCCGTCCAGCTGAAGGCCAGCCACGCCAGCAGGGCCGCCGCCGCCCAGGCCGCCGCGGCCAGGCCGCTGCGCAGGAGCACGCCGGGGGACCGTGAGACCGGTGCCATGCCGCAGTATACCGCGGCGGGCACCCGACGCATTACCTTGGTGGCGGCTCGGGGCGGTAGCTCAGTTGGGAGAGCGCGTGCTTTGCAAGCATGAGGTCAGGGGTTCGATTCCCCTCCGCTCCACTGCGACATGAACCAGGGCGTCCAGGCCGCACCCACGCTGTCGTCGGTCATGCTGCTGCTCGTCGCGCTCGCGGCGGCGGCGGGGACCCTGCTCGTCCTGCCGGTCGTCTTCGTGCTCCGCTACTTCACGTCGTGGCCGGTCGTCGCCATCGTGGCCGCGTTCATCGTGCTGGTCGCGCTCCCGTTCCTGTCGGCCTGGCGGGCCCGGCCCTTCTGACCGACCCGCTCGCCGTGCTCGACTATGGCCTGGTGGTCTGGGCGGCGGGCCTGCCGGCGCTGGCCGTGGCCGGGGCCACGCTGTCGGCCGAGAGCCGGGCCGGCGACGTCGGCGCGCGGGTCCGGTCCACGGTCCTGTGGATGATCGCCGCGCTGGCCGTCCTGCTCGCGGCGGCGGCGGCGGCGGGGACCGCCGAGACGCTCAACCTGCGCTACATCGTGATGGCGCAGGCCAACACCCACGTCTATCTGCTGCTCCAGCCGGTCGCGGCCGCCGTGTTCCTGGTGGCGCTGGTGCTGGCCGCGCAGGACGCGCCCCTGCGCGCCCTGCTGGGCCCGCGCGGCCGGGCCCGCCTGGCGGTCGAGATCATGCTGGCGGCCGGCGCCGGGATGCTGGGCGCCCTGCTGTTCCTCGGCGGCGACACCGGCCCGCTGCTGCCGGGCTGGCTGTGGCTGGTGCTCAAGAGCGCCGCGGTGGTCGGGGCCGTGGCCCTGGCGCGGCGCCCGTTCCGCCCGCTGACGGAGGGCGCCCGGCTGGCCATCGGCTGGAGCGCGTGCCTGGTGGGCTTCGCCAACCTGGTGGCGACGGTCATCCGGGCGGCGCCGTGAACTGGCCCGGACTCCTCTTCGGCGTGTCGGCCGCGCTCGCCCTGGGCGGCGGCGCCCTGGCGGCGTTCGCGCGGCACGCGCGCGTCGCGGTGTTCGCGCTGGCCGGCGCCATGCTGGGCGTGGCCGGGCTCTGCCTGGCGATGGGCTCGGGGTTCGTCTTCCTGCTGGCGGCCATCCTGCTCGGTGTCCTGGTGCCCGCCACGCTGCTGCTGGCCGTGGTGCTCGCCCCTCCCGCGGCGCCCGATGTGCGGCCCGGGGGGCGCAACCTCGCGGTGGCGGCGCTGGGCGTGACGCTGTTCCTGGCGCTGGCGATGGTGCTGACCCGCAGCGCCTGGCCGCCGGCGGGCGGCCAGCTCCAGGCCTCGGCCGAATGGCTGGGCTCGCGGCTGGCGACGGACCACGTCTACACCTTCCTGCTGACCGGCGCGGCGCTGGCCCTGGCCGCCGTGGGCGCCGTCGCGCTGCTGCGTCCCCGGGGCGCGCGCCGATGACCCGGTTCGCCGCCGCCCTGCTGGTGGCCGCCGCGCTCGTCGCGCTCGGCGCGGCCGCGCTGCTGCTGCGGCGCTCGCTCATCGGCGCGGTGATCGGGTTCGAGCTGCTGATGGGCGGCGCGATGGTGCTGGCGATCGTGCTCTTCACCCGGACCGGCGCCGACCCGTCGGCCGCGCTGGTCGCCGCCGGCGTCTGCCTCACGGCGGGCATCGCGGCCGCGGTGCTGGTGACGGCGGCCCACCTGGCGGCGGCGCGGGCCGCGCGCCAGGAGCGGGACCTCGAGCCGTGGTGAGCCGCTTCGCGCCGGTGCTCGGCGAGCTGTGCCTGCTGGCGGCGCTCGCCGTCGCGTTCGCCGCCATGCTCGTCACCGGCCCGCGCGCCGGGCGGGTGGCGCGGGCCGCGGTCTTCAGCGGCTGTGCCGCGGCGCTGGTCGCGGCGGTCGTGACGCGGCACGGCGGCCGCGAGTTCCTCTTCCTGGCCTACCGGGTGGACGCCCTGAGCCAGCTGGCCAAGGTCTCGGTCCTGCTGGGCGCCCTGCTCGCGGCGTCGGCCTCCTACGAGGAGAGCCGGTTCGCCGGCCTGCGCACCACCTCGCCGTTCTTCCTGCTGGCCACGACCATGGCCCTGGTGCTGGCGGTGAGCACCGTCGACCTGCTGGCCCTGCCGCTGGTGCTGTGTCTGGCGGCGTTCGCGGCCATCGTCCTCGCCTCGTCGGTCGGCAGCTGGGCGGCGCTGGCGAAGGTGGTGCGGCGGGCGCTGAGCGGCTGGCTCGGCGCGGCGGGCGCGTCGCTGGTGGGCGCCATCATCGTGGGCGCCGCGGCCGAGACCACGCGGCTGGCGCCGATGCGCTGGGCGCTCGACGGCACGCCGAGGGCCACGGTGCTCGCCGGGCTGGTCCTGTGGTGCGCGGCGCCCCTGTGGCTGGTGGCCGTGGCGCCGGCCCAGCTCCGGCGGCTGGCCGACGACCCGGCGAACTCGAACGCGGCGCCGGTGCTGGCCGGCACGGCCCTGATCGCGGCCGGCGGCGTGGTCCTGCTGCGCGCCGTGGCGCTGGCGTTCCCGGGCCTGCCCGACCTGGCGCTCGGCGCCATGCTGGCGCTGGCCGTCGCGCCCGCGCTGGTGCGGGCGGCGACGCGCTTCGCGCGGTCCTACGCGGGCCGCGCGCGCCTGCCGGCCTCGGTGGTGGCCGCCGTGGCGCTGCTGGCGGCGGTCGCGGCGCTGTGGGCGTGGTTCCCGCTGGCCCTGCAGGACCTCTAGCCGCTCCGTTGCCCGCGCCGGGCGCGGCGGATACATCTCCCCCGTGTCCTCGATCCCGATCGGCGCGCCGCGCACCGCGGCCCCGCCGCCCCCGCGTCCCGCCACGTTCGCCGTGATGTCGCCCCGCCTTGCCGCCGCGGTCCGGCGGACCGACCCGTGACGGCGCCCCTCGAACTGCTCGCGCGCTCCGACAAGTGGTTCCTCTCGGCCGGCGAAGGCCTGGTGTGGGCGCCGCCGTTCCCGGCCTGGCTCGACGCGCCGGGGTTCTGGGACGAGGCGCACCTGTTCGAGTACGCGCTGCAGCCGCTGTTCACCGTGAGCTTCGTGGACGACGACGGCCGCGAGATCGTCCTGCGGCCCGGCGAGCGCCGCTGGACGCCGGCGGCCCTCGAGGCGCCCTACGCCGCGCCCGGCACCGGGATCGAGTTCGTCGAGACCCGCATGGTCCTGCCCGGCTTCGTGCTGGGCAGCGAGTGGCAGATCGTCAACGTCGGCGTCAACCCGGTGCGCCTGCATGCCGTGGCCTGGACCAGCGCGCCGGGCCGGGAGGTCGAGCCCGGCGAGGTGGAGTTCGACGAGGCCGAATTGAACTGGAGCCGGGTGCTCGCCGACCGACGAGGCCACACGCTGCCGGTCCGCCTCCAGCTGGCGCTGGCGCGCGGGACCGACAGCTGGGGCGCGATCCGCGGCGAGGAGACGGCCGACCAGCCGCGCTTCGCGCTGACGCCGTTCTGGGACCGGTGGGACGCGACCCGCAGCCGGCTCGCCGACGCGGCCGAGCTCGAGGGCGTCTCGAACGAGGGCCTGGTCTACCTCGGCCTGCACCGCGCGCTCGAGATCGAACCCGGCGGCGCGGCGCGGCTCGCCGTGGCCCTGCGCTGTGTGCCCGACCTGGTCGAATCGGCGGCGCGCGTCGAGCAGCCGGCGCCCCGACGGGCCTCGTCGTTCGCGGCCGCCAGCGTGGCGGACTGGGAGGCCTACTTCGAGGGCCTGCCGACCTTCCGCTGCGCCGACCCCTACTTCGAGCGCTACTGGGCCTATCGCTGGTACGGCCTGCGGCTCAACGCCATCGCGCCCGGCTGGGGGAACTACGTCGCGCCGACGGTGGCCGAGGGCATCGGCCCGTTCCACCAGCCCATCGCGTTCAGCGCGCCATGTCACCTGCGCGAACTGCGCTGGGCCCGGGACCCCGAGTGGGCCCGCGGCGTCCTGCGCACCTTCGTGGCGCACCAGCTGCCGGACGGCGCCTTCCCCGGGCGGGTCCACGCCAACCACCTCGAGGCGACCGGCTTCTATCACGCCGACTGGGGCGGCGCCCTGCTGGCCCTCGACGCGGTGCACCCGAGCGACGCCTTCCTGAAGGAGGTGCTGCCGGCCCTGGAGGGGTACGCCGAGTGGCTGGCGGCGGCGCGCGACGCCGATCAGAGCGGGCTGATCGACATCGCCGATCCGGCCGAGGCGGGGCAGGAGTTCCTGAGCCGATACCTGGCCGTGGACCCGGATGCCGACCGGCGCGGATGGGACGGGCGCGCCCGGCTCAAGGGCATCGACGCGACGGTCTACGCCTACCGGCTGTACCAGGCGCTCGGCCGGCTGGGCGGGCGCGGCGGCCTCGACGCCGCGCGCTGGACCCGGGCGGCCGAGCGCACGGCCGCGGTCGTCCGCGCGAAGATGTGGGATGCCGAGGGCGGCACGTTCGGCGACGTGAACGTGGCCACGGGCCGGCGCACCGGCGTCGGCGCCGCGGTGAACTTCTACCCGTACTTCACCGACATGGTGGGCGGGCCGCACCTCGCGGGCTTCGTCCAGAACCTGTTCGACCCGCGGCAGTTCTGGAAGCCGTTCCCGGTGCCGGGCGCCAGCGGCCTCGATCCGCTGTACGACCCGGACGCGGCCTGGAAGGGCAAGCGGATGAACCGGCCGTGGAACGGGCGCGTCTGGCCGATGCTCAACAGCCACGTGGCCGAGGCCATCGGGCGGGTGGCCATCGAGCACCTGCCGGCCCTGCGGGCCCACCTGGTCGAGTTCCTGACCAAGTTCGTCCGGATGATGTTCCGGGACGGCGATTCGTCGCGTCCCATCGCCTTCGAGCACTACCACCCCGTGAGCGGCCGGCCCAGCGCCTACCGCGGCATCGACGACTATCAGCATTCCTGGGTGAACGACCTGCTGGTGCAGTACGTCGTCGGCCTGCGCAGCACCGGCGAAGGGCGCTGCGTGGTGGATCCGTTCCCGTTCCCGCTCGACGGCTTCGAGGCCCGGGGCCTGCCCATGCAGGGCGCGAGCCTGGACGTGGCACGCGAGGGCGAGCGGCTGGTGGTGATGGTCAACGGGCAGGACGCGGCGCGCGGGCGCATGGGCGAGCCGATCGAGATCCGGCTGTAGCATGCGGGTCCTCTTCGTCGCGCCGCGCGCGAGGGAGGAGGACGCGGCCTGGTCGTGGCTGGCCGGCCGTCACGACATCGCGGCGCGGCGCGTGGTGCCAGGCGAGGCGACGGCGGCGGACCTGGGCGATGCCGACGTGGTGTGGGTGCACGCGTCCCGCCCGCCCGACCTCCCGGCCGGCCTGCTGGCCGAACGCGCCGCCGCCGGCGGGCTGCTGCTCACGCTCCGCTCGGCGGGGCTGGTCGCGCCGCTGGGTCTGGAGCGCGCTCCGCCCGGCGACGAGGGCGAGGGTCATTGGAGCCACGCGGCCGGCACGGACCGGCCCGGCGCGCGAGGCGCGAGGCGCGCCCCGCCCGCGCGCCCTGCGCTGAGGGGCATGGCCGCCTTCGGCCCCCACCCGCTGTTCGACGGCCTGCATCAGGGCACCTTCTGCTGGGCTCCGCGCGAGCGCGAGGGCCATGCCTGGAGCTGTTACGCGCCCGGCGCGCGGCCGGGGCGCGGCCGCGTGGTGGCGCTCGAGCGGACCGGCGAGCCGCAGGACGCCCGGCGGGTGGTGGCGTGGGAGTACCCGGCACGGAACGGCGCGGTGCTGTGCCTGGGTGCGCTCGTCCATTTCGCCGCGGGTGATGCGCGCTGCCGGCCCCAGCTCGAACGCCTGACCCTCAATGCCCTGCGCGCCGCGGCCGGTGCCGCCGGCGGCCCGCGCGCCTGGTGGCCGGAGCCTGGCGCCTGGGCCCGGCCCGACGACGACCTGCCGCTCCCCGACCCGCTCGACCTGGACGGCGCCCTGCCCGAACCCTCGCGTGACCCGCTCGCGCTCGAGGCCGATGCCGGCGCCGACCACCCGTTCGACCTGGCCGGGCGCCGCGCGCTGCTGCTGGGCCGCGAGCGGCGCGGGATACTGGAATGCTGGGTCCATCCCCACCGCGTGATCGCCGCCTGGGACGTGGCCGCCGACACCGAGCCCGCGCCGGCGACCCGTGTCCGGCTCACACCCGATGTCGTGGTGCGCGACCTCGAGACGTCCACGCGCCGCCTGCGGGAGACGCTGTTCGTGGCGCTCGAGCACCCCGTCGCGGTGATCGAGTACCGGGCGGCGCGCCGCGGGCGCGAGTCGGTCGGACGCGCGCCGGCGTCGTTCGAGGTCCGCGCGACGCTCGACCTCAGGCGCCTGTGGCCGTACGCCGCCGGCAGCGGCGGCGACCTGCGGTTCCGGCGCAGTCCGCACGGGCTGGTGGCCGTCGTGGAGACGTCGGCCGGTGACGCGGTGGCCGCGGTGTTCGCCGGCCGCCCCGTGGAACTCGCCATGCGCGGCGTCCACCACGAGGGCGCGCCGGCGGTGGAGTACGCCGTCACGGCGCCGCTGGGGATCCCCCTGCGGCTCGCCGTCGTGGCGGCCGGCTCGCGCGAGGAGCTGGACCGCACGCTGCGCGCCGTGCACCGGCTGGGACTCGCCGGCCTGGCGCGCCAGCGCGCCACGCGGGCCCAGACACTGCGCGAGGCGCGGGTCTCCCTGCGGGCCGACGACGCGCGGCTGGTGCGCGCGGTGGAGTGGGCCAAGCGACGGCTCGACGCCCTGCTCGGGGAGGTGCCGCGCGTGGGGCGCTCGCTGTTCGCCGGCGCTGCCTTGCCGCGGCCGGGCCTCGGCCGGCCGGCCTGCGCCTGGTTCACCGGCCGCGAGGCGTGCTGGTCGGCCATGGCGCTCCTCGCCGCGGGCGAGCACTCGGTGCCGCGGCAGGTCCTGCGATTCCTCGGCGACACGCAGGACGTCGACGGCCGGACGGTCCGCGAGGTCACCGCGACGGGTCAGCACCGCTACGACGCGGCCGACGGCGCGCCGCTGTTCCTGCTGCTGGCCGCGCGGTACCTGGCCTGGACCGGCGACCGCGAGTTCGTCCGGGCCATCTGGCCGCGGGTCGAGCGGGCGCTGGCGCACTGCCTCACCCTCGACACCGATGGCGACGGCCTCATAGAGGAAGGCGAGGCCGGGCCCGGCTGGATCGACGACGGCCCCCCGGGCGGCGCGCATGTCTCGATCTATCTCGCCGCCGTGTGGCGCGCGGCCCTCGCCGCCACCGCCCGGGTCGCCGACGTGCTGGGCGACGAGCGCACGGCCGATGACTGCCGGGCGCGGGCCGCGCGGGCCGGCGCGGCCTTCGAGGCGCTGTTCTTCGACGCTCGGCGCGGCCGGTACGCCGCCGACCTGCGCGCCGACGGCACGCGCGGCTGGCAGCAGGGCGCGCTCCAGGCCGTGGCCCTGGCCACCGGGGCCGCCGATCCCGCCCGCGCCCGCCGCTGGTTCGACCTGGCCGCCTCGGACGCCATGAACCTGCCCGCGGGCCTGCGGATGCTGCCCGCGACCGACCGCGCGTTCGACCCGGCCGCGGCTCACGCCGGCGCCGTGCGGCCCGCGTTCACCGGCTGGGCGGCGCTGGCCGAGTACCGCGCGGGACACGCGGCGGCCGGACTGCGCCACCTGCGCGCCAATGCCGAACTGGCCTACCGCCACCAGCTCGGCGCGTTCGACGACGTGCTGCACGGCCTGTCCGGCGCGCCGGCGGGCGCCTGCGCCGATTCCGCCGGCTCGGCCGCGATGGTGGTGGCGCCGCTGATCGAAGGCCTGCTCGGCGTCGAGCCGGACGCGCCGGCCGGCCGGCTCGCGATCGGCCCCTGTCTGCCCGACGGGTGGAACTGGATGGAGGCGCGCGGCCTGCGGTGCGGCGACAGCGTCTTCGACGTGCGGGTCACGCGGCGCGGGCGGCGCACCGGCATGACCCTGCGGCGCACGCTGGGTCCGCCGCTGTGGCTCACCCTCGCGCCGCTGCTCGGCGCGGCGCCGTCACGGACCGCCATCGACGGCCACGAGATCGTGCCGGTGCTGACGCCGCTGGCCGAGGGCGTGCGCGCCGCGGTTGGATTCCAGGCCGGGGCGGAGAATGAGGTCGTGTACGAGGAGTAACGGGGTAGGGGTGGGGGTAGGTGAGAAGGGTAGGGGAAGGTGAGGGGTGATGGGGATGGGTGATAGGGGTGATAGGGGTGATAGGGGAGGGGTGACGGGGATGGGTGATAGGGGTGATAGTGACAGGTGAGAGGCGTGATGGGTCCTTATCACCCACCCCTACCCCTCTTCCTACCCCCACCCCTCTCACCTACCCCTACCCCTATCCCCTTTGTCCGGCAACCAACTGGCGAACCACCGCCAGCGTCCGATCCACCTCTTCCGGCAGGTTGTAGATCGCGCAGCCCTGCCGCACGCCCCACGGGTCGCCCATGGAGCGGCAGCGGATCCTGGCGCGGTTCCACAACTCGTCCATCAGTTGCGGCGCCCGATAGCCGCGCAGGCTCCAGACGGTCGTGGCCGACAGCAGGTCGGGATGCGTGGGCGAGGTGATGGTGACCTGCGGGATCTGCCGCAGGCCGTCGCGCAGCCGGTTGGCCAGCGTCATCATCCGCCGCTCGACCCGTTCGGGACCGATCCGCTGGTGGAAATCGATGGCCGCCTCATAGCCCTTCAGCAGCGACAGGTTCCCCGAGCCGATCTGCATGAAGCGGTACATCCCGTCGCGGTAGTTGTCCCACTGGCCCGAGACCACCGTGGCCCACAGTTCGGGGATCCGCTCGCGCCGGACGTACAGGAATCCGCAGCCCTTGGGCGTCAGCAGCCACTTGTGGGGCGAAGAGAAGTACGCGTCACACCCCATCGCCTGCATGTCGAGCCGCATGTGGCCGCAGCACTGGGCGCCGTCGATGACGCTGAGGATGCCGCGCCGGCGCGCCTCGGCGCACAGCTCGCGGACCGGGAACAGCACCGCCGACTGGCTGGTCAGGTGCGGGATCGCCCACACCCGGGTCTGCGGCGTGGTCGCGTCCACGAACAGCTCGAGGAGCTGCTGCGGGTCGCGGGGCGGCGTGGGGACCGTCACCTTCTTGACGTAGATGCCGTACCGCTTCGACCGCAGCTGCCAGGGCGACTCGCAGCCCACGTGCTCCTGGTTCGTCATGATCACTTCGTCGCCGGGGCGCAGGGTCAGGCCGTTGGCGACGTAGGAGGCGCCGAGCGTCGCGTTCTGGATGAGCGCGATCTCGTCGGCCGACGCGTTGATGAGCCGGCCGAGCTTGGTGCGCAGTTCGAGTTCGGGGCGGTAGCCGGTGAAGTAGTCGGGGTTCTCGGCCCGGTAGTCCCAGTGCGCGATGGTGGCGTCCACCTGGCGCAGGTGGTCGATCACGGCGTCCTGCACCACCCGCGGCGACGCGCCGAGCGTGCAGGTGTTGAAGAAGGCCTCGTCGGCCGGGATGGTGAATTCCCGGCGCAGGGCCCGCCAGTAGGCCTCGTCGTCCTGGAGCGGCGCGGGGTCGGGCCAGCGGCCGCGGACGGTCGGCGTATCGGCCCGCGCCGGACGGGCCAGCAGGGCGCCGGCGGCGGTGCTCGCGAGGAACTGGCGGCGGCTGGGCATGGTCGGTGTCCGGTCGGTGGATGCGGCGAATATGGGGACCGGCGGCGGGGGGCGCCATACGCCGGCCCGCGCGCTCCCGCCGCGCGCCAGGACTGTTAACTTGCCCCGTCATGCGCGCCCTGCTTCCCGTGGTTCTCGTCCTGGCCGCCGCCTGCCGCATCGAGACGGCGGCGTCGGGTCGCCCGCCGGGCCCGCCCACCCCGGCCGACTCCCTCGCGCGGGTCGAGCAGGACTCGGCCGTGCACGCCGAGGTCCGCACCAGCCTGCGGCTGTACTACGAGCGCGTGGCGGCCGGCGACGAGCGCGCCCTGCGCCGGAGCTTCTGGCCGGGCGCCACGGTCGCCACGCGCCGCGCGGCGCCGGGCGAGCGCCGCGCGAGGCTGAGGGTCGAATCGATCGAGCAGTTCACCCGGCGCGGGGCCGACGGGTCGGCCCCCGCGACGCGTCTGCGGAGTCGGATGCTGCACGCGCACGTGAGCGGGTACGGCGAGCTGGCGGATGCCTGGGTGGTGTCGGAGAGCGGCCCGGCGGGATCGGCCGCCGGGCCCGCCGCGGCGGCCCGGGGCATCGATGCCTTCCACCTGGTGCGCGAGGGAGGCGAATGGCGCATCGCCGCGCTGGCGGTGACCGATGAGGTGCCGGGGCGGCGGCTGGACGAGCCGCGCCGGCCGGCGCGGCGGGCGGCGGGCGGGCCGGCTACGCCTGGCGCAGCCGGGCCTCGATCCGCGCCCGCAGGTCCGCCGGTACCCTGATCGACGCGAGCTTGGCGCGCACCGCCATGAGCAGGTCCCGCTCGACGGCGAACTCGTCGGCGCACGCCGCGCACCGCGCCAGGTGCGACTCGACCTCCCGCAGGTCCGCCGGAGCCAGCTCGCGGTCGACGTAGTCGTCCAGGCGCTCGAAGACCTCGGCGCAGGTCAGCTGGTTCGGCGTCGTCATGGTCCCTCCGTCCCGCCCGTCGCCAGGCCGTGGTCCTGCGCGATCCGCCACAGGCGCCGCTGCAGCAACGCCCGGCCGCGGTGCAGGCGCGAGCGAACGGTGCCCACGGGGATCCCCAGCGTCTCGGCGATCTGCCCGTACGACAGGTCCTCGAGGAAGTAGAGCGCCGCGGCCGACCGGAATTCCTCCGGCAGGGCGTCCACGGCCGACGCGACCGCCTCGGCCTCGATGCGGCCCACGACCTCGCGCGCCAGGTCGCCCGGCGCCGCGGCCGCCGGGCGGCCATCGCGCTGCGCCTCGGCCCGCGCCTGGCGCTGGATGTAGGCGCGGG
This sequence comes from uncultured Gemmatimonadales bacterium, assembly GCA_964550365.1. GTDB lineage: Bacteria > Gemmatimonadota > Gemmatimonadetes > Gemmatimonadales > JACORV01 > DASXPG01. The sequence continues at coordinate 10,384 of CAZJZC010000008.1, read as the reverse complement.
GCACATCATCCAGCGGCACGGCGTCATCCTCCGGACGCCGGCGACGCTTCGACGACAGGAACGCGTTCATCAGCACCCGCAGGAACCAGGCACGGAAGTTGGTGCCGCTGCGGAACGTGCTGAAGCCGCGATAGGCAAGGAGCGCGGCTTCCTGGACCAGGTCCTCGGCATCCGCCGGCTCGCGGGTCAGCCGCAGGGCCATGGCATAGGCCCGGTCCAGGACCGGAGCGAGCAGGGCGGCGAAGTCGTCCGGGCCGGGGGCGGACCCCGGGTCCCCTGATGCGGGAACGCCGCCGGTGCCCGGCGGGTTCCGCGACGCGCTCATCGGGCCGGAGGGGTCGGGAGCGCCGTGGTGGTACGGCGGAAATAGCTGGGCGCGTTACCGAGGAAGTCGTCGAGCCGCTCGTTGGAATGATAGACGAGGCGCCCGGCGGCACTGGTGGCCACGATCTCGTAGCGGTCGACGTCGAGCATGAGGTAGCTGATGCCCGCGGGCGTCTGCCCCAGGTCGGCCAGCGAGCGCGGCAGCCGGCCGTTGGCCTGGCGATAGCCCTCGATGCGCTTCCCCACGACATAGAGCGCGACCCGCAGGCCGGCGGTCCTGACCTCGGGCGGGTCGGCCGGGGCGGCCACCGTGCCCAGGGGCGCCAGGCCCCAGGCAGCGACGCACGCCAGGACCAGCACGCCGGCGATGTAGGGCTTGGCCCCGCGACGGACGACCGGCCGGGGTGCGCGGGCCTCCTCGGCCTTCTCCTTCGCCTCGTCCATGACCTTCGACCAGGCGTCGTACAGCTTGTGCCTGTCGGGCTGACGTCCGGGGTCGGGCGACGGCCGCGGCGCGGGCGGGGGCGGAACGGGCGGTCCGGTCACAGCGCCGTGCCGATCGCCACGATCATGAACGTGTAGGTGTTGCCCATCGCGTAGCGCACGCCCGCCCCGTCGCCGAGCATCCGGATCACCGCCTCGCCGATCTGCGGATCGTCCACCGTCACGGAGATCCCGAGCAGGATGCCGGTCGAGGGCTGGGTCGGCGTGCCGCCCGGCAGACTCCAGTTCTCCCAGTCGAGCGTGTACCCGTCGCGGTTGAAGCTGAAGCCGTCGGGCAGGGAGCCGACCAGCTCGGGCGGGATGGTCCCCGCGCCGTAGTCGGGAGGCCACTCGCCGCTGGCGGCGTGGTAGTCGAACGCGGCGATCCGGATGGCCTGGAAGTCGCCGATGACCCTCGTCGCGCGCGCGCGCCGCACGGCGTCGCTCACCCGCGGGATGGCGATGCGGGCGAGCAGGCCGATGATGGCCGCGACCATCATCAGTTCGATGAGCGTGAACCCGCGTCGGCGCGTCATTCCAACGCAAGGTAGTCGGCCATGATGCGAGGGGAAAGAGAGGGAGTCCCTCCCGTCGCACGCGCAGTTGTGAGTCGCGCGATGCCGCCGGCATCAGCGCGCCACCGTGCGCCCCGACGTTGCGTCCGGCAGGAGGACGCGCCGCGGATCGCGTGCCGGCGCGGCAGTCCGGTCCGACCATGCCCGCGCGCGCCTCGCGCGACGCGGCGGTAGCGCGACGGCATCGGCGACGGGGCACGACCGCGCACCGGATGCGGCGCGACGTGCCCGCCGGCGCCGCGGGCGAGGCGGAACGCGGGTCGTTGTGTATAGCTGATATCCTGGATATATTCTGTACATGAACCCGAGCCGCCCCGCCACCGAGCAGACGCCGCGCCACCCGATCCGCGTGGTGGCCCGCAGGGCCGGACTGACACCCGAGGGCATCCGCGCCTGGGAGTCGCGCTACGGCGCGGTCCGGCCGGCGCGCTCGCCGTCGGGTCGCAGGCTCTACTCCGACGCCGATCTCGAGCGGCTGGTCTTGCTCAAGGGAGCGACCGGGGCGGGGCGGAGCATCGGCCAGGTGGCGTCGCTGTCCACCATCGAGCTCGCCGCGCTGATCGCCGAGGACGGATCCCCGGCCTCGGCGCCCTCGCGAGCCCCTGAGAAGCCGGCGTCCCTGCAGGAGATGCTCACGGCGGTGCGCGACCTGGAGATGGACCGGTTCGAGGGGCTGGTGCGGGCGCGGGCGGTGAGCCTTCCGGCGCCGGCGCTCATCGCCACGGTGCTGGTGCCGCTGATGCAGGCCGTCGGGGAGGAATGGCATTCCGGCCGTCTGGGCGTTGCGCACGAGCACCTGGCGTCGGCCATCGTGCGCGGCGTGCTGGCCGGCTTGCCTCGGTCCGTCGGCTCGCCACCGGGTGCGTCAACCGTCGTGGTCGCCACGCCGGCCGGGCAGCTGCACGAGCTCGGCGCCATGAGCGTGGCCGCGGCGGCCTGGGCCGATGGCTGGCGGGTGCTGTACCTGGGCGCCAGCGTGCCGGCCGATGCGCTGGCGTCCGCCGTCGCCCAGTCGGGGGCGCGGCTCGTGGCGCTGAGCATCACCTGCCCTGACAGCGGGTCCCGCCTGGGAGACGAGCTGGCCCTGCTGCGCCGCGCGGCGCCGGAGGTGCCCATCCTGGTCGGCGGCCGCGGCGCCGCGCGGTACCGGCGGACGCTGGTGCGCATCGGCGCCTCGCTCGCCGCCGACACCGACTCCCCGGCGGCCGCGCTGGCGCGCCTGCGGCGGCGGGCGGCGTGAGCGCGCCGGCAGGGCTGGCCCGGGCGTCGCTCCGGAGCGCCGCGGCGGCCTCGGCGCGCGCCGTCGTCATCGGCGCCGGCTTTGGCGGACTGGCCGCGGCCATCCGGCTCGCGGCGCGCGGCTACCGGGTGACCGTGCTCGAACGGCTCGACCAGCCGGGCGGCCGGGCCCGGGTGTTCCGGCAGGACGGTTTCGTGTTCGACGCCGGGCCGACGGTCATCACCGCGCCGTTCCTGTTCGAGGACCTGTGGCGCCTCGCCGGTCGCCGCCTGGCCGACGATGTCACGCTGGTCCCGGTCAGTCCGTTCTACCGCATCCGCTTCGACGACGGTGCGGTGTTCGACTACGACGGCTCGGCCGAGGCCATGCGCGCGCGCGTGGCGGCCCTCGCGCCGGGCGACGTCGACGGGTACCAGCGCTTCGTGGCCGAGAGCGAGCGCATCTTCCGCGTCGGCTTCGAGCAGCTGGCCCACGTGCCGTTCGATTCGCTGTGGGACATGGCCCGCATCGTCCCCGACATGGTCCGCCTCAAGAGCTACCGCACGGTGTACGGCATGGTCGCCTCGCTGGTACGCGACCCGCGGCTGCGGCAGGTGCTGAGCTTCCACCCGCTGCTCGTCGGCGGCAACCCGTTCGACGTCACCTCGATCTACTGCCTCATCGCGTTCCTCGAACGGCAGTGGGGCGTGCACTTCGCCATGGGCGGTACCGGGGCCCTGGTGCGGGGCATGGTCGGCGTGCTCGAGTCCCTCGGCGCGTCGGTGCGGCTCGGCACCGAGGTGCGGGAGATCGCGGTCGAGCGCGGCCGCGCTACCGGGGTGCGCCTGGCCGACGGCTCGACGATGGCGGCGGAGGTGGTCGTCTCGAACGCCGACGCGGCCTGGACCTACCGTGAGCTGGTGCCCGCCCGATGGCGTCGGACCTGGACCGACGCGCGCATCGCCCGCTCGAAGTTCTCCATGGGTCTGTTCGTGTGGTACTTCGGTGCCGACCGACGGTGGGACGACGTGGCGCACCACACCATCCTGCTGGGACCGCGGTACCGTGCGCTGCTCGAGGACATCTTCGAGCGCCGGGTGCTGGCCGAGGACTTCAGTCTCTACCTGCATCGGCCGACGGCCACCGACCCGTCGCTCGCGCCGCCCGGCCGCGACGGCTTCTACGTGCTGGCGCCGGTGCCGCACCTCGGCGGCGCCGTGGACTGGACGGCCGAGGCCGAGCCGTATCGGCGCCGCCTCGAGGCGTACCTCGACGCCACGGTCCTGCCCGGCCTGTCGCGGTCGCTCGTCACCTCGCGCGTGATGACGCCCCGGGACTTCTCGGACGATTACCTCAGCGTGAACGGCGCCGCGTTCAGCTTCGCACCGGTGCTGACGCAGAGCGCCGCGTTCCGCCCCCGCAACCGCAGCGAGGACATCGACCGGCTGTACCTGGTGGGCGCGGGCACCCATCCCGGTGCCGGGGTGCCCGGCGTGCTGTCGTCGGCGCGCGTCCTCGACGCCGTCGTACCGGCTCCCGATGCGCTCCGCTGATCCGCGGCTGGCCGCCGACCTGGCGGTCTGCCATGAGCTGCTGCGGCGCGGATCGCGCAGCTTCTGGGCCGCCGGCCAACTGCTGCCGCCGGACCAGCGCGACGCCTTCGCGGCCGTGTACGCCTTCTGCCGGACCGCCGACGACGCCGTCGATACCGGTCGGCCGGGACCGGGGACGCTCCGTGCGCTGACCGTCCGCATCGACCAGGTCTATGCGGGCCGCGAGCCGCTGGCCGCGGGCGACTACGCCCTGAGCCGCACGGTCGCTGCGTACCGCATCCCGCGGACCGTGTTCGACGCGCTCATCGAAGGGTTCGCCTGGGAGGTCGAAGGGCGGCGCTACCGGACCGAGTCGGACCTCTACGCCTACGCGGCGCGGGTCGCCTCGTGCGTGGGCGCGGCCGTGACCATCATCATGGGCCGCCGGGACGCCGAGACGCTGGCGCGGGCCTGCGACCTCGGCCTGGCCATGCAGTTGACCAACGTGGCCCGCGACGTGGGCGAGGACGCCCGCAAGAGCCGGCTGTACCTGCCGTCGACCTGGATGCGCGCCGAAGGGCTCGACCCCGACGCCTTCCTGGCGCGGCCGGTCTTCACGCCGGCGCTGGGCCGCGTGGTCCGCCGCCTCCTCGGCGCCGCCGACGTGCTCTATGCCCGCGCCGATCAGGGCATCGAGCGCCTGCCGGCGCGTTGCCGGCCGGCCATCCGCGCCGCGCGACTGATCTACGCCGACATCGGCCGGGTCATCGCGCGCGCCGGCTACGACTCCGTGTCGCGGCGCGCCGTCACGTCGGCGCCGCGCAAGCTGTGGTTCGCCGCGCGGGCGCTCGCCGCCGAGGAGCGCGGCGCCCCGGCGCCGCGGGACGGCTGCCCGCCGCTGGCCGAGACCCGGTTCCTCGTCGAAGCCGCGGCCGCGCCGTTCCAGCCCGGCCGACCGCATCAGCCGCGGCCTCCGCGATCCCTCCGGCTGGCCCGCCGGGCGCGCGCGTGAGCGCGGCCGCGCGCGCGCCGCGTGCCCTCGTCCCGGTCGCAGCGCTGTTCGCCGGCGCCGTCGCCTTCTCGCTGGCCGGCATGGTGGCCCTGCGCCTGGCGCCCTCGGTCGCGGTGAGCGTCGGCCCGCTGCTGCCGAGGCTGATGAGCTGGCCGACCTGGGTCTACGTGGTGACCCTGCCGTTGGCGGCCTTCCTCGCGTTCCTGCCGTCGCTCGGACCGGCCCGCTCGCTGGCCTTCGCCGGCTTCGGTTCGGTGGTCGGCGCCGCGGCCGAACTCGTCGGCACGGCCACGGGCCTGCCGTTCGGCGACTACGCGTACACCGACTTCCTCGGCCCCAAGATCCTGGGGCGCGTCCCGTGGGCCATACCGCCCTCCTGGTACGCCGCCGCCATCCTCTCGTTCGCCCTCGCGACGGCGCTGCACCTGCGCGGCTGGCGGCGCGTGGCGCTCGCGGCGTTCTACATGGTGCTCTGGGATGTGGCGCTCGAGCCCGCCATGAGCGAGGGCTTCCCCATCTGGGTCTGGCAGGAGCCTGGTGTCTTCTATGCCATGCCGCTGATCAACTGGTTCGGATGGTCCGTGACCGCGCTGGTCATCACCGCCGGCTTCGAGCGGCTTCTCGGCGGCCGCGTGGTCGAGGCCGGTCCATGGACCGCGCGGTTGTGGCTGATCAACGGGCTCTTCGCGGTGGGGATCTGTCTGCAGGCCGGGCTGGTCCTGGCCACGCTCATGGGCCTGGCCGCGGTCGCCCTGCCGCTCGTGGTCCTGCGATCGAGGGGGCCGGCGCCTGCGCGTCCGGCCGGGGCCTCGTAGCGTGGGGCTGGCTCGTCGCGCCGGCTACGCGCTCATCGCCCGGTCCCTGCGACGCAGCTTTCGCCGCATCGAGTGGGTCGGGGCCTTCGAGCCGCCGCCCCCGGGCGTGCCGGTGGTCCTGTACGCCAACCACCATGTGTTCCACGATTCGTACGTGCTTGGCGTGATCGCCGAGCGGCTGCTGCGTCGCCGCGTCGAAGTGTGGATGGCGGATCTCGACCGCTTCCCGTTCTTCCGCGTGCTCGGCGCCTTGCCGCTGCCGCCCGGCGACGCCGGCCGGCGGAGCGCGACCATCCGCGGCACGGCGCGCCGCATGGCCCGCGACCCGTCCACCCTGCTCATCTACTACCCGGAAGGACGCCTGCACACGGCGGACGACGGCCTCGACGACGTCCCGGCCGATCGCTGGCGCCGGCTCGACCGGGTGCTCCCCTCGCCCAAGCTCTGGTGGCCCGTGGCCCTGCGTGCCGCCGGCTTCCACGAGGCGCGCCCCACACTGCAGCTCGCCGGAGGCACGCCGCACCCCCGCGCCACCGGCGGCGAGACCGCCGAACTGCACCGCCTGCTCGCGTTCCTCGGCGCGCCGGGCGACGCCCCGCGCCTGGTCCTCGTCGACGGCCGCGCCGGCCCCGACGAACGGTGGGGCCTGCCGCGCCGGCGCCCGCCGAGGCCGGCATGAGCCCGGCGGCGCTGCTGCTGAGCGTGTGCTTCGCCCAGCCGGTGCACCAGGCCTACGCGGCCATGGACACCGTGGCACTCGTGCGGCTCTACTCGGCGGCCCCCACGCGCGAGGACTCGCTGCTGGCGCGCTTCCGCCTGTATGCCCTGACGCGCGAACGGCAGTGGATCGCGGGACTGCCCGGCGGACTGCGCGACGGCTCGGCGCGGGAATACGCCCTGCTCTCGGCCCTGTGGGCCTATCACATCCCGGGCTCAGCGCCATGGAACGTCATCCGCTACGGGCGGCGCTCGGCCGGCCTGCTCGACGAGGCCCTGCGGCGCGGGCCCCGGGACCAACTGGTCGTCCTGATCGACGGGCAGTCCCTGCTGTTCCGCCCCGGCATCGCGGGCGGCGACGTGCGGCGCGGCATCGCGCGTCTTCGACAACTGGCCGCCGCGGCCGACGCGGATGCCTGCGGCGTCACCCGTCTGGAGGCCGAAGCCTGGCTCTGGTTCGGCCTGGCTCGCGCGGGCACTGACGAGGCGCCGGCGCTGCGCCGACGCCTGCTCGCCACCTCTCCGCCGCCGCTCTACGCCCGCTTCCTGGATGCGACCGGCGCCGAAGGCATGGTGCCCTGACCGCTCGGCCGCGCCCGGTCAGGGCCGTGCCCGGTCAGAACCCCACTTCCCACTCCACGCCGTCGCCCGCGCCGGTGATCTCGAGCCGCACTGCCCCCTGGCGCGCGTGGACGTGGGCCACGCTGCAGCCCGGGCCGGCGGCGCACCGCACGGGATGCATCGTGGCCGGCACGGCGAGCGTCAGGACGTAGGGGCGCCCGTCCAGCCGGCCCGAGCGGCCGCGCAGCACGCGGCGGCCGGCGTCCCATCGCTCCTCGGCGATGTCCGCCGCGCCCTGCACCACGTGCCGCGAACTGCCGAGGACGAAGGGGAACGGTCGCGGGCGGCGCAGGCCCAGGACCACGCCGCTGCGGGCCGCCACCACCAGGGACACCACGCCGGACACGTTGGGCCGTCGTTCGCCCGCCCAGACGTCGTAGACCGCCAGCGGCCCCCGCAGGCCGGCCGCGGCGAGGTCCACGCTCTGCCGGTGCGGCTCGTCGTCCCAGTTGACCAGCGCCAGGGTCCACCAGTCGCGTCCGTCGCCGGTCAGCCATTGCCATGGGCGGCCCGCGCCGGGCCGCGGCACGGACGGCGGGCCGCCCGCCAGCGTGATCGCCGGGACGGTCCGCGCCGCGATGGCCGCGCGCTCCTCGTCGAGCGTGCCCGGGCGGTCGCCTGCCAGCGTGACGCTCCCGGAGACGGCCACGCACGAGGCCCAGGCCCGGGCCTCGTCGAGCGACAGCGGCTCGCCGAGCGACAGCGCGACGGGTCCGTTCTGCCAGGCCCTCCGGCGCAGCGGCGCGCGGGCCGCCAGCGCCTCGGCCGACTCGGCGACCTCGGCGCCGGTGCGCGCGGTCTCGTCGCCGATGACGACGTGGTCCAGCAGGCCGAGGGCCGGCTGCAGCGGCACCCGCGCACCGATGATGGCGGCGCGGCCGGCGCCGGCACGCAGCGCGCGCAGGCCGGCGCGCAGCGTCTCGTGGGGCGCCGATGCGCGGCCGGCGTGCCCCGCGGCCGCACCCGCCTGGAGATGGTCCAGCGCCAGGCCGGCGTACCCCCACTCCTCGACGGCGTGCCGCGCCATGAGCCGCAGCCAGTCCTGCACGTCCCGGCGCGCCGCGTCCAGGACGAGCGCCGGACCGCCCCAGTGCGCGGGACCGTCGAAGGCGACCGGCGCGCCGTCGCCCGGGAGCAGCCATTCGGGATGCGTGGCCGGGATGCCGGAGCGGCGGGTGGCGAGGAAGGGCGCCAGCCAGAGCGCGGGCTCGAATCCCGCCTCGCGGATCCGCGCGGTGAGCCAGCGGTGGCCGTGCGGGAAGCGTTCGTTGACGTCCCAGTCGCCGGGGCTGCGCTGATACCCGTCGTCGAGCAGCACCACCGCGCCCTCGGCCGGCCGGGAGCGGCGCAGGCGCTCGAGCGCCTCGAGCAGGTCGGCCTCGGTGACGGCGGCGCCGAACCCCGGGCCGCTGCGCCAGCCCCACAGGGGCGGCGGCGGGGCGGGAAGCCGCCCCGCGATCTCGGCCCCGAGCGCGCCGAAAGGGTCGGGGTCCGGCAGCAGGGTGAGTGATGTCTCCGCCGGCCGCTCGTCGGCGCCCACCGCCCGGCGGGCGAACCGGGCGCGCGCCGACCAGGCGCGCCCCTCGACCGTGAACTCGCCGGCCCCCCCGCCGGTCTCGCCGAACGCGGCCGCCAGCGAGCCCGGGCCCAGCAGCGCGAACTGCCAGTGACCCACGGCCCCGTCGCGGGCCGGCAGGGCGCTCACGCGGCAGGCATCCTGCGAGCGCCGGCCGCCCAGCCAGGCCGCGTTCGCGGCCGTGCGCGCCTGGTCGACGAAGCGTACCGCGACCAGCTGGCGGGGATCGCCGAGGCCGCGGACGGCCACGTCGAGCCGCGGCGCTCCGCCCTCGGCGCACTGCACCGTGACCTCGAGATCGCCGGCCCGGCCCACCACCGCGTGCGCCGGCCGCTGGCGGCTGCCGCCGCGGAAGCGCCGCACGCCCGCCAGCGCGCCGAGCGGCACGGGCGGCTGGCCGGCGGTCTCGATGACGACCTCCGCCGCCGAGACCAGCGCGCCGCCCGGCCCGGTGAGGCTCCAGCGGAGGCCGCCGTCGAGGACGCAGCGCCACCCGCCCGCGCCCGCCGCCCCCGCCTGGGCCCGCTGGAACGCGGGCGCCACGGCCGCCAGGCCGGCCAGCCGGAGGAACCCCCGCCGGTTCATCGGCGCGCGCGCCCCTCGTGCTTGCCCCCGTGCATCACGCTCCCCAAGTTTGCACCCTATGCCCGACGATACCAGCGACCGCCGCGGTCGCGCCACGCCGGCGCCGACCCACCCCGGCCTCCAGCTGCTCTCCGACGTCACGGCGGCGCTCTCGGCCGGCGTCTTCTCCGAGTCGGCGATGGAGTCGCTGGTCGCGCTGCTGCGCAGCGGCCTGGCGGCCAGCGTGACCCGGCTGTGGGTCCGCGAGGACGACGGGCGGAGCTACCGCGCGGTGGCCGGGACGGACGACGCGCCGTCGGCGGCCGACGCGGCGCGCATGGCCGACACCATCCGGTCCGGCGCCGCCGACGCGCCCGGCGAGAGCTGGGACCAGATCGACCTGCGGGTGCCGCTCAATCACGAGGGCGAACGGCTCGGCCTGCTCGAGGTGCGGGTGCCGCGCGACGGCCGCGAGGCCATGGCCAAGGACGTGCTCAACGTCATCGCCAACGTGCTCTCGCCCCTGCTGGCGTCCAAGGAGCTGTCGAAGGACCTGGCCTTCGAGGTGGCGCGCCGGGCCCGCGAGATCGAGGAACAGCGCCGCTTCACCGCCAAGGTCATCGACTCCCTGCCGGTCGGCCTGTACGTGATCGACCGCCAGTACCGGGTGCAGGCCTGGAACCGCAAGCGCGAGACCGGCACCCAGGGCATCCCGCGCGAGCAGGCGATCGGGCGGCCCATCTTCGACGTGCTCCAGCGTCAGCCCCGCGATCGCCTGCGGCGCGAGTTCGACGAGGTGTTCGCCTCGGGCCGGCTGCAGGTCTACGAGTCGGTCGGCGAGGACGACCGGCATTACCGCGTCACCAAGATCCCCATGCGGCAGGACGACACCGAGATCTCGCACCTCATCACCATCGGCGAGGACGTCACCGAGTGGAAGGAGGTC